>NZ_JBNGGG010000023.1:0-166495 GCF_049974585.1 Streptomyces sp. UG1 | reverse complement strand
GCCGTTCGTCAGATCCCCACGTCCCACGGGACGTGATCATCAACGAACAAGATCCACTTTCGCAACAGGCCCTAGGGGTTCTCATCGCGGCGACGGCTCCCGTCCCCTCGTAGTTGAAGGGGCAGGAGCCGTCGCCGTTGTTGCTGTCGTGGTTGTTGCCGCCGGCGTCGTATTGCCGTCGCCGTATCGCTGTCGTCGTATACGACCGCCTGGGTGGGCGTTACGACGGCCCGGGCGGGCGTTACGACGGCCCGGGCGGGCGTGGTGCGTCAGCCCGGTCAGCCCGCCAGCAGCTTCTTGACCGCCGCGGCGACCCGGCCGCCCTCGGCCTGCCCCGCCACCTTCGGGTTCACGATCTTCATGACGGCGCCCATGGCCCGCGGACCCTCGGCGCCGGCCGCCTTGGCCTCCTCGACGGCCTGGGCCACGATCTGGTTCAGCTCGTCGTCGCTGAGCTGCTTCGGCAGGTACGCGGCGAGCACCTCGCCCTCCGCCTTCTCCCGCTCGGCCTGCTCGGCACGACCACCCTGTGCGAAGGCCTCGGCGGCCTCACGCCGCTTCTTCGCCTCGCGGGTGATCACCTTCTGGACCTCGTCGTCGGAGAGCTCGCGCTTCTCCTTGCCCGCGACCTCCTCCTTGGTGATCGCGGCGAGCGTCAGCCGGAGCGTCGAGGAGCGGAGCTCGTCGCGCTCCTTGATCGCGGCGTTGAGGTCTTCCTGCAGCTTCGACTTGAGCGTGGTCATGGACCCGATTGTCGCAGGTGTGGAGGGCGGAACGCCCGTTGATTTCAAGGGGGGTGCGTGAGGGGTGCCGTACGGCGGACAGCGAACGGCGGATGGCGGATGGCGGATGGCGGGCACCCGGAACGGGACACTCCTCCGGTCTGACACGATGGTCGTATGCGCGCGCGATACGGAGTACCCCTGGGAATCACGGCGGTTGGCGCCGCCGGTCTGCTGTACTCGGCGGGTTTCGAGGCCCGTTCCTTCCGTCTGCGACGGGTGACGGTCCCCGCCCTGCCCACCGGCATGCGCCCGCTCCGCGTCCTGCAGGTCTCCGACATCCACATGGTCAGTGGCCAGCGCAAGAAGCAGCGCTGGCTGCGCTCACTGGCGGGCCTGCGCCCCGACTTCGTGATCAACACGGGGGACAACCTGTCGGACCCCGAGGGCGTGCCGGAGGTGCTGGACGCGCTGGGCCCGCTGATGGAGTTCCCCGGCGCGTACGTCTTCGGCTCGAACGACTACTACGGCCCCAAGCCGCGCAATCCCGCCCGCTACCTGCTGGAGAAGGCCCAGGGCCGCCATGGCCTCAACGGCAACCCGCCGGTGGTCGGCGCGATCCACAACCCGTGGGAGGACCTGCGGGACGGTTTCGACTCGGCCGGCTGGCTGAACCTGACGAACACGCGGGGGGCGCTGAAGGTGGAGGGCGTCTCGGTGGAGCTCACCGGCCTGGACGACCCGCACATCAAGAGGGACCGCTATGAGCAGGTGTCCGGCGGCCCGTCGGGCGCCGCGGACTTCTCGATGGGCGTGGTGCACGCGCCGTACCTGCGCGTCCTGGACGCGTACACGGCCGACGACTACCCCCTGATCCTGGCCGGCCACACCCACGGCGGCCAGATCTGCATCCCCTTCTACGGCGCCCTGGTCACCAACTGCGACCTGGACGCGGACCGGGTGAAGGGCCTGTCCACGCACACCGCGGAGGGCCGTACGTCATACCTCCACGTCTCAGCGGGCTGCGGCGCGAACCGCTACACCCCGTTCCGCTTCGCTTGCCCGCCGGAGGCGACGTTGTTGACGTTGGTGGGTCGGGAGTAGCGCACCGCGAGTACGTGCCGGGTATCGCAGGGGCGCTGCTGGCGTCTCTGCGGCCCCCGCCACAACCGGACCGGCAACGACTGACACATAACCCACACGACATATAACCCACATAGCCCACCCATATCGCCCATTTCACCCACGCTGCTTAGCGTGAGGCCATGACCGCCCCGATACCCAGGGACATCCCGGACCTCCCCGCGATACCGGGTATTCCCGCGCTGATGCCCTCCCACGTCCCCGCCACGGCGGTGATACCCCCCACGCCTCGCCGCCCGACGGCCGTGTTCCGCCTGTTGGTAGCCCTGTGCGCGGCCGGAGCGGTAGCAATCGAACTGACCCTCGGCAGCCCCCTGCGCACCCTGAGCCACTTCACGATCCAGAGCAACATCCTGCTGACCCTGGTCTTCATCGCCGCGGCCCGCCGCGCCTGGACGGCCCGCCGCCCCCTCCCGACCTCACTGACCGGCGCGACGCTGCTCTACGCCCTGGTCACAGGCCTCGTCTACCACGTACTCCTGGCCAACGAGACGAGCCCCTTCGCCCTCCCCGGCGTCCTCACGGGCGAGGCCGCCGCCCCGACCGGCTGGCACGCGCTCACCCACCAGATCCTGCACACGGTGACCCCGATCGCCGCCCTGCTGGACTGGCTGCTCCTCACGTCCCCCGGCGGCCTGCACCTGCGCCAGGCGACGACGTGGCTCCTCTACCCCCTCACCTACCTGACCCTCACCCTCACCCGAGGCGAACTCCTCGCCCCCGGCACGCCGGCCCGGTACCTCTACCCCTTCCTCGACGTGGCCCGGCACGGCTACAAGAGCGTCCTGGCCAACGCCCTCCTCATCGGCCTCGCCATCTACGCCCTGGCCATCCTCCTCGTGGCCCTCGACCACACCCGCCCGAACCCGCTCCGCCGCCCCCTGCGCCACCACGCAAAAACCGGATTTCGTCTCCAGCCACCAGTGGGCTAAAGTAAACGTCGTCGCCGCGACAAGCAGCGACATCGGGGTGTAGCGCAGCTTGGCAGCGCGCTTCGTTCGGGACGAAGAGGTCGTGGGTTCAAATCCCGCCACCCCGACAGTGAAACACCAGGTCAGGCCCGGTGCTGAGAGATCAGCGCCGGGCCTGATTTGTTGTGAGTGACTGGCTGCGTGACTACCGCTTCGGAACTGCGCCGAAGATGCCGTCCATGGCGGTCGCTCCGGTCTGGATCACCGGGCGGATCTGCTTCCGGTAGACCTCTTCGGTCACGGCCGTACCGGAGTCGCCGACCAGCCGCGAGATCTCCTCAAGCGGGATCCCTCTGTCCGACAGGATCGATACGAAGCTCTGCCGGAGCTCCCGCGGCGTCCACCGCTCCGGCACTATCCCGTCGACACCCTTGATGGCCTTACAGAACTCACGCCGCACGTTCGCTGAGTCGAGCTGCGTGCCGACGGCCGACGTGAAGACGAGTCCGCTCTCCTGCCACTTGTCGCCGGCCGCGAGCCGCTGCCAGCCCTGACGCTCCCACTGAATCCTGAGCGCGTCGATGGCACGGCCAGGCAGTGCCAGCGTCCTGCGAGGCTTCCTGGTCTTCGTGTCCCCGGTGCTTCGGACCGAGCGCCACACGGCGATGTGCGGTGGGATCTCGGGGTGCGCGTCCGGGTCGCCTTCGAGGTCGACGTGATCCCACCTCAAGGGGCGGATCTCTTCCGTACGGCCGCCTGTGAGCATCGACACCACGATGTACGCATACAGCGGGGAGTCTTCTGCGGCGACCAACACGCCTTCAGCTTGTGCCAACGTCAGGGACTTCGACGGCCGTCCGGGGCGGCCGGCCGGGGCCGAGCACAGTTCCACGACGTTGCGCTGCACCTTGTCCCGCGCCATGGCGCGCTTGACCGCGCGGTTCAGGCACGAGCGGATCGCTTCCAGGGAACGGGTGCTCAGCACCTTCGACTTTTCGGCAAGCCACTTGTCCACGTCGTCGGCGCTGAGGTCGCGGAGTTTCCTCGCCCCCAGAGCCGGGATGACGTGGGTGTTGCAGAGGATCGTGTTCGTCGTGACCGTCATGACGCCCCGACCGTTGAGCCCGTACGCGAGCCAGTCGGTCACCGCGTCCTTGACCGTGCAGCCCGTCGGCGCGATGGCAAGACCGTCCTCGTAGTCCCGGAGCACCTCCTTCAGCTTGTCCTTGGCCACGGTCTTGGTCTTGCCGCTCGCCCGCTTCACGATCCGCTTGCCGCTCGGGTCGAAACCGAGACTGGCCGTGGCGATCCAGCGTTGGCGCTTGTCGTCCCAGTGGAGGCCACCGTCTCCCCTACTGCGGCGCTTGCCCACTTCTTCTGTCCTGCCTCGCGCTCCAGCAGCGCGACGTACTCGTGGATGGCGGATGCAGGGATGAGCCGGGCGCGCCCCTCCTTGACCGTGCGGAGGCGGCCGGTGCGTATCAGGCCGTAGATCACGCTTTTGCTCATGCTCAGGACGCGTTCGGCGTCCGAGACCTTGTAGAAGATGGGTTCGACGGACGGGGTTCGCTCCGGGAGGGCGAGAGTCATGGCGTCTCCTGGCGGGATGCCGCCACAGAAACCACGAAATACACAGAAACCCGTGATTGCGCGTCTGACCTGCGGCGATGCCGCGCGGAGGGTGCTGCCACACAAATCGCCGGAGGTGCCACAGAAATAGGGAGGCCGGTCCGGCGCGGCCGGGTCCGGGCTATTTCTGTGGCTTCTCTGCGGGTTTCTGTGGTGGGGCGCCGTGAGCCCCTGAAGTGGCTGTCTACGCAGGTCAGGGGCTCACGGCGATATTTCTGTGATTCTGTGGTTTCTGTGAGCGGGCTCAGGCGGTCGGGTCGGTCAGCCGGGGGTGAATCAGATAGCGCGGGGAGGGCGGCCGGCCGCGGCCTCCGGTGCGGACGACGGGTTGGGCTCGCACGTAGCCGTGGTCTTCCAGCAGGCTCAACACCGGGTCCAAGTCGGTCGCAGTGGCGAACTCGGAGCGGGAGAGCTTGCCATCAGGTCGCGCTTGCTGACCTCGCTCCACTTGTGGGTGCGCAGCGCTTCCAGCACGGTGCGGGCGCGCTCGGTCGTGCGGTCGGCGCCCATGGCGTCGAACGCGGCGAGGCTGTGGCTGGTGAAGTAGTCGGCCAGCGCGATGGCATCACGCATGGTCGCTTCGGCCACGGGCACCGTGTGCCCTTTGGCGAGGTGCGCCGCGAGGTGGAGCAGGGCGGCGATGCGGGCGGTAGCGCCAGCGAGCTTGCCGGCCCAGTCCGAATGTGGCCCAGGGCACCGCCCCGGGCCTCCAGCATGGGTTCCACCCGTTCCTGAAAGGCGAGCAGGGCCGCATTCGCCTCGGAGGTGAGCTGGACGACGGCGGGGTCGGAGTAGAGGAACCTGCCCAGCAGGCCGCGGCCCTTGAAGCCTTCCTGCCGTCCGATCTCGTCCAGTACCTGAGGCTGGACGCACAACCCCATGGTGAGCGCGGGGTGTTCGATGTACTCCTTCCGCGTCTGCCGATCCACGCGGAGCCGGTCCCCGGCGTGCCCCTTGAGGAAGACGCCCATGTTGGGCTTGCCGGAGTAGCGGCCGGCGATGATGTCGAAGATGTCGCCCTCGGCGGACATGACCGCGATCCGTCCGCCCTGCTCTGACATGCGCGAGGTCCGTCTCCGCGGTCGCGTCGTCAGCGAGCAACTGCGGTTCGGCCGGCACGGTGACGGTCTCCGCAGTCTGCGCGAGCGCGATGGCCGTGGACACGAGTTCATCGCGCTCGTCCGCGTTCGCAGAGGCTGCCTTGGCCGCAGCCTTGTCGGCCGCTTCCTTGGCGAGCCGGGCGGTCATCTGGGCTTCCACGATGGCCGGTTGCTGCACGGTGCGGAGCTGTGCCTCTGCGTCGTACAGCGGGTCAGTCAGCAGGGCGAACACTGCGGACTTCCGGTTGGCCGGCGGGAGCGCGACGACGACGTACAGGTTGGTGGGCTCGCGCCGGTGCCCGCGCACCTGCACGACTCAATACACTCCTCTCATCAGCGCTTATGTTCGGGTGCTGCGGTTCAGGGGGATGCGGTGTCGGCAGTCGTTGAGATACAGAAGGTCTGGAGGCCGCCTGCTACGGATCTCTGGGCAGGGCGACGCCCTCTGTGGTGGACCGTTGGCCCAACAGGAGAACTTGCTGTTCTGCTCGTCCATCGGAAGTACCTACGCCGAAGCCGCTACATCAAGGGCTGGGTGGGATGGGGCCCGAAAGTCCCGTTCGATGGGGTGCTGGTGATTCGCCAGGCTGATGAATCAGTTCAACGCCGACTGATCAAGGACGTACAGGTCCGGCCCAGTCACATCGCTCTTCTCCCGGACTCCCGGCTCCTCGTTGCAGGTGGTCGCGCTCGCAAGGAGGACGCGGGCTCGTGGATGCCGAACGCTGTGGTGTTCTCTCTGAAGAGCGGTGAGCAGGAGGACACCTTCTGCATCGGCGACGACATCCCTGCTTTGGTAACCGACTACGGCGGATCGATCTGGACGGCTTACGGGGACGAAGGAATCTACGGAGGGCATCCGCAGTCGGCAGGCGGGCTTGCTGGTTGGAGTACCGAAGGGGAAGCAACCTGGGCCCCGGAAGGTCGCCTTCCCGACGCGCCCTTGGAGGGCTGCACCGCCGCTACCGAGGGCGATCGGGTGTGGCTGATCTGGTACTCCGGCAGCCGACGCGGCGGCACGTTTCTGACTCGGATCACTTCCTCCACGGGTGAGGTGACCAGCTGGCCCAGCCCCGTACGTGATCCGGACGGATTCGCCGTACACGGCGATCGAGCAGTCCTGACCAAGCGCGTTCACAATCAGCGGGCAACCGAAATAGTCCGAGCTGAGCTGGTCGGCGATACCTGGAGCGTGACCGAGCGGCGCAGGGTACGAGTGCCCGGGCGGGTTGTCATGCGCTGCGGTCAAGGACGTGATGGCTTTCTGTGGCTTCGCGCTGGCGACACCTGGCTTCGCATCGAAGCCTGATACACCGCGCCGAACGTCGCGAGTGTTGCGATCTGCTCGATGGGGGTGATCAGGCAGCCTCTGTCGTCGGCAGGAGACTATGGTCCAGAATCAGGGCATGGAGGACGTCCCCAAGCTGCTGGAAGCCGCTTCCCTGTTGGTTCCCGAGGAGATCGCCACCGAGAACGACATCACGGTGAACGACGTCTGGGAGTACCTCAGTCGGGACGAGTGGGAGGTGGCCCTCGGGCTGCTGGAAGAACTCGGCGACGTCCAACCGCTTCCGCTCAGCTTTTGGGAAACCCTGGCCACCGCAGCCAAACAGATGCGGCTGGATAAAAGCGCGGCCTGGTGCCATTGGCGCTGTTACGAGACTCGCAACGGCATCATCCGAGCTGACCTCACCCTCCGCCCGGCCACCGAGGCGCGACGGCAGACGCCGATCTCAGGTGCCGGTGTCCTGCGACCGATGTGGAACATCGGAAACCGAACCCCGACCGGCGAACCGGTCCTCAACATCGCCCAGCTCTGGGTGGAGTTCACTCCCTTCCTGGAGCCCGGTGGGCAAGCCTCGGTACGACTCGCTCCTCTTGACCCCTCGCAGTGGCAGCAGCTTCAGCCCGGCCAAGTGATCACCCTGCACGAGGACCGATCCGTGGCAGGCACGGCGGTTGTCCTGGAAGTCTCTCGACCTACGACCACGTCCACCGCATAGAAACGGAGGGTGTCGGCTCCGGGCATGTTCTCCCCGCAGCTGCTGGGTAGCGTCCCTCTGGTGAATGTTCACCTCATCAACGACGTGCCCGACGGCCTGACCCGACGAGCTCGATCGTTTGTCGGCACGCATGGCGTCAAGATCGACGTGCGCCCCGTCGAGGATCACAGGCAGTGGTGGCTTGCGCGAGACATCCCCGCAGCAGTGATCGACCGAATGGCGGCCTACCAGAGACGGTGGGGCGGTCTGCTCCTGCCACCCGCATCGCAGTACGACGGAGGCCCCAAGTACCTCGATCCGGACTCGCCCGAATCAGACTCTGCAGGGTGGTGGTTCGAAGCCGGAATGCAGCGGACCGCAGTCCCCTACTCATTCATGATCAGTCCGTCTGGCGAGTTCGGCATCCAGGCAGACAGGTGGGCACCTCTGCATGCAACCGTCGAAGGCTGGGTGGAATCGCTCGCCCTGGCCCACCACGCATCTATGTGGGCAAAGCAGGTCACCAAACTCGTCGGCGATGACGTCGATGACATCGAGCTGGACGGCTACGAGCCGGTGCGCGAGGTGATGGGTCTGGCGGACACCTGGTGGAGAGGACCCGACTCGCTGGTCGCCCTCTATTCAGGGGAGGCCGCATGCATGTCCTTTCCCGCAGGTCGCATCGCGTTGATCTACTCCGGCCTCGATGAGTGGGGGCTGCGAGGAGGCGTGGCCGACGATGGCTGAGTCGTTGGGGAACGGCCACACCTCCTGAGTGCTGTCGGTCAGGTTCGCCGAGCGATCTCTGCTGCATAGGCGGTTCTGACGGCCCCGGCCGACCAGCGCTCGGCAGCCGAAGGGCTGATCCCGAGCAGGCGTTGGAGAACACCTGGAGGGATCTGTGTGCAGAGGTCGAGTAGGGCCGCGCATCGCCCCGCTTCAGTGGGAAGTCCGATGTCACGGAGCCGACGACCGAGATGCCTGCCGGTCATCGGCCTTCCGGGCATCTGCAGCGATGGGAAGAGCCAGGGCGCATTGCGCTCGTTCGACATCACCGTGCGTTCGTGGTCACGGGCGAGGTCGACGAGCTGGAGGACCAGGCCGTCCATGGGCGGCTGGATCCTCAGCGGGATCTTGTTGAGGTGGAGGGCGACACCGTTCTCGTTGTGGACGATGTGGTCGACGGTCAGGCGGCACGTCTTCGCGGGAAACTGACCATAGAGCAGGACCATCAGCCCGGCAACGCGGTCCCTGGTCTCGATGGAATCGTCGTTCAGGAGCCGCCGGGCGGTTGCCCAGCGTTCGTCAGCGTCGAGCGGACGGTGGAAGATCCGTCGTGGCTTGGTGGGAATGCTGATGCCGGTGGCGAACTTGCTGCGGACCGGTCGATGAGGGGCTGTCTGGCAGGTCGCCGGCGTCTCCTCCTGGTCCTTGATCCAGTTCAGGAAGGTGATGGCCTTGGCGATCTGGGTCTGGGCGATGTCGTTGGTGTAGGCGGAGATCGGCTTGCCGCGGGCCCGTCGCCGGATGCGAGCGATCCGGTCCCAGCGAGCGAACGCGGTGATCAGGCAGGGCCACCAGCGGCGCCAGGTAGGCGAGCGGTGTCAGCACCCACAGTCCGCCCGCCGCACAGGCCAGGACAGTGAGAGCGCAACGCAACCACAGCAGGCGTTGTGCCTGTGCGCACGCGCTCAGTATGGGCTCCAGGTCGAGGCCCTGCGACGGGAAACCGGCTGCCCTGCGGCCGCGATCCGGCGGCGCACCCATCGCGCGTACTCGTGGCCGACCAGTACCCGTGGCTGGCTGGGCACGGTCGACTCCTCCTCGTCGTCCAACAGCTTCTTCAGCTTGTCCTGCTCACCAGCGATGGCCCGCTTCGCTGCCTGTTCCAGGCGCCGCTCGCGTACCTTCTTGGGGGTGAGCCTGTCGCCGAGCTGCTTGGCCTTCTTCCGCCGCCACTTTCCGAGCTTCTCGGCGAACTCGTCGGCTCTGTCCGGCCGCAGGTGCGCGACCGCGCACAGTAATCGGGTGGGCTCGGTCATTGAGTGATGTGCATCGTGAAGTCGCAGGTCACGGGTCTGGTGTGAATGGCGGGTGGGGTGCTCATGCCGGTCGGCGGCCGATGACCATGGCGTAGATCATCGGGCAGGTCCGGCTCCGGCGGGATATCTGGTTCGGCTGCGCCCACGACCGGCCCCCGCCTACGAGCCGTCGGCAGGTTGGCACGCTACGAGATCGCGGGAGGGCGTGGGATGCAGCAGCGGCAGTGGATCACCACTCGCCGGAGTGAACTGGACGCCCTCGCCGAGGAGTTGGCCAAGCAGCTTCAGGAGGTCCAGGCCGAGCGGGATGAACTGGCGGTCGCGGAGCGGGTGTTGAACCGCCCGGCCGAGCAGGTCCAGGCCGATGCCGGGGCTGTCGCTCCGGTATCGGCGAAGACGGCCGGGCGGGCGGTGCTGCTCATCCCGCACCGCAGCGACGCGGCCGATGAGGACGCGCTGCCCGGCGACTACCGCAAGATCCTGGCGATCGTGCGGGAGGCCGACGGCCCGGTGCAGGTCAGGGCGTGGGCGAGCGGCTGGGCCTGGACGCCTCGGTGCGCGGCAAGCTGGAACATTTGCAGGCGAAGATGACCGAGCTCGCCGACCGCGGCTGGCTGCACAAGCGGGGCGACGGGCGGTTCCCCCGCGTCCGTAGTCGCGCGGGGCGCGCCCGTAACTGACGGGCCCCCAGCGGCAGTTGAGTTTGTGACGAAAAACAACAGTTCCGTCGAGGGCCCTGACGGCCTTGTCTACGCCGCCCGCCTGCCTCTGTCGAGTGCCACCCTGACCTGGCTCGCCGACCTGATACGCGGCCACCTCAAGAAGATCGGCTCGCGGTGGCGCGTCCTGCCCGCAGGGAAGATCGCCGGCATCGTGCTGACGGTGCTGCGCTGTGACCAGCGGCCCGGCGATCTGGCCGGCGACAACGGAGTGCACCGCACCACCGTGACCCGATGGGTGAGGGAGATCGTCCGCCTGCTCGCCACCGCGCCCCAGGCCTGGACCGGGCCTGAAGATCGCCCGAATGGGCAGCGGCATCGTACTGCTGGACGGATCGGTGATCCGTACCCGGCGCAGAACCGGGAAGGAAAACCGGAAGAGCTACTCCGGCAAGAACAAATGCCACGGCCTGCTCGTGATCGCCCTCACCGACGACCGGGGCCGACTGCTGTGGATCTCGGCGGCCCGCCCCGGGCGCACCTCCGAGATCACCGCCTGCCGGCACGACCAGCCCACCGCCAAGCTGCGGGCGGCCAGGCTCGGCGCCATCGCCGACCTGGGTTTCGTCGGCCTCGACGACGGCGGCACCGGCGCCGACCAGGCGGTGATCACCGGCTACAAGGCCGCCCGGAACCGGCCCCTGACACGAGGCCAGATGCTGTCCAACACGGCATTGGCGGTGGGCTTTGCCACCTGCCAACAGGCCATCTGGACACGCGCCCGTGAGCGAGACACTCCTCGGCCTCTGGCCAAGACCGTGCGGATCCGTTGACCGTGCGGACCCGTTCCAAGGCGACACTCACCTGCGCCACCGCCACCCTGGCGGCCCTGACAAGGGACGCCGCCCGCTCTCCGCCGACAAACTGCGCGGCCTCGACCAACCCATCCCGTACACCGACTACGCCCGGTCTCACAGCGCGAAGTCCGCGACGCAGCCCGTTCCCGAGCCGCTTGTAGGCAGCACCGAACCAGCAGGCCACGATCGGCCCGGGCCCGGCTGCGGAGCGGACGGCGAGTTGACCGCTCGGAGCGCCTCCGCCATACAGCACTGGTGGCCTCCACAGCACCCTTCTTGTCAAATTGACAGGAACCGAAGTACCGTAGCTGGCATGCAAGTTGATGAGTGGTCACCCCCTCCCGTGCTACTGACGGTTGATCTCGTGATCCTGACGCTGCGTGAGGGGCGACTGTGTGTCCTGCTCGTGGAGCGGGGCGAAGATCCTTTTCAGGGCATGCTGGCTCTGCCCGGCGGATTCCTCAATCACGCTGGTGAAGAGATTCTGGACGCCGCCCACCGTGAGCTGAGTGAGGAAACCGCTCTGACTGCCGGGTGGGTGCATCTTGAACAGTTGGCCACCTACGGGGACGCAGGCCGTGATCCACGGGGACGAGTCGTTTCCGTGGCCCACTTGGCGATCGCGCCGGGACTCCCCGAACCGGTCGCGGGAACGGATGCCATGGATGCTGCGTGGGTTCCCGCGAAATCCGTCCTGTCCGGTGAGTTGGAACTGGCCTTCGATCACCGCCGGATCGTGACGGACGGAATCGAGCGCGCGCGTACCAAGCTCGAATTCTCGGCGCTGGCCACGGCATTCTGCGGAGAACTCTTCACCATAGCTGAATTGCAGCAGGTGTACGAGGCGGTTTGGGGCACCGAACTCGACACCCGTAATTTCTACCGGAAGGTCCAGGCCGTAAAGGGATTCATCATCCCCGCCGGCTCGGGACGCAGGACCACGGGAGGACGGCCCGCGCAGCTGTATCGGGCCGGGCCGAAGACGGTGTTGTTCCCACCGCTGATCCGACCTGTGCCATCCACGAGGGAAGAGGACACGAGAGAGGAAGGGGAATAGATGTCGAAAGACCTGGTGGTGATTCTCACCGCCCTCAATCTCGAGTACGAGGCGGTGCGCCGGAAACTGGCCGGTCCACAGGTACACCGTCATGAGCGTGGGACACGGTTCGAGGTGGGAACCGTGCAGGGCACTGCATGTCGTGTAGCGCTCGGTCTGACGAACAAAGGGAATCACTCCGCTGCGGTGATCGCAGAGCGCGCGATACAGGAGTTTTCGCCGGTGGCCGTGTTGTTCGTCGGCGTCGCCGGCGCCCTGTGGGACACCGCCAGGCTGGGCGACGTGGTGATGGCGACACACGTGTACGCCTATCACGGCGGGACCAGCGAGGACGACGGGCTCAAGGCCCGTCCCCGGGTATGGGAGATGGCGCACGGTATCAGCCAGCTCGGCTCGCATCTGGCGCGCGTGAACGACTGGGCCGACGACACACCCGGTCATGGGCGCACGCCGCAGGTGCGCTTCGGTGCGATCGCCGCCGGCGAGGTCGTACAGAACTCAACGATCTCGAACGAGGCGCGGTGGATCCGGCAGCACTACAACGACGCGCTCGCGATCGAGATGGAGGCCGCCGGTGTGGCGCAGGCCGGTCATCTCAACGGGGCACCGGTGGCTGTCATCCGGGGAATCAGCGACCGGGCGGACGGCACGAAGAGCAGCGCGAAGGACCGTAACTGGCAACCACGGGCCGCGGCGAACGCGGCGGCATTCGCCACACGGCTGGCCGTGGAACTGGTGGGAGAACAGGAGCAGATCGCAATGTCCCAGACAGACCGGGCCCATACGGCCGGCAGACTCGAAGAGCACGTCAGCAACACCGCCTATAACAGCACCGTTGGCATCATGGCCGGCTCAGTCAAGGAGAGCCGCGTCTACCTGAACGCGGGCCCGAAAGTGACCGGTCCGGCGGACCTGGTCGCGGAGCTGGACGGTTTCCGTGAGCACCTGAAGCGTCACCACGCCGAAGGTGCCCTCGACGACGACACCTACCGAGAGGCACTGGCCGAGCTGGGCTTTGCCCGCCGGGCGGCAAGGGATAACACTCCCGAAGCGTCCAAGAGGGCGACGATGGCATTAAAGAGGTTACGCGGTCTGATCGCAGAGTTTCCCGAGCTGGTGGCCAGGCTGGCACCGCTGGTTGTTGCGGCGGGTGACCTGTCATGAACGACGGCAGCAGCGTCACGCACAATTCGGCCGCATACGACTCCACCGTCGGAATCCAGGCCGAGACCGTACACAATTCCACCGTTAACTTCGTCCATCCGGATGCGTCGCCTCAGGAAAAGTACAGGGTCGGTGTGCGGTTCCTGGAGGAAGGCGTCCCCAGCCGTGCTCGCGACCTGATCAGTGACGCGATCGCCCATGGACACGACAACGCGGAGGTCCGCTTCCACTGGGTGCTCGCCATGCTCAGTGCACGCGCCTACCACGACCTCAGCGCCGAGGAACTCCAGCGGCTGCACCATGCCTCCGGGCTCATGGGGACCTACGCCGAGGGAGAGTGGAAAGACTCTCTGCGCGTCGCTTTCGAACTACTGGCGATGCTCAGCACCGCGGACGGCGAAAAGGGACGCGCGCTGGAGCGTTTGCGAGCGCTGTCACCTCGCCAGCGTGACGCGATCCTCCACCACCTCGACCTCGTACTCACTGGAGGGCTGAAGGAAAGCCTGTGGGCCGAGTACCGCGAGCGGGCCGAGACAGATCGCTTCGGCAACGACCGGATCCAACGCGTCTGGGCCTATTTCGAACCCGACCCCATCGGGCCGCGGGCCCTGCCGCCCCGTCCGAGCACCGCTGCTGCCGCCCAGGCAGCCCTCCCCGTCCGAGCCGGCCTGTTCGTCGTCGTCACCGCATTCCTCTGGATCCTGGCGCTGGTCGCGGATCCGGCTGCGGCAGTCATCGAGTTACTGGTGGGGCTCGGTGCGGGCCTGGCCGCGGCTCACTTCGGCCGCCGGTGGTGGTACCAGGAACATCAGATGAAGGCCAAGAAGCGTGAGTTCCACATACCGCACACCGGCGCCCCCGCCTCTACTGGGGACGGGTTCACCAACCGCGTCCGTCATTCCTTCGACCACTACTTCAGTACCCGCGTGCCCCACGGATTCGCCCCGCACGAATGGCTCGGTTATACCGTCCAAATCCGCAACAGTCTCGTCGCCGAGATCGCACTTCTCTACCGCGAGAGCCGAATCAGCGTGGACCGGGTCAACTGGCTGATCCGCCATCTCGCTGAGGATGCTCGAGAGCGCCACAACAAAGGTACTCTGTTCGATCAACGCCACCAGAATCAGACGCCGGC
This sequence comes from Streptomyces sp. UG1, assembly GCF_049974585.1. Taxonomy (NCBI): domain Bacteria; kingdom Bacillati; phylum Actinomycetota; class Actinomycetes; order Kitasatosporales; family Streptomycetaceae; genus Streptomyces; species Streptomyces sp. UG1. Next base: position 152,094 of record NZ_JBNGGG010000023.1, on the reverse strand, counting down.
GGTGGCGCAGGCGCTGTGCGTGGTTGCCCTCATCGTTCTCGGCATCACGACTCTGACCCTGCTTGGAACAGTGGCCTCAGGTGGCGGCGCGTCGCAGATGCTGCTGGCCATCCTGGCCGTAGGCGGTGCGGTCTGGTCCGGACGCGCGGCTGCGTCCTCGTGGCTGGAGGCCCGAGGCGAAGAGCGCCGAATGGCCGAGGAAACCCAGGAATATCAAGAGCAGTTGACCGCGCGGCAAGTCGCATACCAGAACTGGAAGTCGTTCCTGGACACCACGCGACCCAGTGAGCGGGAAATGGAGACCTGGCTCACCTGCGACAAGACACTGTTCGTTGACGAAGCACTCCGCAACTATCAACTCACCTGGCGCGACCTGATCACCCACACCATCCTGATGACACCCGCACGCCCCTACAAGCGAGGGCGGGTGAAGGGCGGTCCTTGGCGATACTCGCGCTACAGCTTCCGCCTTTTCCTGGTCACACAGGATGGCGTTCGTGAAGTCAGCACGGAATTCGATTTCACCGACGCAAAACGTGGGGACGAGCAGCGAAGCAACTACCGGTTCGACGCGTTGTCCTCCGTACAGGTCACAGAACGCGCCCAGGTCGGCTACGACCTGGAGCTCGTCCTCACCAACGGGCCGGCCAGGAATATCCGCGTCAAAGACGCCGACACCCATCAACTGGCGCCCGACGAAAACGCCGCGGAAATCTCCGAAATCAACCTCAGTGCGGCTGGTTTCATCCACACCTTCCGTCTCCTGGAAGGAATCGCGGCGGACGGAAAGGGTTGGATCGAACGAAACAACCCCAACAACCTGCCGTCCTTCCGTGCTGCCGACTGATCTTCCGGGCCTTCAGGGCGGGCAGGGGCCGGAGCGCCGGAGCCCTGCCCGCCCACCCATCAGCCCAGCCTGGACCCGAGCTGAGGAAGGGCCGTGGCCGCCACCGAAGACGTCACCGAGAGCAGACTGCTGCTGGCCGAGTACGACCGCATCAAGGAGGAGCAGAAAACCCGGATAGGATTCCGCGACAACCTTCTCTACTTCACGCTCGCCGCGTCCACCGCGGTCCTGGCGATCACCGTCCAGAGCAGGCAGGCTCAACTGCTGCTCGCCGTCCCCATGATCTGCCTGGTCCTGGGCTGGACCTACCTGGTCAACGACGAGAAGATCTCGGCGATCGGCTGCTACATCCGCGACCAGATGGGACCGCGACTGGCCGAGCTCAGCGGCGCCCACGGCGCAGTGTTCGGCTGGGAGATCTACCACCGCGACGATGCGAGCCGCACCACGCGCAAGCGACTACAGACCGCTGTGGATCTGTTCACGTACTTGGCCTTGCCGATGATCTGCGTGACCGGATTCTGGTGCTCTCCCGCCGTCCAGCCTTTGCTCGTGATCGTCTCCCTCGCACAGACTCTTGCCCTGGCCGTACTGGGCTGGCAGTTCCTGCGCTATGCGGAGCGGTAGGGCTGCTCTGCCACCCCGCTTCACGATGGTGCCCCGCGACTGGACAGCCCCCGACACAAGATCTTCAGGAATCTCCTACTGGAAGTAGGCGTCGGCGAGAGCGCGGGCCTCGTCGGTCCAGGCTGCCAGACTCGCGCAGCCCGGTCACGTATCCATCGAACGCGGCGGCGTCCAGGGCGAGAAAGTCGGCCGCCGGGCGGCGCAGGTCCAGAGCGAGGTTGCCCATGTCGCTGCCGTGGGGGGGCGTACCCGGCCATGGACCAGTCGATCGCGATGACTTCTGCTGAGGTGTCGGGGCTCTCCGGGTCGCCGAAGAGGTTGTCGGACCACGCGTCGTTGTGACAGACAGTGTGGGGCAGCGCCTCCCACTAGGACCTGTCCGGGCAATCACGCGTTCCGTTAGGGTGACTCGGCGGAGGGGCGTGATGAGTGCTGTGGAGATGACTCGCGCGGAGGCGGTCGCGCTCGTGCAGCGGATCATGGAAGCGGACTACGCCTCGGATGACGAGGTGGACGGCTGGCTGGACAGGCTCGACAGAGCCCTGGCATGCCCGTTCGGTCATGTCAGCGACTTGATCTTCTGGCCGCCGGAGCGGGAGCTTTCGGCTGATGAGGTGGTCGATCAGGCCCTGGCGTACCGGCCGATCGCTTTGTGAGGACGGGATTCAGCTCCGGAGCCAGATGAGCAGAGCTGCGGTGGTTGCGGTGCCGAGGAAGACGTAGCCGCGCTTGTCATAGCGGGTGGCCACGGCCCGGGACTGCTTCAGCCTGTTGATCGCTCGTTCGACGGTGTTGCGCTTCTTGTACTGCTCTTCGTCGAAGCCGGGTGGTCGTCCGCCGCGTGAGCGCCGGATGCCTCGGCGCCGCAGGTACTCGCGGCACGGGCCGTTGCTGTATCCCTTGTCGGCTGCGAGGCTGTCGGGCTTGGTGCGGGGCCGTCCCGGACCGCCCCGCGGAACGCGGATCTTCGCCGAGACCGTTTGGAACTGGGTGCGGTCCGCCCGCTGCCCTGGCGTGACGGCCAAGGACAGCGGGCGGCAGCGGCCGTCGGCGCTCAGGTGGAGTTTGCTGGTGAACCCGCCCCGCGAGCGGCCCAGGCCCTCACCTCCTGCACCACCTCCACCAGCCTGGCGAGCAGGCTTTGCCACGGTGTTTCGCCCTGATGTTCTGCCGCTTCGGCCCCCTTTGGCGCCGGCGGCGGGTCGGTCCGGGCGCCAGCCGCGTGCTGATGGGCTCTCACGATGGTGGAGTCCACCGAGATGTCCCAGTCGATCTCGCCCGCGATGTCGGCGGCGGCCTGGACCTGCTGCGGCAGACGCTCCCACGCGCCGTCGGCCGACCACAGCCGGTGGCGTTCATAGATGGTCTTCCAGGGACCAAACCGCTCGGGAAGATCCCGCCACTGCACCCGGTCCGCACCCGGTGCAGAATCCCGTCGATCACCTGCCGGTGACCCCGCCACCGGCTGGCGCCGGTGTTCTCGTTGTTCGGCACCTTGGCGCTGACGGCGCGGTTGAGTCGCGAGCCAGCGGGATCAGCACCAGGATCAGGCACTGCTTCGGCGTCGACTCATCAGGTGGGCCAAGGAGTGCCGTACATCTCTGAAGCACAGGGTGATGAGACCCGGGACCGTCAGGCCGATGGCCAGCTTGGCGATGTCCGGCACGCCATCCCCGTTGATGATGCGAAGCATTGTGTTCCCGCTCGTCGGCGCGATGGCCCAGAGGAGGCCGAGCCAGGCCCCGGCCATGGCGTAGAGGGCCAGTTTGAGCAGTGTCAGTCGGTGGTCGAGGGCCTCCTGGCGCTTAGCCAACTGAGTCGCAGCCGCCGCGTCGATCAGCGGCACCGCGGGAGCTCCATCGTCATGTGGCTCGGTGCTGGCCGGGCTCGGGGTTGCGTCCTCGCCGTTCACGCGCAGTTGTATGGAGCGGCGATACACGGGGCCTGGGTGCGCCGTACGCACGGCGCGACCGAGGAGATGGAACTGGGCCCGACCGATGGGTTCACCAACCGGGATCCTGACGGTCCGTCGCCCCAGGTTTGTCACGGCCAGATAGATCGGTCCCCGAGAACCAGGGTCTACATAGGTGTTGGCCACAGTCACTCCGCAGGCGTACAGCTGGCCGAGGCCGATGATGTTCGCCATGACGTTGTCGGGGAGTCTGATCGACTCGGCTGTGTCGATCCTGACGGTGGCGCCAGGTTCGATGATCAGCTCACCATTGACCGGGGGCAGCGGGGCATGGGCTGTGACTTCACCGTGATAGATGAGGATCTGGGCATTCGCCGAGGCGTGCAGCTCGTAAGATGCGTACTTCGCGTTCTCAGGGTCAAAAGGGACGATGAGGTCGTACTGATTCGCGTACGAGATGATGTCCTCGTCTGTGAGGATTCCGGCGGGCAGTACACCTTGCTGTGGCCCGCTGTCCGATCGCGTTCGCCTGTTCACGCCCATCGTCCCCCGTTCCGTGACCGGCTACTGCTCCGGCTCACTCACCCCGAATCAGTTGAAGTCGCGATCGTATGTGCCCAGTTCATCCACCGATCACACTTTGCTCGCCGGGCTTGGCGACGTGCAACTAGCTTGGCTGTTCGGGAAGTTGATCCTTTTCCCATGGCCAACAGGATGTCTAGGCTTCAGGCTCGCACTCCGACGCCGCTTGAAGACCGCTCTGGGCCCGATACTGCTCGGACTCATCGGCCCTCGGCACATGAGTCTGCCACTGAGCAAACGAACTCGGTGCGCACGAGCATGTTGTCGGCGCGCCCGCGACACCAACCAAGACCAACCGCCATCAATCCTCTGACCTGCACATATCCCCTTCGCGGCAGGTAGACCAGGTCAGGGACCTGATCCGCTTAGCGGGTCGGGCCCCGGAGTGGTTCGGGGGGCCATTCTGAGGGCCATTTGGGAGCCGGCTTCGGAATCCGGCTCCCCGAGCTCCCGACGGATCAAGCATCCAGCTCGGTGGACGTCTGCCGCTCGTTCGGGGAAAGGGTGGCCCGCAGCGTGCTCAGCGTCGCGGCGAACTGCACCAGGGGACGATTCGGGCGCCGCCGAGCCGATCTGTCTTCGCAGCTCCGTTTCGAAGACCTCGACGGCCCTGCTCATCAAGTCCTGTCCGTCGGGGGTCAGTTCGACCCACGCGATGCCCTGGATCCGGCGTCCAGGGTGGTGGGTGAGGAACCGCATGACCAGGAACCAGGTGACGGGGAACCAGGTGACGGGGAGGCCGTACTCCGCGCGAAGCCGGGTGTCGAGGGCGTTCCACAGCTCGGTCTCGAGCCACACCAGGTCCTGGTGCAGCCGCTCGAGGTCAACCAGCGGCACCTTTCGCGGGAGGGGAGGAGCCATTCGCTGGTGAGGGCAGCGTCGTAACAGCCGGTTTCTCGATCTGAAGCCATGAAGGCCACACCCATTGGTGCGGCACGTCCGCGCCTACTCTTCTGGCGGAACGGCGTGAGACATACCCCCGACGGCGCTTTCCACCTACTCCCTCGCCTCGCGGCGGCGACGACCTCGCGGCAGCGGACGCCCTCCTCGAAGCGGGATGCGCGATGGTCTCGGGCGGCGCCTTCGGAGCGCCGGGGCACCAGCCGCTCTCCTTCGCGCCGCTACCCAGGTCTCCCGGAGCCGCCGCACCAGCCCACCCCGCCCACGGCAGACATTCCTACGGTGAGTCGGGAACCTCCGGACGCCCGACGGCGTTCGTGTCACTGATGGCTGGGTGAGCCGAGCTGGCGGCTCAGAGTGCTCAACTGCTGGTTCAGTACGACGACTTGACCGGGGGGCAAGAGGCGTGCAGCAGCACCGCGCACACTCCACGCGCCCGGCCGCCGTCGTACTCTCCGCGCTACTCGCGGTCCTGACCTTCCTCCTGCCGGTGTCGGCCAAGTCGGCGCCGGCGTCCCGCCCTTCCTCGGCGGGCACCGCCGCGACGGCGACCGCGCAGGCGTCCGTGACGGCCGACACGCAGCGAACCGTCACCGCGGCGCATCCCGTGCTCGGTCACGCCGACGCCGTGCCGTACCCGTTCCACGGATTCCTGGTGCCCGGCGCCGGGGAGGCGGCCTCGCACCGCGCTGTCGGCGGACCCGCCGTGGCCGTGGCGGCCGCGGGAGCGGGAGCGAGCTGGGGCGGGCAGGCGTATCGCCCGCGCGGTCCGCCCTCCCGAGGGAGCACCGAAGTCCGTATCGACGCCTGACCGTTCGCCTCCGCGCCCGGCGCAGACGTCGACTCCGTCTGCCTGCCCATCGTGGAGAACCCATGTCTCGCGCGCCCATGTGGCGGGCGATCGTCGCCCTAGGTGTGATCGCCGCCTCGCTCTTCTTCGCTCTCACCCAGTCCGCCCGCCTCGGCCTCGATTCTACGCGGCGGCACTCAGATCGTCCTGGAGACCAAGGACGCACCCGGCGTCAAGGCCGATGCCGAATCGACCCAGCGGGCCCTGGAGGTGCTCCGCCAGCGGGTCGACGCGCTCGGCGTGTCCGAGCCGAGCCTGTACCGGTCCGGACAGCAGCGGATCTTCGTCGAGCTGCCCGGACTGCAGGACCCGCGCGAGGCCGCCGAAGTCATCGGCCGCACCGCGCAGTTGACCGTCCACCCGGTGCAGGGCGTGACGGACAAGCAGGGTGAGAGCGAGGGGGAACCGGCCGAGGGCGGCTCGCGTACCCTGGCCGACCCCGACCGGAAGGGGGCGTTCCTCAAGCTCGGGCCCGCCGCCCTCACCGGCGAGGGCGTCAAGGACGCCGAGGCGGTGCTCGACCAGCAGACGATGTCGGGCTGGATGGTCGACCTCACCTTCCGCGGGCAGGCGGGGAAAGACTGGGCACGCGTCACGGGGGCGGCGGCCTGTGCCCCGCAGGGCGCCCCCGAGCGGCGCGTCGCCATCGTCCTGGACGGCAAGATCCTCTCGGCGCCCGGCGTCAACGCGGATGTGGCGTGCAAGGTCGGTATCTCCGGCGGCGCCACGCAGATCACCGGCGGCTTCGGCCGGGAAGAGGCCCGCGAGCTGGCCGCGCTCGTCAAGGGCGGTGCGCTGCCGGTGCCCGTGGAGGTCGTGGAGCAGCGCACCGTCGGCCCCACGCTCGGTGCCGACGCCATCGCCGCCAGCACCCAGGCCGCGATCATCGGGCTCGCCCTGACGGGGTTGTTCATCCTCGTCGTCTACCGGCTGCTCGGCGCCCTGGCCACCGTCGCCCTCGCGCTGTACGGGCTGATCTCCTACGCCGCACTGGTCGCTGTGGGCGCGACCCTGACGCTGCCCGGACTCGCCGGTTTCGTCCTGGCGATCGGCATGGCGGTGGACGCGAACGTGCTGGTCTTCGAGCGTGCCCGCGAGGAGTATCTGCAAGTCCGCGCCCTGAAGTCGGCATCCGGGCGCCTGGACAAGCCGCTGCGCACCGGCTTCTCCAAGACCTGGAGCGCGGTCGTCGACTCGAATGTGACCACGCTGCTCGCGGCCGGGCTGCTCTTCTTCTTCGCCACCGGACCCGTCAAGGGCTTCGGCGTCACGCTCTCCATCGGTGTCCTCGTCTCGATGATCTCGGCCCTGGTGATCACCCGGGTCCTCGCCGACTTCGCGATCCGGCGCCGCTTCGTGCGCGACCGGCCCGGCCTGACCGGGATCACCTCCACCGGCCGGGTGCGTGCCTGGCTCGCGCGTCGCAAGCCCCGCCTGGTGCACCACCGGCGCCGCCGGCTCGGCCTCAGCGCGCTGCTGATCGTGGTCGCCGTCGCCGGAATCGGCCTGCGTGGCCTGGAGTTTGGGATCGAGTTCACCGGTGGGCGCCTGGTGGAGTACAGCACCAGCAGGCCCGTGGACGTGGACGCGGCGCGCACGGCGGTCGCGGACGCCGGGTTTCCGCACGCGGTGGTGCAGGAGTCGGGGGACGGGGACATCTCGGTACGCACCGGTGAGCTGAGCAACGACCAGCAGCACACGATCAAAGCGGCGCTGGCGAAGGAGGGCGACGAGGTCACCGTCGAGCGGGACGAGCTGATCGGCCCGAGCCTCGGCGACGAACTGCGCCGGCACGCGCTCATCGCGCTCGGCATCGCCGTCGCGGCTCAGCTGATCTACCTCAGTGTGCGGTTCCGGTGGACGTTCGCCGCCGCGGCGGTGGCGGCCATGGTGCACGACGTGCTGCTCGTGGTGGGCCTGTTCGCCTGGCTCGGCAAGCCCGTCGACAGCGTCTTCCTGGCGGCCCTGCTCACGGTCATCGGGTACTCCGTCAATGACACCGTCGTCGTCTTCGACCGGGTGCGCGAGGGGCGCCGCCGCGATCCGGCGGCGGACCTGGAAACCAGTGCGAACGAGGCAGTCATCCAGACGCTGCCGCGCACGGTGAACACCGGTATGGGCGCGCTGTTCATCCTGGCAGCCCTGGCCGTGCTCGGCGGTGACTCGCTCGCGGACTTCTCCCTAGCGCTGATCGCCGGTGTGGTGATCGGTATGGCGTCGACGGTGTTCACTGCCGTGCCGATCGCCGTGCAGCTCGAGGGCAGCCGCCCGGCGCCACCGGTGCGCCCCGGGCGCGGCGAGGACAGCGGGGCGCGCAGTCCGCTGGAGCGCCGCGGGCGGGCGCGGGATTCAGGAGCTGTGGTGTGAGGTCGCGCGGCGGCTCGCGGGTCAGCCCAGTCACCGTACGCCGGGCTGCGAGGGTCATGTGAGCACGGGGCTCGTCACCGATCCCCGCGTGCAACCGAGGCGAAGGCTGTCGCGAGCTGGTCGAGCAGGGGCGCGGCGCAGGGGTGGGGGTCACGGCGTGGTGTGAGCGTGTAGATGCCGCGGGTCGGGGGGTCGACCAGGGCCACCGTGGTGACGTCGGCCCGCAGCGCGCAGGTCAGCACCCCGGGTATCAGCGCGATGGCGTGACCGGTCGCGACCAGGGCCAGCTTGCCGAGCAGATCGGCCGCGGTCAGGTCGATGCGGGCGCTGACTCCGGCGCGGGCGGCGTGCTGGCGCAGCAGGGCCGCCGAGCCGTCGTTGTCCTCGACCCAGATCTGGTCGGCCAGCGCCCGCATGTGCACCGGGCCCCGGCCGGCCTGCGGGTGGCCGACGGGCAGGACGACGACCATGTCGTCCAGCCCGAGGAACCGGCGTTCGACCCGCGGGTCCTGGGGCAGCCCTGGTGGCGCATCGGTGACGACGGCGACGTCGAGATCGCCGGCGATCACGCGGTGGTGCAGTGGTGTGCTCAGTCCGGGGAGCAGGCTCCACCGGACGGCCCCGGCCTCCAGCAGGCCCCGGATGGCCTCGGGGACGATGCCCGCGGCAAGGGAGGGTGTCGCACCGACGGCCAGCGGCCGGTCGAACACCCCGTCACGCATGTCTCGTGCGGCGCGAACGGCACGGTCGGCCTCGTTGAGCACGGCCAGGGCGTGGCGATGGAACACCTCGCCGGCCGGTGTGGGGCGAACTCCGCGCGCATGGCGCTCCACCAGAGCCACACCGAGCTGCTGCTCCAGCCCGGCGATCTGCCGGGAGACGGCCGACTGTGTGTGATGGAGCTCGGCGGCCGCCGCCGACAGCGACCCGAGTCGGCACACGGTCACGAAGGTCCGCCACACGGTCAGTTCCACGGCGTCAGTATGCCTACGAGATATGCGAGATGCGCAGAGCTACCGTGCGAAACTTTCGCTTGTCGCAGCCGTTGCGACGCACGACTCTGGCAGGCATGACCACACCGCACACCATTGCCGTCCTCGGCCTGGGTCGCATGGGCAACGCGATCGCCGCACGACTGGCCGACCGGGGCTGGGACGTCGTCGGCTGGACCCGCTCCGGACGCACCTCAGGCGCGGTCAGGACGACCGGCGATCCGAACGACGCCGTGGCGCAGGCCGACCTCGTGCTCCTGTCGCTGTTCGACGGCCCGGCCTGCCAACAGGTCCTCGATGACGTCCGCGACTCACTGCGGCAGGCCGACGCGCTGGCCCTGCCCCGCGCCCAGGTGCCGGACGTCCTCGAACTCGGCCGGCTCGGCGGGCTCTGGCCCGCAAACGCCCCTTCCTCACCGGCCAATCGGCCGCTGGTACAGCCGAATTCACCATCGGCGTGCTGATGAAGGACATGGCTCTGCCGGCCGCCGCGTCCAACACCCCCCTGCGCAGCGCAGCCCACCTGACCGACAGCCCTGCCGACCCTGATGCCGACATCGCCGTTGCCGCCACGGTCCCCGCCGTGGAAGACGCCGTGCTCGAACCCCTTCGCGCCTACATCCGCGGACACGCCACCGGCGACCCCACCCACTTCCGCGGCGCGTTCCTACCCACCGCCCACATCGAGGGAATCCGGGACGGCGTATTCGTCTCGTGGCGCCTGGACGATTACTGCGCTCTCTTCCACGGCCGGCCGGCCCCGGACGAACCGACCCGCTCCCGCCGCATCGACGCCGTCGACGTCCACGGCACCGTCGCGACCGCGACCATGACGCTCTCGCACGGCCCGGACACATTCACCGACATTTTCCTGCTGATCCGCACCGACGACGTCTGGCGCATCGCCAACAAGGCGTATCACCGACACACCTGATCCCCGCGCCGGCCCGGGACGCCTCCCGGGGGCACCCGGAAGTGGACGAACAGGCGCTACCACCGGAACGGGTCTGCATTCACGCCGGGCTGCTGCACGACGGACACCCTTACCGGCGCGTGAATGACTTGGCCGGCGTGCCCGCGGATCTCGCCACTCACGGCCTCAACGACCTCGCCCGGACAGCGGTGGCTGCCGCACCCCGGCCCTGACTTCCTGCCGAAGTTCACCGATCAAGCGGATCGGCTATAGCGAAGATCGCTACGGTAAGAGTCTGGACGCGAGGGAGGGGACCCCAATCCATGAGAGCGGACACGGTCGACCTGCGGCGGATCTTCGGCAGGGACGTGCGTTACACGGTGCCGCTGTTCCAGAGGCCGTATGTCTGGAACCGGGACGACAACTGGTCGGCTCTGTGGGAGGACATCCGCCGCACTGTCGAGCGGGCCGAGCGGGCGGCGCTGACCGGGGAGACCGTGGCGCCGCACTTTCTCGGCGCGGTTGTCTTCGATGAGACGCCGTACCTTTCGTCAAGCCTGGAGACGCGGCAGGTCATCGACGGCCAACAGCGTCTGACGACACTGCAGTTGTTCCTGTTCGCGGCTCGTCTGTCGGCGGCGGCTCTCAACCACGAGCGCTCCGTACGACTGCTGAGCAAGTTCCTGGAGAACGACGAGGACCTGTTCGACCGTGCTCAGCACCCCGACCACCTCTACAAGGTCTGGCCGACCAACGCGGACCGTGACGAGTTCCGCACGGTCATGCTCGGCCAGGGAGGGACAGGGCGACTCGCCGAAGCCGTCGTCTACTTTCAGCAGCAGATCGACACATGGCTGGCCGAAGCCGCTGAGCCGCACGAGCGGCTGGGGATGCTGGTGCAGGCGCTGCGGGAACAACTGCGCTTGGTCATCATCGACTTGGAAGAGCACGACGACGCGCAGGTCGTCTTCGAAACGCTGAACAGTCGCGGTACGCCGCTGGAGCACGCGGACCTGATCAAGAACCTGCTGTTCCGCAACGCCGAACGCGCCGGCGCGGACGTCGACCGGCTCTACAAGACGTACTGGGCACCCTTCGACCAGGACGAATGGCGCATGGAGCAGACGACCGGCCGCATTACGCGAAGCCGCCTCGACGTGTTCCTGACGTACTGGCTCACGATGCGTACGCAGCTCGAGTTCACCGCATCCGCGCTGTTCAAGGAGTTCGAGCGCTGGCTGCTCTCGTCCGCCGTCCCCACGGAAGACGTCTTTGCCGAGCTGACGCGATACGCCGAGATCTATGACCTCATCGACGACCATCCGCTGCACGGCGCCGAGGGACGGTTCCTGTATCGGATGAAGGTCCTTCAGACCTCCACTCCGATGCCCCTGCTCCTCTTCCTCTACGGCCTGGACGAGTCCGTGCTGCCACTGGAGCGCCGGCGGCGGGCGATCCGCGCCATCGACAGCTATCTCGTTCGCCGGGCGGTGCTCAATCTCAGCACCCGCGACTACAACAACGTCTTCCGTGAACTGGTCGCGGCCGTAGCCCGGCAACCCGACCGCGCGGACGAAGCCGTCATCAATGCCCTCTCGGCGATGCAAGGCCACCACCGTCATTGGCCGAGCGACTCCGAGTTCCGTGCCTCGTTGGAGCAGGACCCCATCTACTCCCGCCTGGTCCGCCGCAGCGTACGCATCCTCCTGGAAGCGCTGGAGGACGAACTGCGCACCGACCACACCGAACAGCTCACCGTCCCGGTCGGCGAGCAGGTCGGCGCGAAGTTGACCATCGAGCACGTCATGCCGCAGAGCTGGCGCGACAACTGGCCGCCCCTTGAGGACGATCTGTCCGAAGGAGCCGACCGCGACGAACTCGTCCACACACTCGGCAACCTGACCCTGGTCACCGCCCGTCTGAATCCCACCCTGGGCAACATGGCCTGGGAGGACAAACGACAGTGGCTCGGCCAGCACAGCCTGCTACGCCTCACCCACGGCACCCTCCTCAGTGCTCCACCGAACACCGACATCAGCGACTGGGCCACCACCTGGGACGAGCATCGAATCCGCACGCGGGGCACGTACCTCGCCTCACTGTCCTTGGGCATCTGGCCGCATGCCGACGATCTGCGCACCGGCCTGCCGTCTTCCGAGCACGACGACGGGTGACGATCGCGGGGCTGATCTGCTTCCGGTGGACCCCGATCCGCCCATGGGTACCCCGGGCGGTTCGACCGTCGGGCAGGGACCTTCGGCTCACGGATCGGCCCCTACCTCGCCGCCCCGCCCCGCCTCGCAGGCCGCAAGGACTCGCTCCTGGTGCCCGCCGAGATCGCCGTACGCTTAGGACCACGGGATGACGGGCCAGTACACCGTCACCCCGTCACCGCCGACCGGCGCGCGGTGACGCGGTGACGTGATGACGCGGTGAGGCCACGCCCCGCACCTAGGCCGCCCGGGCCTTCTCCGCGACGAGCAGGCCGTAGCCGAGGACGCCGGCGGAGACGGCGGTGCGGGCCGCGTTCAGGGCCGCCGGGGCCGCGTCCAGGTCGAGGCCGGCCGCGGTGAGTCTGTCCGGGGCGGTCAGCCGGAGCAGGTTCAGCCGGGCCTCGATCTGGTCGATCATGCGCAGCATCGCCCGGTCGTGGCGCTCGGTGCGGGTCGTGCGCAGTCCGGCGGCGGACAGGAGGGCGGCGTACTCGTCGAGCGGGCGGGCGTCGGCGATGCATGCGATACGGGCGGTCAGGCCAGTCAGTTCGGCCGGTAGACGGTCGGGGGTGGCGGTGACGTCGGTGATGCCGAGTCGGCCGCCGGGCCTGAGGACCCGGGCGAATTCGGCGGCGGCCGTCGCCTTGCCGGGGAAGGTGCACAGCGCGCACTCGCAGACCACGGCGTCGAACGCCCCGGCCGGGTAGGGCAGTTGCTCGGCGTCGCCGGTGGTGAAGGAGACCCGTTCGGTGAGACCGGCCGCCGACGCGGCGCCCTGGGCGAGGGCGGTGTTGGCCGGGGAGTAGTCCACGCCGTCCACGCGCACGTCGTAGGCATCGGCGAGGAGCAGGGCCGTGGTGCCGCGGCCGGAGGCGACGTCCAGGACCCGGTCGCCGGCGGCCGGCCCGAGAGTGCCGGCCAGACGGCGGGTGAGGGCGGTGCCGCCGGGGTGGTAGGAGTCGCCGAGGAGCAGGGCGACCACGTCGGAGGAGTACGCCGCCGCGCAGCACGCCTTGAGGGCGTCGTCACCGGTCATCATGAACTCCCCTCGGTGCGCGCCGCGCCGTCTTGGAGCCGTACGGGGTGTCGGTGAGGCGGTCGACGAGGGGCAGGGCGTTGGGGGCGACCTGCGCGACGGGGACGCCGGACATCGCCGTACGGACCTGCTCGCGGTAGCCGGCGGAGTTGTACGCGCAGAACGGGATCAGCCGGCCGTCCGGGGTGATCTCCTCCACACAGCACTTCATCAACTGCTTGACGTTGAGGGTGTAGGGGTCCTGGAAGTCCTGTACGACGATCATGAACGCCTTGTCGCTCAGGTTCCGTACCGCTTCCGGCAGGTCGATGCCGCAGGCGTCCGCGCAGTCCAGGGCCTCGGCGGTGGCCCGCAGCTGCTCCTCGGTCGTCTGCGTGCCCATGAACGCCGAGGCCGACCAGAGCTTCTCCAGGGCCTCGCGGACGCCGGCGTCGGGCAGCACGCGGTTGGTGACGTAGTCGAGGTGGTCCTCGACCTGGAGCAGGCGCGGGATGGGGACGACGGTGCGGTTGCCGGGGTCGCCGTCGACGAGGAGGTAGGTGACGGAGCGGCAGGTGGGGAAGCAGCACGGCACGGGGAAGAAGTCGCCCTTGGTGAACCACCGCGGGCGCTGGGCGTTGATGAGCCGGATCACGTCGGGGTTGGTGAGCCGCTGCAGCGGGTCGAACTCGACATGCCGGCCCGAGTGGGTGACCGGCTGGAACGCCACCGAGCGGACGGCCGGGTGGTCGATGCCGTACTCGATGATGTCGCCCAGCTCGTGCTCGTTCAGGCCGCGTTCGACGGCGGCGACCAGGGTGACCGTCAGTCCGGCCGCGGCGCAGTTGTCCAGTGCCCGCTGCTTGACCGCCCGCAGGTCCCGGCCTCGGATCTCGCGATGGGTGCGCTCGTCGAAGCCGTCGAACTGGAGGTAGATGTTCACCGAGCGGCCGGGCGTGCGGTTGCGCCTGCCGAGTTCGGTGACGAAGTTCCGGTCGCTGGCCAGGCGGATGCCGTTGGTGTTGAGGGTGACGTTCTTGATCGGGCGGGCCTGGGCCAGGTCGATGAAGTCGAGGATGTGCCGGTGGATGGTGGGCTCCCCGCCGGAGAACATCACCACCTCGGCCTCGCCCTCCGAGGCCACGAAGACATCGAGCATCGTCTCGCACTGCTCGTGGGTGAGGGCGTAGCCGTCGGGCTGGTGGCCCGAGTCGGCGAAGCAGATCGGGCAGTCCAGGTTGCAGCCCGTGTTGACCTCGATGATGCCCAGACAGGCGTGCTGCTTGTGCTCCGGGCACAGCCCGCAGTCGCTCGGGCAGCCGTCCCGCACCTCGGTCTGGAAGGCCAGCGGAATGGTGCCCGGCTTGTTGAAGCGGGCCGAGGCCATGTACTCCTCGGCGTCCCCATAGACGTGCGCCTCGAACTCGCCGTGCTCGCGACAGCGTTTGCGCAGGTAGACCTTGTTCTCGCGGATGTTGACCTGGGCGTCGACGGGCGTCTTGCACAGCGGGCAGATCGACTTGGTGAACTCGATGAACACCTCCTCCCGGTCCCGCTTCGGTCGCGCCGGCTGGTTCACCGTCATCGTCTGCTCGCCTCCGCTTCACCGTCGTCGTACGGCACCACGCGCACGACGCTACGGCCGTACGGCGGCCGGGAACTGTAAGCGCGCCCACCAAGGGGGAGGTCTACGGTGAGTGCCGTGTCCGTACCCGTGTCCGTACCCGTGGACCAGCTCACCGACAGCCGTGCGGCGACCGACGCCCTGCTGGACGTGCTCCGCGCCGGCCGGTGGCGGCCCGGTGCCGTCGGGCGGTTCCTGCGGCTGGCCGCTCGCCGGTCGATGCGCCAGGCGGCCCGGCGGCCCACCGCGTTCGCGCAGGCCGGCGCCCTGCACGGGCTGCTGTTCACGGCCGCCCGAGCACCGGGGGCCCGGGTGTGGGTGGCCGGCAGCCTGACTCTCACGGTCCTGCATCTGGGCCTGCTGGAGCACCGCGACCGGCTCTCGCCGGCCGATGTGATCACCCTGCTGCGCGGCAACCTCCCCGCCACGGCCCTCGGACACAGCCGCTGGTCGGGCCTGCTGGCCATCGGGCTCGACCTCGGCGACGGCCGCCTGGCCCGCCGCCAGGGCACCGTGTCCCCGTTCGGCGACTACGCCGACTCCCTGGCCGACGCCGCCTTCTGGACCTGGCTCGTGCTGCGGCACGAACCCAGCCGCACGGTACGGGCCGCGGCGCTCGCCGCATGGCTGGGGCCCGTCGTCGCGGTCACCGCCGTCGGTGTGCGCCGCGGCAGCATGCCCGACAGGCCCAGGCCCGCACTGATGCGTCCGGCCGCCGCGCTGCAGGCGGTCGTCGCGGTGCGGCACAGTCTGCGCCGCTGAGGGGGACGCGTCCCGGGAGAGGTTGCGGCGCCATGGCGGGAATGCCAGGGGCGCTCGCGGACTGGGCGCCCCGCGGGCGGGCTCCGGCAGCACCGAGAGCGAGCTCCAGGCCTGCCGACCACGCCCGCCACCGAAGGCGCGCGATGCCGCGCGGTCGCCCCTCGGAAAGGAGGCGTCCGCTGACAGGGCGCGTCGGTCGACGATCACGGTCATGCTGGAGGGAGGAGGACGCGGTACCGGCCGGAAGCGCGACCCGAGGCACGAGCACAGGGCGGCAGGGTGGCAGGGCGATGACCATCGACGTGACCGTGCGGCGCGAGATTCCGCTGCCACCTGAACAGGTGGCCCTGTACGCCATGGACTGGCGCCACGACGCCGAGTGGACGCAGGGCATCCGTACGGCGGAGCTGACGCGCCCGGCGGAGGGTGGCGGGTTCGGGGCGGGCGCCGAGGTCACCCGCACCGCTCGTTTCCTCGGGCGGCGCATCGACTACGTCCTGCGCGTGGCCGCGTACGAGCCACCGCGGCTGCTGGACATGGTCTCGGTGGCCGCTCCCATGCCGATGCATGTGACGTACTCCTTCGAACCGCACCCACGCGGTACCCTCGCCGCCATCCGCGTCCGGGGTGGACCCGGCGGCCCCCTCCGCCTGGCCGCGCCCCTGTTCGCCCGCCAGGTCCGCTCCTCTCTGACCAAGGACCTGCGGGACCTCGAACGCAGGCTCACCGAGGAGCAAGGAGGCGTCTGATGGCGTACGACGAGGCACTGGCCGAGCGGATCCGCGAGCGGCTCGGCGCGGATCCCGGCATCGACGAGAAGCGTATGTTCGGCGGGATCGCCTTCCTGTACCAGGGCAACATGGCCGTCGGCGTGACCGGCGACGACCTCATGGTCCGCGTCGGCCCGGACGCCACCGACGCGGCGTTGGCCCGGCCGGGGACGCGGATCTTCGACATGACCGGCCGCCCGATGCGTGGCTGGGTCGTGGTCGCGGGCGAAGCCGTCGCGGAGGACGACGTCCTGGCCGCGTGGGTCGACGAGGGACACGCGTTCGCGGCGAGTCTGGCGCCCAAGTAGCGGCGCCGGCGTGCACGCGCGACGTCAGTCCGTCAGTCGGTCAGGGGCCTGATCCAGGCCGGAAGGCCCACCGCATCCGCGGTTCCAGCACACACCGCAGCGCGCGCTGTACGGGCGGCGTGCACAGCG
Source organism: Streptomyces sp. UG1 (assembly GCF_049974585.1). Classification (NCBI taxonomy): domain Bacteria; kingdom Bacillati; phylum Actinomycetota; class Actinomycetes; order Kitasatosporales; family Streptomycetaceae; genus Streptomyces; species Streptomyces sp. UG1. Next base: position 135,283 of record NZ_JBNGGG010000023.1, on the reverse strand, counting down.
CCGTCATGATCGCGGCGGCGGCGAGGGTGACCACGACTTCGCCGGCCGGCCGGTGCAGCCACGCGGCGTCGTACCAGTCGGCGTACTTGGCGCCCTGGGCGATGAAGCCGTGCAGCAGATAGCCGTACAGCGTGCCCGCGCCGAGGATGGTGAAGGGCATGCGGCGGCGGGGCACCCAGGCCAGGAAGCAGGCGGTCAGGGTGATCGAGCAGCCGAAGGTGGCCAGGGTCATGACGGGGCCGTACCAGGCGGGTGCCGCGAGGGCTGTGGCGCTGTCGTTGTGGAAGAACCAGGCGTAGTTCATCCTCGGCACCGCCCAGTAGGCCAGGAGCAGCGCGCAGGCGAAGACCGGCACGGCCAGGAGGCGGGTCGCACGGCGGTGCACCAGGCGGACCTGCCCGGGCTTCAGGCACAGGCCCAGCACGAAGTACGGCAGGAACTGCAGGACCCGCTGGAGGTTGAGGTCGTCTCCGATGGACGGGGAGAGGGTCGCCGCGGCGGCGAGGGCGAAGGCCACGGGGAGCGGCCGTCGCAGCGCCTTCCAGATCGGTGTCGTCAGGCGCCAGATGAACAGGGCCATCAGGAACCAGGTCAGATACAGCGGGTCGAGGAGGCTGATCGGGCGGTCGGGGTCCTCGCTGGTCCAGCGAGTGAACAGGGTGTACGCCGTCTCGAACACCACGTAGGGGAGCGCGAGCCGGGTCAGCAGTCGGCCGAGGTTTCCCGGGGTCGGCTCGAAACCGCGCGAGAGACAGCCCGAGATGACGGCGAACACCGGCATGTGGAAGGCGTAGACGAGCATGTAGAGCGCGGTGACGGTCCTGCTGCCCTCGCGCAGGGGCTCCCAGGCGTGGCCCACGGCGACCAGCACGATCGCCAGGTACTTGGCGTTGTCCAGAAATGGGTCCCGCGCACTGGCCGGCAACGGCTCTCGCCGGGTCGCCGGTCTTGTCGCCGCCCCGACGGACGGCAGTGGCTCCTGCCGTGGTCCCGGTACGGCAGGGGCGTGTGGTGCCGGTGTGGCGTCAGCGCGGAGCATTGCCAGCACCCTAATCACACGGCCGGGCCCTCACTCAAGCGCGAGATCAGGCCAACACGGACCGAGCGGACACCTGATAACTTCTACATGACTGTAGAATCAAACGCCCGCATGGACCGTATGCACGGACCGTATGTATGGATGGAGTTCTCATGGCCCTTTGGGACCGCATCAGGGAATCCGCATCGACGATGCAGACCCAGCTCGTGGCGCGGAAGAACGACCTCAGGAGCGGCGCCTTCCGGGACGCGAGCATGGCGATGTGCGCGCTCGTCGCCGCCGCGGACGGCACCGTCGACCCCTCCGAGCGGCAGCGCGTGGCGCAGCTCATCGCCTCCAACGAGGTGTTGCAGAACTTCCCCGCCGACGACCTGCGCCGCCGCTTCGAGGAGAACCTCGACCGGCTCACCGCCGACTTCGACTTCGGCAAGGTGAGCGTGGTGCAGGAGATCGCCAAGGCGAAGAAGAAGCCCGCCGAGGCGCGGGCCGTCGTCCAGATCGGCATCGTCATCGGCGGCGCCGACGGCGACTTCGACAAGGACGAGCGGGCCGTGGTCCGGGAGGCGTGCTACGCGCTCGGCCTGCCGCCGCACGAGTTCGACCTCTGAGAAGCTCACAGGGGCGTGGCCGCGCGCAGGATGAGGACCATCGTCACCGCCGAGTTCGCGGACGACATCGCCGATACGGCCGTCCCCGCGGCCGCGCCCCACGCCGCCAGCCCCACCGAGGTGAACAGCGACGGCCAGCGCCGCACCGCCGGCGCCGGCCTCAGCAGCGCGGCCACCCGGCGCGGCACCGGCCCCGCCGCCGCGAGGCCGGCCAGGGTCGCGACCGGGGCGCCCCGGGACACCAGCGCCGCCCTGCCGATGGCGCGGGCCACCGTGCGGCGGCTGCCGACCGCCTGGGCCGCCTCCTCGTCGGCCCAGCGCTCCGCCGTGTACGACACCGCCGTACGCAGCGGGCGCAGGAACGGGTTGGTGCGCGCGGCCAGTTGGACGGTGAGCAGGAAACGGTGGTGCCGGGCGGCCAGATGGGCCCGCTCATGGGCGAACAGCGCCCTGCGCTCGGCGGGTTCGAGGTGGTCCAGCAGGCCCGTGGTCACCACCACGCGGTCGCGGCGTCCGCCGGGCAGGGCATAGGCGTACGGCAGTGCGTCGGGGAGTACGGCCACACCGGTCGCCGGCAGCCCGGCCAGTGCCCGGTGGGCGTGACGGCGTACCCGGGCGTGCCGCCACAGGGTGCGGGCGCAGGCGACGACCACCGCGCACAGCGCCGGGATCGCCGCCTTGCCGACGACCTCGTCGTACGGCACCGCCGCCCGCACCTCGGGGTCCGACCAGCCGTCGGGCAGGGGGTTGCCGGGCAGTTGGGCGGTGCCCACGACCATGACCAGGCCGAGGCAGACCGTGCTGCACGCCGCCATCACGGCTGCGACGCCGGTGAGCAGCCGGGTCGCGGTGCGGGGGTGCAGATGCTGTTCGGCCAGGCGGGCGATCGGCCAGGCCGTGAGCGGCAGGACGAGCGGCAGAAAGACGAAGACCCCCATACGGCGTTCAGTCTTCCCCTTCGCTCCGGGAGTGACCCAGCAGTTCGCGCAGCAGCCGCTCGTCGTCCGGCCCGAGCCCGGTGACGAAGCTGGCCAGCACCGCCTCGCGGTCGTTCTCGGCGTCCAGCACCCGGCGCATGCGGTGCGCCGCGAGGCCGGCCTGGTCGGAGGCGGGCGTCCAGGCGAAGGACCGGCCCGCGCGCTCCCGGGTCACCGCGCCCTTGGCCAGCAGCCGGGTCAGGATGGTGATCACCGTCGTGTAGGCGAGGTCCCCGCCGAGCCGCTCCTTCACCCAGCCGGCCGTCGCCGGGCCGTCGGCCTCCCGCAGCGCCGACAGGACCAGGGCCTCCAGCTCGCCCTGTCCCCGGCGCCGGGATCCCTGCCGGTGATCCGCCATGCCCCGTCTCCCTTCCGCTGGTGTGCCCCGTCCTGTGGGATACATCGAGCGGTACATCGTAGGGAAGAAAGGGGAAGGCCGACCGACGGGCAGCGGATACACGTGCGAGGCCGAGGCGCAGTACCCGGCCCGCATCCTCAACGCCGAGGCCAGGGCGGCGCGGGACGAACACGACCGGACGACGCCCCCTGTGTCGGGCGGGTCCGGGGCCGGGCGGCGCCGGACCCGGTGCGCACTGCCGGCGGTTCCCCGGAGGGCACCGGTCTGTCGCCGCAAGGGCGTCGTCGGGCGGGCTACGCCCTGAAGTCTTCCCTTCGTGCGACGCACAGGGCCCAGATGATGAACCCGGACATCGCGATCATGACGACCGACCACACCGGGTAGTACGGCAGGGAGAGGAAGTTGGCGATGATGATCAGGCCGGCGATGCCCACGCCGGCGACCCGGGCCCACATCGTCGGCTGGAACAGTCCGATGCCGATGATCACGGCGATCGCGCCCAGCACGAGATGGACCCAGCCCCAGCCGGTGAGGTCGAACTCGAAGACGTAGTTGCGGGTGGTGATGAAGACGTCGTCCTCGGCGATGCCCATGATGCCGCGGAAGACGGCGATGAGTCCGGCGATGGTGAGCATGACGGCGGCGAAGACCGTCAGGCCCGTGGCCCAGGCGTACTTCGTCGTCCGCGCCTGCCTCGTCTGTGGTGCGGTCATGGTGGTGCCTCGTTTCCTTGTGCGTGCTCGGGGTTGTCGGGCTTGCGGAAGCTCAAGGGCGGGAGGAGCCGGAGCCGCTCAGGACCAGCTCCTTGGCGCGGCGGAACTCGTCGTCCGTGATGTCGCCGTGGCTGCGCATCTCGGAGAGCTTGGCGAGTTCGTCGGCGCTGCTGGGCCGCCCGGCCCCGCCCGCGGCGGCGGTGTCACGGATGTAGTCGTCGAACGCCCGCTGCTGTGCCCGGGCGTGGGAGATCTCGCGGTGGCCCATCTCCTTGCCGCGGGCGATGAGGTAGACGAACACGCCGAGGAAGGGCAGCACGATGCAGAAGACCAGCCAGCCGGTCTTGCCCCAGCCGCTCAGGCTGTCGTCGCGGAAGATGTCGCCGATGATCCGGAAGAGCAGGACGAACCACATGATCCACAGGAAGAACCACAGCAGCGTCCAGAACATGCTCAGCAGCGGATAGTCGTAGGCGAGATACGTGTGCGTGCTCATCGTCTGCCTCCGTCCCGGGCGGGCGACCCGTCTGCCGTTCCCGCCGATCTCAGCGTGCGCATGCTCACCGGGAAGGGCCTCACCCAGGGCGGGTGAAGCCTGCCCGGCGCAGCGCGGACCGCCAGGCGAAGGCGACCCCCAGCTCGGCGAGCCCGAGCAGCAGCAGCCACAGGCCGACCAGCCGGGTCAGGACGACGGCGGACTCACTGGGCAGGGCCAGCACCACGATGCCCGCGACGACGCCGAGCATCCCGGCACCGAGGAGGAAGGCCCGGTGCGGCAGGCCCTTGGCCGCGAGAGCCGTCCAGGCGGTGAGCATGCCCGTCACGACCCAGACGGCGCCGACGATCAGGGAGAGCGCGGCTATCGTCTGGAGCGGGTGGCGCAGGCTGAGCACTCCGGCGAGGACGTACAGGGCCGCCGCGAGCAGCCCCAGATGGCGGTCGCCCTGTTCCCGGGCGAACGAGGAGACGAACCGGAAGCCGCCCGTCACCAGCAGATAGAGCCCGACGATCACCGCCAGGGCGTGCAGCGTCACATCCGGCCAGACCAGGGCCAGGATGCCCGGCACCAGCGCCGCGACCGCCGACCCCAGCAGCCAGAGCCATGAGCTGCCGAGCTGCGCCAGCAGCGTTTCGGCGTCCTGGCCCGGGGTGGGTTCCGTCCCGCCGGTCAGAGGATCGGCTCCGGGGTCCGGTGCCGGGTCACGCGACACGGTCATGGCTCCTCCTCGCGTGATCCGGCCGCCCGCCTCCGGGCCACCGGCGGGACGGTGTGTTCCACCCTCACCGGGCCAGCCTCGCGCGGACCGCCGCCCGCCGGGTCACCCCTGGCGGGTGATCCGCACCGGTGCCGGTGGCGATGAGGTGGGCTGGGGAAGGGCCGGCCGGCTCTGCCGGGGGGAGGAGCAGGGCGACGGACGCCCGGAAGTGGAGGGTGAGCCATGTCGGTACCGAGTGCGTTCACGGCCGCACTGGCGCCGGACGAGAGGGCGGCGTACGGCAGAGACGCCCGCAAACGCGCCTCGCGCTCCGGCCAGGGCCGCTACGAGGCGGGGGCGGACCGGTCCGACCCGATCGAGGTGATCGAGCGCCAGTCGGCCACCCGGGTCCAGGATCTGGTGCCGATCCGCTACGGCCGGATGCTGCAGTCCCCGTTCCGCTTCTACCGGGGCGCCGCGGCGATCATGGCGATGGACCTGGGCCGACTGCCCGACACCGGCCTGCGCACCCAGCTCTGCGGAGACGCCCATCTGCTGAACTTCCGGCTGCTGGCCTCCCCCGAGCGCCATCTGGTCTTCGACATCAACGACTTCGACGAGACCCACCCCGGACCGTTCGAGTGGGACGTCAAGCGGCTGGCGGCCGGCCTCGTGATCGCGGCCCGCGCGAACGGGTTCTCCGGCGCCGAGCAGGACGCCGCCGTGGCGGAGTGCGTACGGGCGTACCGGAGGCGGATGCGGGAGTTCGCCGGCATGCGCACCCTGGACATCTGGTACGCCCAGGACGACGCCGACCAGATGCGTGAGCTGATGGCGTCCTCGATGAGCAAGGAGGTCAGGCGCCGCACCGCCGAGGCGACGGCGAAGGCGCGGACCCGCACCCATCTGCAGGCCTTCGCCAAACTCACCCGGGTCACCGCCGAGGGCCGGCTGATCGCGCCGGACCCGCCGCTGATCACCCCGCTCAGGGACCTGCTGGCCGACTCGACGGCGGGCGCGGAGGAGAAGGAGCTGCAGACCGTCTTCGAGGAGTACGCCAAGACCCTGTCGTCCGAGCGCCGGCACCTGCTGCGCCGCTTCCACCTGGTGGACATCGCCCGCAAGGTGGTCGGGGTCGGCAGCGTCGGCACCCGCTGCTGGATCGTCCTGTTGCTCGGCCGGGACGACGACGATCCCCTGCTGCTCCAGGCCAAGGAGGCCCAGGAGTCGGTGCTGGCCGCGCACACCGGCGGTGAGCGCTACGACAACCAGGGGCGCCGCGTGGTGGCGGGGCAGCGGCTGATCCAGACGACCAGCGACATCTTCCTGGGCTGGACCCATGTCGTCAGCGGCCTCGACGGCCATGGCCGGGACTTCTACGTACGGCAGCTTCGGGACTGGAAGGGCATCGCGCGCCCGGAGACCTGGGACCCCGGCATGCTGCGCCTGTTCGGAAGGCTGTGCGGGGGCTCTCTGGCGCGGGCCCACGCCCGGTCCGGCGACCCCGTCGCCATCGCCGCCTACCTGGGCGGCAGCGACCGTTTCGACCGTGCGCTGACCGAGTTCGCGCAGGCCTACGCCGACCAGAACGAGCGGGACTTCGAGGCGCTCGGCGCGGCCGTCCGCTCGGGGCGGGTGCGGGCGAGGGACCTCTGAGGGGCCGATTCCGAGGGTCGATGCCGAGGGGTCAGTCGGGCAACTGCCGCATCTCCAGCACCCGCAGGCCCAGCGACTGGAAGCGCGCCAGCAGCCCGTACAGGTGGGCGTCGTCGATGACGGGGCCGTACAGCACCGTCTGACTGGACATCAGCACGTGATCCAGTTCCGGGAAGACCTTGGCCAGGGTCTCCGACACATGTCCCTCGACGCGGATCTCGTAGCGCATGTGCTGCCCTCCCGCCGGTCGGGGCCGGCAGACCCGCATGGGTTGACCTGGGGTTCATCTGCTCGTCCTGGGGTTCATCGTGCCGCCCGGGAAAGGCCCCCGCCTCACCCTGCGCAGGTGACCCGCCGTTCGCCCCGTCCGGGACGGTCGTCACAGCAGGTGCAGTTCGCGGGCGCGTCGTACGGCGTCGCCGCGGCGGTTGACCGCCAGCTTCCGGTAGACGCTCTTCAGGTGGGTCTTCACCGTGTTCACGGAGACATACAGGTCGGCGGCGATGTCCTCGGTCGACATCATCTGGGCGAGCCGTTCCAGCACGTCGTGCTCGCGTTCGCTCAGGTGCTCCACGAGCAGCGGCGCGGGCTCGCCGGACGCGGACCCCGGCAGGAGCCAGCCGACGGCCAGCCCACGCAGCGGTTCGCCGGCCAGGAGGGGTCCCAGCCAGGTGCCGGCCTCCAGGAAGGGCAGCCGCAGCCGCTCGCGGCGGGCGTCCGCGAGGGAGCGGGCGAGCAGCTTGCGGGTGGTGGCGAGGTCTCCCGCCTCGTGCGCGGCCCGCGCGCGCAGCAGGGCGGCCCGGACGAGCACCGCCGGGCCGGTGTCCGCCTCGGTTCCGAGGGCGTCGAGGAGCTTCAGGGCCGTGTCCGGGTCGCCCGCGGCGAGATGGGCCCGCGCCGCGCCCACCGCGCAGGCGGGCTGCTCGCCGGCCACCGGCTCCAGTACCCGCGCGGCCTCGTCGGGCCGGCCTTCGGCCAGGTGGGCGGCCGAGGCGACCAGTGCGGCATGGCCGCGCTCCCAGGGGGAGGCGACGTCGGCGGTCACGGCCGGTTCGGTGGCCGCCAGGGCGGCGCGTGCCCTGCCGCGGGCAAGGAGGAGACGGGCGGTGGTGAGGGAGCGGGCCGCGGCCGTCACCGGGTCGCGCGGCGCGGACCCGTTCGTCCGGTCGAGGAGTGCTTCGGCCTCGGCCAGTTCGCCGCGGTCGACGGCCACGGCGGCCAGGACCAGCCGCCCCAGTGCGGAGACGGACGCGCCGTGCAGGCTGAACCGCTCCGTCTCCGTCATCGCCGCGGCCGCCTTGCGTTCCGCCCGGGTCGGCCAGCCGTCGAGGTGGTCGATGAGCGCCAGATGCTCCAGGGCCTCCTCGCGCGGCAGCGCGGTGGCGGCACCGGCGGTGCCGTCGGCGACGGCGGTGAGCGCGTCCCGCGCCTCGTCGAAGCGCCCGGCCCACAGCCGGGTGGAGCCCAGGTGGGTCAGCAGCAGCGCGGACAGCTCCGGGTGCTTGTCCAGCAGCGGTGCGGGAACCTCCCGCTCCACCTCACGAGCGGCAACCACGGCCTGCTCCGCCCGGCCCGGGGCCCCGGCGAGCCGAGCCGCCAGCGCCTCCAGCAGAACACAGCTCATCCGTGCCGCCGCGGAGCCGGAGTCACCGGAGGCCAGCGCGTCCGCGGCGCGGTGCAGGTGGACCGACGCGGAGGCGGAGGCATGCGAGGCCGACTCGCCCTCGACAGGGCGGAAGTGGGCCGCCGCAGAGCCGGAAGCATCGGAGGCCGACTCGCTCTCGGCACGGCGCAGGCGGGCCGCCACGGAGCCCGAGCCATCGGAAGCCGGCTCACCCCCGGCACGGCGCAGGTAGGACGGCACGGAACCCGAGACGTCCGAGCCCGGCTCACCCCCGGCACCGCGCAGATGGGCCGGCACGGAGCCCGACACATCGGAAGCCGGCTCACCCCCGGCACCGCGCAGATGGGCCGGCACGGAGCCCGAGGCGGCGGAGGTCGGCTCGTCCCCGGCGCGGCGTAGGTGGGGCGGCGCATGGTCCAGGTCGTGGTGGGACAATTCGCGGGCGGCGCGGATCAGGTCCGCCGCGGGGCTCGTCGCCTCGGGGCCCATGGCGGAGAACAGCTCGGCCAGGTCGTCGGAGCGCAGGCCGGTGAAGAGCTGGCCGATCGCCAGGTCGTCGACGAGGGCGCGGGCGGTGAAGTCCCACTCCCCCGCGGCGGCGCCGTGCGCCAGCATCTCCGGCAGCAGCCCGGACCGCCCCAGCCACCGCGCGGCGCGCAGATGCAGCTCCGGTTCCAGGTCCGCGCAGCGCTCCCGCAGATGAGCCCGGAGGATCTCCCGGAACAGCGGGTGGAGGCGGTACCAGGAGTGCCCGAGGTCCTCGACGAACGCGTTCTCGCGGTGCAGCCCGGCCAGGATGGACTCCGCGTCGGTCCGCCCGGTCAGCTCGCCCGCGAGACCCACGCAGAACCGCTCCAGGACGCTGACCCGCAGCAACAGGCACTGGGTGGGCGGCGGCTGCCGGTCCAGGACCTCCGCCAGCAGGAAGTCGGCGACCGTGCTGTGCCCGGCCTCGAACTCCTTCAGATAGGCCTCCGGATCCGGGCGCTGCCGCGCGGCCAGGGCACACAGCCGCAGCCCGGCCGCCCAGCCCCCGGTGCGCTCCACGAGCGCGTTCGCGGCGTGGCCGGGCAGCCGCAGCCCGTGCCGCTCCAGCAGCGCGAGAGTCTCCTCGGGGGTGAACGCCAGCTCGGCGCCCCGGATCTCGGTCATCGCGCTGGCCGCACGGTAGCGGTGCAGCGGCAGCAGCGGATCGTTGCGGGTGACGATGACCAGCCGCAGCCCCGGTCCGGCGTGGCGCAGCACGAACTCCAGTTGCCGCGAGATCTCCGGGGCGCTGACACGGTCGTACTCGTCGAGCACCACGACCACGCTCCGCTCACCGCTGCCGAGCTGCGCGGCGAGCCGGGTCAGGGTGTGGCGCACCCGGCTCCCGTCGGCGGGCCCGTCGATGTCGCCGGCGACCGGCACGCCCTGGGTGCGCAGGGCCTGGAGCAGATGCGCCCAGAACATCCCGGGGCCCTGGATCGCGGGGTCGAGCGTGAGCCAGGCGACCGGCTGCCGCAGGCCCGCCGCCCAGTCGGCGACCAGCAGGGTCTTGCCCGCTCCAGCGGCGCCGTTGACCATCGTCAGCGGGGTCAGCAGGGCCTGGTCGAGGTGCTCGACGAGGCGCTCGCGCCGCAGGAACGTGGCGGGGCGGGCGGGCAGGGCGAACCGGGTGCGCAGGAAGGGGTCGCCCAGCGGATCGAGGTGGGGGGCGGCCGCGTCGTACGGGATCTCGTCGCTCGCTGCCACCACGTTCACCGCCCTGCGGGATCGGGGATGCCGCTCCCCCCTTCACCACCATCACAGCTTCGCCGCGTTCCCGCTCGCCAGGGGCGAACGGCAGGCCGGCGCACCCGGCACCACCCGACAGAGAGACGCAGGTCACATCGACCCATGTCACAGGGGCTCGGGCTGCCTCGTCTCGGGGGTGTGGCCACTACGACGGCCTACGACGACCAAGGGAGCACACACGATGGACGCGCGACTGGACTTCTTCACCAACCCGACCACCGCCAAGGCCCTCAAGCAGCTCATGTCGGCGGGCCGGACGATCAAGGAATCGGCGCTGCCGGCCGCGACGCAGGAGCTGGTGGCGCTGCGGGTGAGCCAGATCAACGGCTGCGCGGCCTGCATCGACATGCACACCAAGGAGGCCGCCGCGGCCGGGGAGAGCCCGGTACGGCTCCACCTGGTGGCGGCGTGGCGGGAGGCCACGGTGTTCACCGAGGCCGAGCGGGCCGCGCTGGAGCTGGCGGAGGCGGGGACCCGGGTGGCGGAGTCGGCCGACGGGGTCAGCGACGAGGTGTGGGCGCGCGCCGCCCGGCACTTCGACGAGGAGCAGCTCGGCGCGTTGCTGATGCAGATCGCCTTTATGAACATGGCGAACCGGATGAACATCATCACCCGGCAGCCGGCCGGCGCATACAAGGCAGGCCAGTTCCACTGAGACGGCGGCAGCCGCCGAAACGGGAGAGGAGCCACCCGTGAGCGAGGTCGAGGAGTTCGAGGAGCTGCGGCCGCTGCTGTTCTCGATCGCCTACCGGATTCTGGGCAGCGTGGCCGAGGCCGAGGACGCGGTGCAGGAGACCTGGCTGCGCTTCGCCGCCTCCTCGACCCGGCCCGCCTCGACGAAGGCCTATTTGTCGGCGGCGGTGACCCGGATCTCGATCGACGTGCTGCGTTCCGCACGGGTGCGGCGGGAGGAGTACGTCGGCCCCTGGTTCCCCGAGCCGCTGCTGAACGATCCGTACCAGGACCCGGCGCGCGCCGTGGAGCTGGCCGACTCGGTGTCCATGGCCGCGCTGCTGCTGCTCGAGCGGCTCAGCCCGCTGGAGCGGGCGGTGTTCGTGCTGCGGGAGGTGTTCGGCTTCGGGTTCGACGAGGTCGCCTCGGCGGTCGGGCGCTCGCAGGCTGCGTGCCGTCAGCTCCTGGTACGGGCCCGGCGGCACATGGAGGACGGGCGGCCCCGGTTCGAGGCGGACCGGCAGGAGCGGCAGGAGCTGGCGGCGCGGTTCTTCGACGCGCTGCAGGACGGCGACATGGGCGGGCTCCAGGAGCTGCTGGCCGCCGATGTGCAGCTCGTCGGGGACGGCGGCGGGAAGGCGCCGCAGTTCGCCAGGGCCGTCGTGGGCGCGCAGAACGTGGCCCGGCTGCTCACCGCCGTCATTCCGCGGCTGGCCCGGCTCGACGTGTCGGTCGAGCCGCACGAGATCAACGGCCAGCCCGGCGCCGTCTACCGCGACCGGGACGGCAAGGTGCTCCAGACCGTGGTGCTGGACATCCTCGACGGCCGGATCCAGACGATCCGCTCCGTCCTCAACCCCGACAAGCTCGGGCACATGGGTCCGGTGGCGGACGCCTGGGCACTCGACCGAGAGCTGAGGCGGACCCCGCGCTAGAGCGGACCTGGGGGAAGCGCCCTAAAGGGGCGCGGGGCTGTATCGATATGCGGCTGCCGCCGCGTGGGCGCGACCAGCCACGACGCACCCGCAGACAACAGACGGCCCTTCCAACGGAGCGTCACCGCAACGTCCGGCACCGGTCCCTCCCCTCGTGGGGACCGGTGCCGGACGGCGGGGCGGAGTGGGTCGAGGAGGACGTGGGCGGCGCGATGTGCTCGTAGCTTCTGCGGAAGCGGGAATCGGCCTCGCCGGGCCGGCGCGCAAGACGTGCGCATCTGCCTCGTGATCCTGCCAGCCGAGGCCGCCGCGGAGGAGGTTCCGGTCTCCGGACATCTCCTTAGCCGCAGGTCAGCCGTATAAAGTGAGTTTTCCGGTCCGGAAGTGCAGGTAGGGCAGAGCGAAGGAGTGGAGGCCTTGGGTTCCGACTCGTCGGCGCGCACCGCCTTCGCCGAACGGCTCGCGCTGCTGTACAAGGAGGCCGGCAACCCTCCCCTGAAGAGCGTGTCCGAGGCGGTCGTCCGGCTCCAGCGGGTCGACGAGCGCGGGCGGCCGGTACGGGTCTCCGCCCAGCGGATCAGCGACTGGCGCCGGGCCAAGAACGTGCCCGCCCAGTTCGCCGCCCTGTCCGCCGTACTGCACGTCCTGATCCCCCAGGCGCGGCGCGAGCGGCCCACGCCGGTGTCCGCCGGGCTGTACGACCTGGGCCAGTGGCAGCGGCTGTGGGAGCGGGCGACCGCCGGGGAAGCGGAGGAGCAGACCCCGGTCGAGGTGCCCGCGGTGTCCGGCGGGGTGTGTCCGTACCGGGGACTGGCGTCCTACCGGCAGGAGGACGCCCGCTGGTTCTTCGGCCGGGAGCGCAGCACCGAGTCCCTGGTCACCCAACTGCGGGCGGTGGAGAAGACCGGCGGCCTGGTCATGCTGGTCGGCGCCTCGGGCGCCGGGAAGTCCTCCCTGCTCAACGCCGGTCTGGTGCCCGCCCTGCGCGGCGGCGCCCTGGGCGGCGACGGCGGTGGGGCCGGCACGGTCGTACAGCTCGTGCCGGGCGGCGATCCGCTGGCCGAGCTGACCGACCGCATCCCGGAACTCGCGGACGTCGTCACGTCCTGGGCGGGGCCGGAACAGCAGGCGGACCCGGAGGGCACCGCGGCGGACGAGCCGCCCGGCGACTTCGCACACGCCACCCGCGAGGCCGTCACCGCATGGGCCCGGCGTGCGGCCTCCGGCGGCGCCCGGCCCGTGCTCATCGTCGACCAGTTCGAGGAGACCTTCACCCTCTGCGCCGACGAGGCGGACCGCCGCACCTTCGTCCGGCTCCTGAACGCCGCCTGCACCCCCGCCGGCCCCGGCGACCCGCCGCCCGTCCTCGTCGTCCTCGGCATCCGCGCCGACTTCTACGAGCAGTGCCTCGGCCACCCGGAGCTGGCCGACGCCCTGCAGCACCGGCACATGGTGCTCGGGCCGCTGACCACCACGGAGCTGCGGGAGGCGGTGACCGGGCCGGCCAAGGCCGTGGGCCTGGAGCTGGAGCCCGGGCTCGCGGAGCTGATCGTGCGCGAGGTGAGCGCCGACGGGCCGCGCGGGACGCATGACGCGGGCGCGCTGCCGCTGCTGTCGCACGCGCTGCTCTCGACCTGGCAGCGGCGCAAGGCGGGCCGGCTGACGGTGGCCGGGTACCGTGCGGCGGGCGGCATCCAGGGCGCGGTCGCGGCCACCGCCGAGCGCGCCTGGTCCGGCCTGGACCCGGCGGCGCGCTCGGCCGCCCGGCTGCTGCTGCTCCGCCTGGTCCGCCTCGGCGAGGACACCCAGGCCACCCGGCGGCGCGGGACGCGACGGCAGCTCGCGGCGGAGTCGACGGACCCCGGCAAGACGGAGGAGTCCCTCGAGGCGCTGGTGCGGGCCCGCCTTGTGACGCTGGACGCGGAGACCGTGGAGATCACCCACGAGGCCCTGCTGCACGCCTGGCCCCGGCTGCGGGACTGGATCGACGAGGACCGGCAGGGCAATCTGCTGCGCCAGCGCCTGGAGGAGGACGGCCAGGCCTGGGAGGCCTCGGACCGGGACTCGTCGCTGCTGTACCGGGGCTCCCGGCTGGAGCAGGCGCACAGTTGGGCGCGGTCGGCCGGGAACACCTTCCTCACCCGGGGCGCGGTGGAGTTCCTGGCCGCCTCGGTACGGCTGCGCAGGCGCACCGTGTGGATCATGCGGGGCGCGGTCGCGGCGCTGGTCGCGCTGGCGGTGCTGGCCGTCGGCGCGGCGGTGGTGGCCTGGCAGCAGCGCAACGACGCCGTGTTCGCGCAGGTGCTGGCCGAGGCCGACCGCTTCCAGTACACCGACCCCTCGCTGTCCGCCCAGCTCGACCTGGTGGCGCACCGGCTGCGCCCGGACGACGAGGACGCCACCAGCCGGCTGATCTCCATCGTGAACGCGCCGCTGGCCACACCCCTGCACGGCCACACCGGCGCCGTCTACCTGACCACCTTCAGCCCGGACGGACGGCTCCTGGCCACCGCCAGCTACGACCGGACGGTACGGCTGTGGGACGTCGCCGACCGGGAGCGGCCCAAACCGCTGGGCAAGCCCCTGACCGGGCACAAGAGCTGGGTGAGCAGCGCCGTCTTCAGCCCCGACGGCCGCACCCTCGCCAGCGCCTCCGACGACGGCACCATCCGGCTGTGGGACGTGACCGACCCGAGCCGGCCGCGGCCGCTCGCCGCGCCCCTGACCGGGCACGAGGGCACGATCTACCTGGTCGCCTTCAGCCCCGACGGCCGCACGCTGGCCTCGGTCAGCGAGGACCGCACGGTACGGCTGTGGGACGTGGCCGATCCGACGCGGCCGAAAGCGCTCGCCACACTGACCGGCGCCGAGGCCGCCGTACGGTCCGTGGCGTTCAGCCCGGACGGTGACACGCTCGCGGCCGGGGGCGATGACGAAACGATTCGGCTGTGGAGCGTGGCCGAGCCGGACCGGCCGAAGCGGCTCGGCACGCTGACCGGGCACACCGCCCTGGTGCACTCCGTCGCCTTCAGCCCGGACGGGCGCACCCTGGCCAGCGGCAGCTCCGACGACACGATCCGGCTGTGGGACGTGACCGACCCCCGGCACGGCACCCAGCTCGGCTCACCGCTCACCGGGCACACCGGCCCCATCTGGTCGGTGGCCTTCAACCCGGCCGGCACCATGCTGGCCGCCGCCAGCGCGGACAGCACCGCAAGCCTGTGGAACGTCAGCGACCGGGCATACCCCTCGCAGGTCGGCGAGCCGCTCGCGGGCGCCAGCGGGGAGATGTACGCGCTCGGGTTCAGCCCCGACGGCCGTACGCTCGCCACCGGCAGCGGCGACAGCAAGGTGCGCCTGTGGTCGATCCCCACGTCGGACATGATCGGCGGCAAGGGGGCGTTCCGCCCGGACGGCAAGGTGCTCGCCACGGCCGCGCGCGACGGGTCGATCCGGCTGTGGGACGTACGGGATCCGGCCCGGCCGGTGGCGCTGAGCGAGCCGTTCCAGCCCGGGGACACCGGCCAGCGCTCCCATGTGTTCTCGCCGGACGGCCGCACCCTCGCGGTGGCGACGGGCGAGCAGAGCGTGGTCCTGTGGAACGTCGGCGACCCGGCCCACCCGGCCCCCTACGGCTCCCCCCTCCGCCTGCGCACCCGGTTCATGGGCCCCGACGCGCTGGCCATCAGCCCCGACGGGCGCACGCTGGCCACCGCCTACGACACCCGCAACATCCAGCTGTGGAACATCAGCGACCCCGCGCATGTGGTGCCGCTCGGCCCGCCCATCACCGGGCACACCGGCTACATCAACTCCCTCGACTTCAGCCGGGACGGCCACACCCTGGCCAGCGGCAGCGCGGACACCACGATCCGGCTCTGGAACGTGACCGCACCGGACCGCCCGAAGCCGCTGGCCAGGCTCACCGGCCACACCGGGCCCGTGAACGTCCTGGAGTACAGCCGCGACGGCCACACGCTCGCCAGCGGCAGCGACGACGACACGGTCCGGCTGTGGAACGTCACCGACCCGCGCGAGGCGACCGAGCTGGGCTCGCCCCTGACCGGCCACACGGAGTCGGTCGTGTCGCTGACGTTCAGCAAGGGCGGGCGCTATATGGCCAGCGGCGGCAATGACAACACGGTCCGGCTGTGGAACGTCACCGACCCCTCCGACCCCACCGCGGTCGGCCAGGCGATGAGCCCCAACGCCAGGACCGGCAACTTCCTGTTGTTCAGCCCCACCAGCCACATGCTCGGCGTCTCCAGCGGCACCGACACCGTCCGGCTGTGGAACCTGGACGCGGACCAGGCGATCCGCCGCGTCTGCTCGACCACACAGGGCGTGCTGACCCGGGAGAAGTGGCACGAGTACCTGCCCCGGCTGTCGTACGAGCCACCGTGTGCGAAGTAGCGCATTCCCGTCAACTCCCCTGCGTGACGGACCGTAGACGCAAGTGACATCACGGGGGCTCGGCGGACAGCGGTTTCCGTGATCCCGATCACAACGCCTCCTCACAGCCGATGAGGCGACTCCCGTGAGGCAGGCAGCCTTGTTACTGTGGGGCTCAGCCCGATCGCTGGTGCATCCCCCGTCGCCAGCGATCGGGCGTCTTGCTGTGCGCAGTCGTACGCTGAGGCTGTGTCAAAGGCGTACGACGTGCTCGCGGACGATCAGCGGGGCGATCAGCGGCACCCCCGCACCCCGATGCTCCGCGACAACCACCGGCACCAGTGGGAGAAGGACCGCGCGCGCCGGCCGCTCACCACGCGCGCCGCGACCGGCACCACGGAGCACGACACCGGTCTGGAGCTGCGGGACCTCGTCTTCCACGCGCACTACCGCGAGATCGCCGCGCCCCCGCGGCTCGCGCGGCCCTTCGGCGTCGCGGAGGGGACGCCGTTGCTGGAGCGCGGCTACCGGACCCGGCACGCGGCCGAGAGCGCGCCGTTCAGCCTGGTGACGTCCTATCTGGTGCGCGATCTGATCGCCGCGAACCCCGCGCTGCTGGACGCCGCCAACGAGCCCTGGCCGGGCGGCACCCACAACCAGCTCTACACGGTCGGCATCGAGATCGGCCGCGTCGAGGAACGCGTCTCGGCCCGGCCGCCGACGCCCGAGGAGGCACGGGAGCTGGGCCTGCCGCCGGGGACGCCGGTGCTGCTGGTGTGCAAGACGTCGTACGACATCACCGACCGCGTCGTGGAGATCGCCGAGGTCACCCTGCCCGGCGACCGCGCGGACCTGCTCTTCACCACACCCCTGGAAAGGTGGTGAACGCCGCCGTGTCCCGGCGCGTCATCGTCGTCACCGCTGTCCACGGCCCAACGGCTGCGTTTCTGCCCGAGGCCCACAAGTCGCTGCGCGCACAGGAGTTGCCGCCGGGCTGGGAGTGGCACTGGGTGATCCAGGAGGACGGGCGCACGGACGAGGTCCGCCCCCATGTCCCCGACAACACCCGCGTGACCTTCCACCAGAGCCGCCCCGGCGGCCCCGGCGTGGCCCGCACCTTCGCGCTCGCGCACGCCGAGGGCGCGTACGTGAAGATCCTGGACGCCGACGACCAGCTCACCCCGGGCGCGCTGGCCCGTGACCTCGCCGTCCTTGAGGCCGACCCCGCCCTGGGCTGGACGACCTCCCGGGTCCTGGACCTCCTGCCGGACGGCACCACGGCCGGCTTCCCCGGCGACCCCGACGAGGGGCCGATCGAGCGGGGCGCGGTGCTCGACCACTGGCAGGCCAACGACTTCCGCGCCCAGGTCCACCCGGCGACCCTGTGCGTACGCCGGGACCTCCTGCTCGCGCTCGGCGGCTGGATGGCGCTGCCGGCCTCGGAGGACACCGGCCTGCTGCTCGCGCTCAACTCCGTGAGCCGGGGCTGGTTCTCGGCCGAGGCCGGTCTGCTCTACCGCAAGTGGGAGGGGCAGATGACCGGGCAGCCGGCGCATGCCGACCCGGTGGAGCGGCGGGCCCGGATGGCCGTGGTGGCGGCCAGGGCGCGGGCGCTGGGCTCCCTCGGGTGGCGGTATCCGCCTGCGGCCCGGTGAGTCAGACGGTTAATCCTCCTGGTCAAAGGGGAGTTCGAGCATCCGGATCGCGTTGCCGCGCAGCAGCTTGTAGGCGACCTCGTACGGGAGCCCGCCGACATGCTCCTCGGCCACCCGCTTGGTCTCCGGCCAGGTCGAGTCGACGTGCGGATAGTCCGTCTCGAAGGTCGCGTTGTCGACGCCGACCGTCTCGATCGCCTCGATGCCGTGCTTGTCGCGGAAGAAGCAGCAGAAGATCTGCCGGTAGTAGTACGTCGACGGCGGCTCCGGGATCAGGTCCTTGACCCCGCCCCAGGCCCGGTGCTCCTCCCACACGTCGTCCGCGCGCTCCAGGGCGTACGGGATCCAGCCCATCTGGCCCTCGCTGTAGGCGAGCTTGAGCCGGGGGAACTTCACGAGCACGCCCGAGAAGAGGAAGTCCATCATCGACGCCATGGCGTTGTTGAAGGACAGGGACGCCTGCACGGCGGGCGGGGCGTCGGGCGAGGCGGCCGGCATCTGTGAGCTGCTGCCGATGTGCATGTTGACGACGGTGCCGGTCTCCTCGCAGGCGGCGAAGAACGGGTCCCAGTAGCCGGAGTGGATGGACGGCAGCCCGAGGTAGGTGGGGATCTCGCTGAAGGTGACGGCCCGCACGCCCCGAGCCGCGTTGCGGTGGATCTCCGCCACGGCCAGCTCGACGTCCCACAGCGGGATCAGGCACAGCGGGATCAGCCGGCCGCCGCTGTCGCCGCACCACTCCTCGACCATCCAGTCGTTGTAGGCCCGCACACAGGCGAGCCCGACCTCCTTGTCCTTGGCCTCGGCGAAGGTCTGGCCGCAAAAGCGCGGGAAGGTCGGGAAGCAGAGCGAGGCCTCGACATGGTTGATGTCCATGTCCGCAAGCCGGGCCTTCGGATCCCAGCAGCCGCGCCGCATCTGCTCGCGCGTGATGCCGTCGAGGGTCATCTCGTCCCGGGAGAAGCCGACGGCCGCGATGATGCGCTTGTACGGGAAGAGGTCGCCCTCGTACTCCCACCAGTCGGTGAGCTGCCCGTCCGGGTCCGTGGTGAACCGGTACTTGCCGCCGATGTACTCGAGTTCACCGATCCCGGCGGTGAGGGGCTTCGGGCCCCGGTCCCGGTACTTGGCCGGGAGCCAGGTCTCGAAGAGGTGCGCGGGCTCGATCACATGGTCGTCCACGCTGATGACCTTGGGCAGGTCCTTCGTGCCGCTCTCGGTACTGGCCACGCGTTGCCTCCCGAATCTGACGGTCCGTCAGATTCAGCGTAGGACGCGTCCCCGGGCGCGGCAAGAGACCGCGGCGTCAGCCGCTCGGACTCTCCTCGTACGGATCCTTCGGCGCCGCCACCGGCTTGGCCTCCGTGACCTCGATGAACGGGATCGGGCCGCCGTTGACCGGGTCCTTCATGCGGCGCGGGGTGTACGTGCCGGTGATCCGCAGCCAGGTGTCCGGCTGCAGGACCGGCGGGACCTGGCCGGTCAGGGCGACCTTCACCGACTGGGCGTCGGCGGCACAGCAGTTGAGGGACATGCGCACCAGGTAGGGGGTGCCGTCGCGGTCCAGGGCCAGGAAGCCGGAGAGCTGGACGCGGCGGCCCTGCAGCGTGCGGCCGTGGTCGTAGACGGCGCGGCCCGCGTAGTCGACCACGCTGAGGGACAGCGGGTCGGCGGCCGGGAGGTCCGGGTAGGCGAGGGGTTCCTGGAGGGCGGTGCCGGAGCGGGTCGCGCTGTAGGAGCCGAGGGCGGGCGGGGCGACCAGGATCAGGGCGAGGAGGGGGAGGATCAGGAGCCAGGAGACCCGGGGTTCGGAGTGGCAGTGAGCCTGTTCGTCTTTCTGCTCGCCGTTGTGCTCGCCGATCTGCTCGCCGATCTGCTCGTCGTTCTGCCCGCTGTTCCTCTCGCTGTTCTGCTTGTGACGCCGCGCCCGCTTGCGCTCGTACCAGACCGTCGCCGCCGCCGCCACGATCAGCACCGCGCCGGACGCCAGCACGAGCGGGCGAAGTCCCGCCTTGACGTACCGCAGGTAGAGGTCGGTGGTGCCCGCGTGCAGCAGGGACGCGCCGAGCAGGAACAGAACGGCCGACTGGGCCTGGCGGTTCACCTGTCTCCTTCGAGGATGTCCCGTCCTTCAGGGCGGGGAGGAATCGAAGCTCCTGCGGAGCAGGGCAGGGAAAGCCGACTCGCCCCCAGGGCGGATCGGCGTCCACCCCGGACTTCCCGCAGGCAGCCCCGAGTTGACCGGGTTCTCAGAGGTCTACTAGCGTCACTTGCGTGAAGATTACCGCGCAGGTGAAGCTGTTGCCTGCGTCCGCTCATGACGCGGACGCGCTGGCGGCGACCCTGCGTGCCTGCAACCGGGCCGCGAACGCGGCCTCCGAGGTGGCGTTCGCCAAGGACCTCAAGCGGCGCAATGTGTTGCAGGAAGCCGTGTACCACCGGATCAAGGCCGACTTCGATCTCGGCGCGCAGGCGGCTGTGCGCACGGTCAAGAAGGTGTGCGACGCCTACGCCACGGTCAAGGCCAATCTGAAGGCCGGGAGCTACGGACCGGAGGGCTCGAAGCGCCGGGCCAGGACGGAATCCAAGCCGATCCGGTTCCGGGAGACATCGGCGCAGCCGTACGACGACCGGATGCTGACCTGGAACCTCGACGCCAGGACGGTGTCCATCTGGACGGTGGCCGGGCGGCTCAAGGGCATTCCGTTCGTCTGCTCCGATGAGGCCATGCGGCTCCTCGCACAGCGCAAGGGGGAGTCCGATCTGGTGATGCGGGACGGCATGTTCTTCCTGATCGCCACCATCGACATCCCCGAGCCCGGGGCGATCGAGCCGAAGGGCTTCCTCGGTGTGGACCTCGGCATCGTCAACATCGCCACCACCTCGGACGGCAAGACCATGTCCGGGCGTCAGGTGAACCGATACCGGCAGCGCAAGCGAGACCTGCGCACCAAGCTCCAGAAGAAGCGCACCAAGTCCGCCGCGCGGGTCATGAAACGCAACCGGCGCCGTGAGGCCCGGTACGCCACCCAGCGCAACCACATCATCGCCAAGAAGCTCGTGCACACCGCTGAACGCACCTCGCGGGGTATCGGTCTGGAAGACCTGACCGGTATCCGGCAGAGGGTCACGGCCAGGAAAGACCAGCGGGCACGACTGCACTCCTGGGCCTTCGCCCAGCTCGGCGCCTTTGTCGAGTACAAAGCCAAGCGGGCTGGTGTGCCCGTGGTCCATGTGGACCCGCGCAACACCTCCCGCCAGTGCTCCGAGTGCTGGCACACCCACCGATCCAACCGGGTGACACAGGCACGGTTCGTATGCAAGTCCTGTGGGACGATCCTGCACGCGGACCACAACGGCTCCCGCAACATCGCCCACCGGGCCGATGCTGTGTGGCAGCGGGGCGCAGTCAACCGCCCCAGAACGCCCTAGGCGTTCCGGACGCAGGAACCCACAGCGGAGCATCACGTTCCTCTCTGCCTGCAAGCCTCGGGCTTCAGCCCGAGGTAGTTGACAGCATCACCCATCCGGTCAGCACCGACACGATCACGGCCAGCGCGAAGGTGGCCGGGGCGAAGCGCAGGGCGAAGGACCGGCCGAAGGTGCCCGCCTGCATGGCGAACAGCTTGATGTCGATCATCGGGCCCACGACGAGGAAGGCGAGCCGGGCCGTGAGCGAGAACTGCGACAGCGACGCCGCCACGAACGCGTCCGCCTCCGAGCAGATCGACAGCAGCACGGCCAGGACCGCGAGCGCGAGGACCGACAGCACCGGATTGTCGGCCGCCGCCCGCAGCCAGCTCTCCGGAACCACCGACTTCAGCGTCGCCGCCGCCATCGCGCCGACCACCAGGAATCCGCCGGCGTGCATCACGTCGTGCCGGACCGAGCCCCAGAAGGCCTCGCCCTTGCTCTGACCGTCGTGGGACGGACGGGACGGCGGCTTCAGCCACTCCGTACGGCCCAGACGCAGCCACAGCCAGCCCATCGCGCAGGCCACCAGCAGGCTGGCGACCAGGCGGGCGAGGACCATCTCCGGGTTGCCGGGGAAGGCCACGGCCGTCGCCGTCAGCACGATCGGGTTGATCGCCGGGGCGGACAGCAGGAACGCCAGCGCCGCGGCCGGCGTCACACCACGCCGGACCAGCGCCCCGGCCACCGGCACCGACGCGCACTCACAGCCGGGCAGCACCGCACCGGCCGCTCCGGCGACCGGGACGGCCAGGGCGGGGCGGCCGGGCAGCGCGCGGGCGAAGAAGGACGGCGGCACGAACACCGCCAGCGCCGCCGAGAGCAGCACGCCCAGCACCAGGAACGGCAGCGCCTGCACCATCACCGCGACGAACACCGTCGTCCAGCTCTGCATGACCGGGGCGGCCAGCGCGCTGCGGATCGGGCCCTGGAGCAGCAGCAGCGCGAGCATGACGATGGTGAGCAGGAGAGGGGAGTTGAGATGCCGGCCCTCCTGCTCCGGCCCCGGCCCCGCCGGTTCGCCGCGGTCATCGGTCCGCTGCGGGACGGTCTTGGTGATCGCCACGGGCGAGGTACCTCCGGTGGTGCGGGGCGCTGGCTTCCCTCCCCTCCGGTACGGCCTGGAGGGGACGGGCGTTCAGACGCTCAAAGACTCGTGGGCAGCGTTCCGGATCAGGGCTCGGGTTTCGCAGGAATGCTCGCCGTCGCCCCCGGCGGGCGCATCATGAAGACGTCGATCGCGTCCTGCGTTTCCACGACGAATCCGTGGCGCTCGTAGAGCCGACGGGCGGCACTGCCCTGCAAGACGTTCAAGCCCACGGTCGTGCCCTGCGCGTCCGTTCGCTCCAGTACCGTGCGCAGCACAGCGGATCCGAGCCCTCTGCCCTGACAGTGCGGGGCAAGGTAGAAGTGCTCCAGCCACTGCCTGCCTTCAGCGGGCCGGACCGTGACACATCCTGCGAGGTCGCGGTCGATCATGATGATCGACGTGTGCCGCGGAGCGAACGAGTCCCGCAACCGCTGCCGTACCCGGTGCTCGTCGTAGCGCCCAAGGCGTTCCAAGTCCGCCCGCATGACGGTGGCCCGCAGCTCCGCGATCACCTCGACGTCCGCCGCCACCGCAGAACGCAGCACCCAGCCCGGGGCGTTCGCCGGCATGTCCGGTCGCGTACCGCTGGCCTCCATGGCCGGAGTATCTCAGTACGCCTGAACTGAACAGGCACATGGGCATCACGACCCGAAACTCCCGCACCGGGGGGCAGGCCCTGGAGTGGCAGGGTGCCCCCCCGCGCCGAGAGGGGGTTCGGCCCTCTGCGGGAGGCCGGAGATCAGGCAGGGCGCCGCCCGTTCAAGTGCCGCTCCGCGAAGTCCAGTTCCAGTCTGACCTGCTTGATCCGCTCGTCCACCACCAGCGAGCCGTGTCCCGCGTCGTACCGGTACACCTCGTGCATCGCGCCCCGCGCCTCCAGCCGCTTCACATAGTTGTCGATCTGCCGGATCGGGCAGCGCGGGTCGTTCACACCCGCCGAGATGTAGACCGGAGCCTGCACGCGGTCGACGTACGTCAGGGGTGACGAGGCCTCGAAGCGCTCCGGGACCTCCTCGGGTGTGCCGCCCAGGAGGGTGCGGTCCATGGCCTTCAGGGCCTCCATCTCGTCGTGGTACGCGGTGACGTAGTCGGCGACCGGGACCGCGGCGATGCCCAGCGTCCACGCGTCCGGCTGGGTGCCGAGGCCGAGCAGGGTGAGATAGCCGCCCCACGAGCCGCCGGTCAGGATCAGCCGGGACGGGTCGGCGAGGCCCGATGTCACCGCCCACTCCCGCACCGCCGCGATGTCCTCCAGCTCGATCAGGCCGACGCGGTGCTTGAGGGCGTCCGTCCATGCGCGGCCGTAGCCCGTCGAGCCGCGGTAGTTGACCCGCACGACCGCGTAGCCGTGGTCCACCCAGGCCGCCGGCCCCGCCGCGAACGCGTCGCTGTCGTGCCAGGTCGGGCCGCCGTGGATGTCGAACACGGTGGGCAGCGGGCCCGTCACGCCCGCCGGGCGCTGCACGAGCGCGTGGATGCGGCCGCCCGGGCCCTCCACCCAGACGTCCTCCACCGGCACCGAGCCGGGGGACTTCATGCCGGGCGGGTCCAGCACCACCCGCCCCGTCGTCGACCGCACCGCCGACGGTTCCGCCGCCGACGACCACAGGTACTCCACGCTGCCGTCCGGCCGGGCCGTCGCCCCCGACACCGAGCCCGCCGGGGTCGGCACGGGCACCAGCGCGCGCCGGGCCAGGTCGTACCGGAACAGCTCACTGCGCGCCTCGAAGCTGTGCGCGATCAGCAGCGCGGTGCCGTCGGGACACCACTCCGCGCTCACATCGCCCGGCAGCTCCAGCGCGAGGTCGGTCTCCTCCCCCGTCGCCACGTCCCACACCAGCGGCTCCCAGCGGCCCCGCCGCTGATGCCCGATGAGCAGCCGCGTGTCACCGCCGACCGGCGCGAAGCCCAGGACCTCCAGGCCCAGCTCCTCGGTGCCGCCCTTGGTGTCGTCCAGCTCGGCGACCGCCGTGCCGTCCGGGCGCAGCACGCGCAGCGCCGAGTGCATCGCGTCGCCGTGCTCGGTGTGCTCGACGGCGATGAGCGAACCGTCGTGGGAGAGATCGCCCACGCCCGCCGACTCGCGGTGCCGGTAGATCTCCACGGGCGGGTCACCGGCGCGGGCCAGATGGATCGTCGTGCCGTCCTCGTCCGTCGAGCGGCCCACGATCGCCGTGCGCCCGTCCCGGCCGAGGGCGAGGCCCGCCGGGTAGGAGGGGTCCAGACCCGGCGCCGCGAGCTCGTCCTCGCCGCCGCCGAAGCGCTGGCGGCGCCACACGCCGAACTCGTCGCCGTCCTTGTCGTCGAACCACCAGATCCAGGCGCCGTCCGGGGTGAGCACACCGTCCGTCGTACCGTTCGGCCGGTCGGTCACCTGGCGCTGCTCGCCCGTCGTACGGTCCCAGGCGTACAGCTCGTACGTCCCGGTGGCGTTCGACACGAACAAGGAGCGGTCCGGCGCGTCTTCCGCCCAGTCGGGCAGCGACACCCGGGGCGCCCGGAACCGCTTCTCCCAGTCCGGCATGTCCTTGTCCTGCATGTGCCCCCGCCTGTGGTGATCGCGCGAATCGGACCCGTTGCTCTCAGTCATGACCCCATAGTGCCCGGCCCGACCGACAGTCCGCTGGCGAGGTCCCCAGCCTGTGGATAACTTCACGGCCGCGGCCGGACCCGATTGTCAGTGCCGGGGTGCAGACTTCCCGGCATGACCGATCTGCGCAAGACAGTCGAGAGGTTCTGGGCCGCCGCCGAGGCGCGGGACTGGGACGCGTTCGCCGGGACGCTCGCCGAGGATGTGGTGTACACCCTGCCGCAGACGCGGGAGCGGATCCGTGGCCGGGAGCGGTATGTGCGGTTCAACCGGGAGTACCCGGGGGACTGGCGGCTGCGGGTCGAACGGATCGTCGCCGAGCCGGGACAGGTCGTGACGTGGATCCACTTCACGGTCGGGCTGGAGGAGATGTACGGCATCTCGTTCTTCACCGGCACCGAGCGGATCGACGCGATAACCGACTTCTGGCCCGAGCCCTACGAGCCGCCGGCCGGTCGGGAACACCTCGTCGAGCGGTACTGAGACGGGGCGGACCGGGGCAGACCGGGGCGGACAGGAACTGACCCCGCGGCCCGGCCCTCGCGACAGCCCCCGTACCTTTGAAGGCGTGTACCGGTTTCTGCTGACGCCCCGTTGGTGGGGGATCAACGTCTTCGTGCTGCTCGCCATCCCGTTCTGCGTGTTCATGGGGTC
Source organism: Streptomyces sp. UG1 (assembly GCF_049974585.1). NCBI lineage: Bacteria > Bacillati > Actinomycetota > Actinomycetes > Kitasatosporales > Streptomycetaceae > Streptomyces > Streptomyces sp. UG1. The sequence goes on along the minus strand of NZ_JBNGGG010000023.1, from coordinate 109,877 downwards.
GTGGCAGCTCGGCCGGTTCGAGGCGCGGGTCGCGGACCATCGCAACGCCGGTGAGCAGGCCGAGGAGAACAAGCGGGAGGCGCCCCGTCCGCTCGCCGAGCTACTGCCGGTGGACAAGGCGACGTCGGGCAGGCAGGCCACCGTGCGCGGGCGGTACGCCGAGCAGTTGCTGGTCCCGGACCGGGAGCTGGACGACAAGCGGGGCTACTACGTCCTGACGCTGCTGCGCACCGACGACGGCAAGGCCCTGCCGGTGGTGCGGGGCTGGCTGCCGGGCGACGCCGACCGGGCCGCCGCCCCCGCCGCACCCGGCGGCGAGGTCACGGTCACCGGCGCGCTCCAGGCGTCCGAGGTGCCCGGGGAGAACGGCGTTCCCGCGCGCGGCGGCCTGCCGTCCGGTCAGACGGGGGCGATCAGCGCGGCATCGCTGGTGAACCTGGTGCCGTACGAGCTCTACGACGCCTGGATCACCCTCGACAAGGCCGACTCCGGTATGAAGCCGGTCCCGGTGGCCGCCCCCAATGACACCGGCCTGGACCTGAAGGCCTTCCAGAACCTCGGCTACACCGGTGAGTGGTTCGTCTTCGCGGGCTTCGTGGTCTTCATGTGGTTCCGCCTGCTGCGCCGCGAGGTGGAGTTCGTGCGGGACGCGCGGCTGGGGCTGGCGCCGGACGAGGACCACCAGGAGCGCGTCTCCAGCCCGTCCGGCGTCTGAAAAGGTCCGTCAGTCCGTCACGGCCCGATGCGTCCGAAAGGGTGCGCGGCCCGAAGAGTCCGAAGGGGTGCGCGGCCCCGGCCCTGCGTACGCGCCTACGCCCCAGCCAGCACACCCGTCCAGTAAATGGCCCCGGCGCACGCGTTGGACACCGTCACCGTGGCCGTCGGGGCTCCCGCCTCCGGCGTGTTGGTGATCGTGACGCTGCCTTCGGCGGTGGTGTCCTCGCTCATGAGCTGGGTGGTGGTGCCGGTGCCCGTGTCGCCGCCCGTGGAGGTGCCCTCGGTCGCGCTGGCCGCGTTGTCGGTCGGGGTCGGGTCGGCTGAGGGTTCGCCGCCGCCCGCGCCTGAGCCGCCCGTGCTCCCGCCGCCGGTCGTGGGGTCGCCCGTGGTGGGGCAGGTCTCCGAGGGGACCCAGGCGAACCGCACCTCGTACGAGGCGCCCGGCTTGAGCAGGAGTGAGGTGAGCTCCTGGGACGGGGCGGGCAGGCCGACCGCCGCGTCGCCGGAGACATGCCGGGACTGGGTGATCTTCGTGGCGTCGGCCGCTCCGCCGGTCACGAAACTCACCGTGCCGGGCGCGCTCACCGTGCAGTCGGCCTGGGAGGCGTTGCTGAAGCGGAAGGTGCCGTACACGCTGCCGTTGGAGTCGGGCGCCTCGGCGGTCCCGCCGGAGGTGCCGAGCTGTTCGGCGGTGCACGCGGTGGCGCCGGCCGCGGTCGTCGCCGAGGGGCCGGTGGTGCTTCCGGCGCCGGAGCCGGTGTCCTTGCCGGTGCCCTTGTCCTCCTCCTTGCCGCTCCCCTTGCCCTGGTTCTCGGTCTTGCCGGAGGAGCCGCCCGAGGTGCTCTGGCCGCCCTCGGTCTCCTTGCTCTGACCGGCCCCGCCCTGCGCCTGCTCACCGTGGCCGGCGACGGACGAGTTGACCTCGGAGCCGGTGGAGTTGGACACGTGCACCAGGGCCGGGACGGCGGTGCCGACGAAGAGGGCCGCGGCCGCCATGCCGACGAGCGCCTGCCGCTTGCGCGCCCGCCGCGCGGGCACCGCCCGCCGCAGATGGTCCAGCGTGCCGTCGCGCGGCTCAATCTCCTGGACCACATCGTGCAGCATGCGGCGCAGGGCCAGCTCGTCCGAGTCGAGTCCCTTGGGACCCTGGTCGTCGGGGCCGTGGTTCACAGTTCCGTTCCCAGCGTGCGATTGCTTCGGATCTTGTTCGTCCGGGCCCCCAGCCGGACCGCGTCGCGCGTCCCGGTCCCCGCTCATGCCGGTGCCTCCATGGCGACCCGCAGCGCCGCGATGCCGCGCGAGCCGTACGCCTTCACCGAGCCCAGCGAGATGCCGAGCGTCTCGGCGACCTGGGCCTCGGTCATGTCGGCGAAGTACCGCAGGACCAGCACCTCGCGCTGGCGGCGCTGCAGGCCCTTCATCGCCTTGATCAGGGAGTCCCGTTCGAGCTGGTCGTAGGCGCCCTCCTCCGCGCTCGCCATGTCGGGCATCGGCTTGGACAGCAGCTTCAGGCCGAGTATGCGGCGGCGCAGGGCCGAGCGGGACAGGTTCACCACGGTCTGGCGCAGGTACGCCAGCGTCTTCTCCGGGTCGCGCACCCGCTTGCGCGCGGAGTGGACGCGGATGAACGCCTCCTGGACGACGTCCTCGCAGGAGGCGGTGTCGTCGAGGAGGAGGGCCGCGAGCCCCAGCAGCGAGCGGTAGTGGGCCCGGTAGGTCTCAGTGAGGTGGTCGACGGTGGTGCCGGCCGCCGCGGTGTTCTCGGCCTGCTCGGCGCCGTCACGCTGACTGGGTATGCGGGCGGGCCGCGCTGCGGGCATGGGCGCGATCACCGGCATGCCACCGGACGCGCCGGGCCTGCCGGGTCGGATGGGCCGGCGGGGCGGCCGTAGGGCCGTACCGCGGGTCGCCGCGCTGAAGTCGAGAACCTCTGCCACGCCAGTTGGACACGCGTCCCCCCGGAAGGGTTGTACGTGCCGGACGTCACTTTCGCGCCACTCTGCGCAGCCGGCCCTCTCACGCCAGGCAGTCCAGTCGACCGTGCGTCAAACGCCCACATGCCTACCCGCTCTTCCCCTATGTCTATGTATGAACGGTCGTCCCCACGCCCGCTCATGGCGTCCCCACGCCAGAAAAACGCGTCTCACACCCACAAGGGCGACCGCAAAGACGCTCCCCGCTCTGCAAGCGGTTGCAGAGCGGGGAGGAAAATCTTCGGCCGCCGACCGGGCCCGGTTCAAGAGGTCCGGACCATCGATCGGCTCACATTCATCACGCAGATCCTACAAACGATTCAGTCGCGGCCCAGCGAATTTCCCGGGCGCCCCGGGAGGTCACGAAAGCTCCGCCGCCACCAGCTCAGCGATCTGCGCGGTGTTGAGCGCCGCGCCCTTGCGCAGATTGTCGCCGCAGACGAAGAGTTCGAGCGCGGTCGGATCGTCCAGCGCACGCCGCACCCGGCCGACCCAGGTCGGGTCGGTGCCCACCACGTCGGCGGGCGTCGGGAACTCGCCCGCCTCCGGGTCGTCGTACAGCACGACCCCGGGTGCGGTGGCCAGGATCTCGCGCGCCTTGGCGACCGTGACCTCGCCCTCGAAGCGGGCGTGCACGGTCAGCGAGTGCACGGTCAGCACCGGCACCCGCACACAGGTCACGGCGACCGGAAGCTGCGGCAGCCCGAGGATCTTGCGGGACTCGTCCCGCACCTTCATCTCCTCCGAGGACCAGCCGTCCTCGCGCAGCGACCCGGCCCAGGGCACGACGTTCAGCGCGACCGGCTCCGGGAACGGCCCGGTGTTCTCGCCGATGGCCCGCCGTACGTCACCGGGGGCGGTCCCCAGCTCGGTGCCGGCCACCAGGGAGAGCTGCTGGCGCAGCGTCTCGACGCCGGCCCGCCCGGCCCCGCTCACCGCCTGGTAGGAGGACACCACCAGGGAGCGCAGCCCGAACTCGGCGTGCAGCGCGCCCAGCGCCACGATCATGGAGAGGGTCGTGCAGTTGGGGTTGGCGACGATTCCGCGCGGCCGCATCCGGACCGTGTGCGGGTTCACCTCGGGCACGACCAGGGGCACATCCGGGTCCATCCGGAAGGCGCCCGAATTGTCCACCACCACCGCGCCCTTGGCGGCGGCGATCGGCGCCCACTGGGCGGCCACCTCGTCCGGTACGTCGAACATCGCGACGTCGATCCCGGCGAAGGCCTCCTCGGTGAGCGCCACCACCTCGACCTCCTCGCCGCGCACGGCCAGCTTGCGGCCGGCCGAGCGCGGCGAGGCGATCAGACGGATCTCACCCCAGATGTCCGCGCGCTGGGACAGGATCTGGAGCATGACCGAGCCGACGGCCCCGGTCGCTCCCACGACCGCGAGCGTCGGTCGGCGCGGCCCCTTCCCCGCCATCAGCGCCCGGTGCCCCCGTACACCACAGCCTCGTCACTGTCGGAGTCGAGCCCGAAGGCGGAGTGCACCGCGCGCACGGCCTCGTTGACGTCGTCGGCACGGGTGACGACCGAGATACGGATCTCGGAGGTCGAGATCAGCTCGATGTTCACACCGGCGTCGGACAGCGCCTTGAAGAAGTCGGCCGTGACGCCCGGGTTGGTCTTCATGCCGGCGCCGACCAGGGAGATCTTGCCGATCTGGTCGTCGTAGCGCAGCGAGTCGAAGCCGATGCCGCCCTTGTTCTTCTCCAGGGCGTCGATGGCCTTGCGGCCCTCGGACTTCGGCAGCGTGAAGGAGATGTCCGTCAGGCCGGTGGACGCGGCGGACACGTTCTGCACGATCATGTCGATGTTGATCTCGGCGTCGGAGATCGCACGGAAGATCGCGGCGGCCTCGCCCGGCTTGTCCGGGACGCCGACGACCGTGACCTTGGCCTCGGAGGTGTCGTGCGCGACACCCGAGATGATGGCCTGCTCCACCTGCTTGTCCCCTTGCTCGATCGGCTCGCTGCTGACCCACGTGCCCCTCAGTCCGCTGAAGCTGGACCGGACATGGATCGGGATGTTGTAACGACGGGCGTACTCCACACAGCGGTGGAGCAGCACCTTCGAGCCGGACGCGGCCAGCTCCAGCATGTCCTCGAAGGAGATCCAGTCGATCTTCTTCGCCTTCTTGACCACACGCGGGTCGGCGGTGAACACGCCGTCGACGTCGGTGTAGATCTCGCACACCTCGGCGTCGAGGGCGGCGGCCAGCGCGACGGCGGTGGTGTCGGAACCGCCACGGCCCAGCGTGGTGATGTCCTTGCTGTCCTGGCTCACACCCTGGAACCCGGCGACGATCGCGATGTTGCCCTCGTCGACCGAGGTCCGGATCCGGCCCGGCGTGACGTCGATGATCCGCGCTTTGTTGTGGACCGAGTCGGTGATGACACCTGCCTGCGAACCGGTGAACGACTGGGCGCTGTGGCCCAGGTTTTTGATCGCCATGGCCAGCAGGGCCATGGAGATCCGCTCTCCGGCGGTCAGCAGCATGTCGAGCTCGCGCCCGGCAGGCATCGGGGATACCTGCTCGGCGAGATCGATCAGCTCGTCCGTCGTGTCGCCCATCGCGGAAACCACGGCGACCACCTGGTGGCCGTTCTTCTTGGCTTCCACGATCCGCTTGGCGACGCGCTTGATGCCCTCGGCATCGGCTACGGAGGAGCCTCCGTACTTCTGCACGACAAGGCCCACGTGCGCTCCTCGCTCAGTCCGTGTGTGTCGGCTCAGTCTATCGAGCGTCCGAAAACGACCTTGGGGTTCCCAGATGGTGAGATTCGAACGCTCCGGGATGGTGCCTGCCCCGGTGCGCGCGGGGCACTCCGGAAAGTGGGGCAGGTCACTAGTGCGAGGTGCGGCCGCCATGAGCCCATTGACGCCCCGACCCCATTGACGCTCTCCGTAGTCGCACACTAACTTCGCGTCGTCGTCGCCACACCAGGGGCACAAGGCTCCATCGGGACTAGCGACGCGAAGGACTTTCCTCCTTTGACGACTGTGACCGCTTCCGAGATCCAGCACGTCACACAGGCCGAATCCGATACGGGCCACCCGGCCGGCCTCTTCAAGATCGAGCCCTTCACTCCGCACTGCGAGGTGATCCGCGCCGCCGGCGATCACGCCGTCATCGGCGTCTCCCCCGGCAACAGCTACTTCTCCGCCCGCCGCGTCCTCGACCTCGCCCGCTGGGGTCTGGCGCTCTTCGCGCGGGTGGACTTCGTCTACACGGATCTGTACGTGGCCGAGATGTACGCGGCGTCCGGCTATCCGCCCGAGGACGCGCGCCGCAAGGCGGTGAAGAACCTGCGCGGAGTACGGGCCAAGGTGCTCGGCGCCGTACGGTCCACGGACCCCGGCGGCACCCGGCTGCACGCGCACGCCATGTCCGACTTCCACGGCAACGCGGCGTACCGCGAGATCCACGACCGCCTCCAGGCCCGCCTCGCCACCGACGACGAGTTCCGCACGACCTGCGAGAAGCTCGTCGACTCCTTCCTGGCCGGCCGGGCCGGACGGGCCAGCGCCGCCCAGCGCGAGGTCTGCCTGGCCTACGTCTGCGCCGAGGCGCCCCTCTTCCTGGACACCCCCGCCATCCTCGGCGTCCCCTCCTCCCTGAACTGCTACCACCAGTCGCTGCCGATGGCCGAGCTGCTCTACTCCCGCGGCGCCGGCCTGCGCGCCTCCCGCAACCAGGGACACGCCATCGTCACGCCGGCCGAGGGGACAGCCGATGCTCACTGAGGACCTCATCGACTTCCCCTTCTCCTGGCGCGGCGACCGGCTCCCGGAGGAAGTGGAGGAGCTGCGCGGCCGCACGCCCGTGCGCCGTGTGCGCACCATCGCCGGGGACGAGGCCTGGCTGGTGTCGTCGTACGAGCTGTGCCGGCAGGTCCTTCAGGACCCCCGCTTCAGCCTCAAGGACACCTCCGCCCCCGGCGTGCCCCGCCAGTACGCGCTGACGATCCCGCCCGAGGTCGTCAACAACATGGGGAACATCACCGGCGCCGGGCTGCGCAAGGCCGTACTGAAGGCACTGAACCCGAAGAGCCCCGGCCTGGTGGAGTGGATGCGGCGCCATGCCGCCGAACTCGTCGACGCTCTGCTCGGCGAGGGCGCCCCGGCCGATCTGCGCGGCGGCTTCGCCGATCCGTACTCGGCGGGCATGCACTGCCGCGTCCTCGGCATCCCGCGGCAGGACGCGCCCCGGCTGATGCGCAGCCTGGACATCGCGTTCATGAACTCGGCCTGCCCCGTCACGGGCGCCCGGCTCAACTGGGACCGGGACCTCGCCTATATGACGGAGCGGCTCGACGACCCGGCGACGACGGGCCTGATGGCCGAGCTGGCCGCGCTGCGCACGGACCCCGACTACGGCCATCTCACCGACGAGATGCTCGCGACGGTCGGGGTGACCATGTTCGGCGCGGGCGTGATCTCCACCTCGGGCTTCCTGACCATGGCCCTGGTGTCGCTGATCCAGCACCCGGACCTGCGGGACGAGCTGGTCGCGCACCCCGGCAGGATCCCGGCCGCCGTCGAGGAGCTGCTGCGCGTCAACCTGTCCATCGGCGACGGCCTGCCGAGGCTGGCGACGCAGGACGTACGCCTCGGAGAGGTGGAGATAAGGGCCGGCGAGCTGGTGCTGGTCCTCGTCGAGGGCGCGAACTTCGACCCGGCCGCCTTCCCCGACCCGCACACGGTCGACCTCGGCCGCGACAACGCCACCGCCCATCTCTCCTTCGGCGGCGGCCGCCACTACTGCCCCGCCACCGCCCTCGGCCGCAGACACGCCGAGATCGCTCTGGAGACCCTCCTGGAGCGGATGCCGAAACTCCGGCTGGCGGTGCCGATCGAGCAGCTCGTGTGGCGGACGGGCTTCATGAAGCGGATCCCGGAGCGTTTGCCGATCATGTGGTAAGTGCGGATCTACCCGCTTTACCCGCAGATCGCCTGTTCACAGGCTCGGCGGCCGGTCTCGATTACCGAAAAGTTCAAGCACTATGGTTCGCCCTGTGCGTGTACTTCTGGTGGAAGACGACGAACCGGTCGCCGAGTCGCTGCGGCGAGGACTGCTGCGCTACGGCTTCGAGGTGGCGTGGGTCACCACGGGTGCCGCGGCGCTGAGCCACCGCGACCCCTACGACGTCGTACTCCTCGATCTCGGCCTGCCCGACACCGACGGACTCGACGTCTGCAAGGCGCTGCGCGAGCGCGGCGATGTGCCGATCATCGTGATCAGCGCGCGCAGCGACGAGACGGACCGGGTGGTCGGTCTGGAGATCGGCGCGGACGACTACGTCTCCAAGCCGTTCGGGGTCCGTGAGGTCATCGCGCGGATACGGGCCGTGATGCGCCGCATGCAGCCCCGTACGCCCGCCGCCGAGGCCGGCCCGGACCGGTACGGCGACCGCCTCACCATCGACCGCAAGGCGGCCCGCGTCCGCCTGGACGACGAGGAGGTCCCCCTCGCGCCCAAGGAGTACGACCTGCTGGCCTTCCTCACCGAGGAGCCCGGGGCGCTGATGTCGCGCGAGCAGATCATGGAGGCGGTCTGGGACGCCAACTGGTTCGGGCCGACCAAGACGCTGGACGTGCATGTGGCGGCGCTGCGGCGCAAGCTCGCCGGGGTGATCTCGATCGAGGCGGTGCGGGGGGTCGGGTTCCGGCTGGAGATCGTGGACGGTGCCAGGGCCGACGGCGGTGGCGGCACGTCATGATCCGCCAGCTCGTCCGCAGCTACATCCTGCTCGTCGCGATCGCCATCGCCCTGTTCACCGTGCCGGTGGCGTTCTCGCTCACCGACCAGTTGCGGTCCGACACCAAGGAATCCGTGCAACGCAAGGCCGCGACCATGGCGGCGCTGCTGGGCAACGGGGACAGCGCCTCGTGCCTGGCCCTGGAACGGATGGCCAAGGCGTACGGCACGGCGACGGAGGGCGAGGTCGAGACGACCACCACCCCGCAGTGCACGCCGCCGCTGGAACGCCCGGACCAGGACGCGGCCCTGACCAGGGCCCTCGAAGAGGACAAGGCCACCGCCGACTGGGGATCCTCCTTCGTCTGGGGCCCGGAACTCGTGATCACGGTCCCCGCCCACTCGGGCGCCGACGACAAGGTCGTCGGCGCCGTACGCATCAATTTCTCGACCGACAAGATGACCTACCGCCTGTGGACCATCTGGGGCTTCAGGGCCGGCCTGGCGGTCGCCGTCCTCGGCGTGGCCGCCCTGATCGGTGCCGGGGTGGCCCGTCGGCTGACCCGCCCGCTGCGTCAGCTCAACGACATGGCGAGCAAGTTCAGCGACGGCGACCTCACGGCGCGCTCTCCCGTCACCGGCCCCCAGGAGACCCAGACGCTGGCCCGCACCCTGAACCAGGGCGCGGAGCGCCTGGACACCCTGATCGCCTCGCAGCGCATCTTCGTGGCCGACGCCTCGCATCAGCTCCGTACTCCTCTCACGGCGTTGCGCCTGTCCCTGGACAACATCGCGGACGGGGTGGACGACGAGTTCGTCAAGGAGGACGTGGAGCAGGCGACGGCCGAGGTCGTCCGCATGAACCGGCTGGTCAGCGGACTGCTGGTGCTGGCCCGCGCGGAGGCGAAGGTGACGGCCGCGGAGCCGCTGCCGCTGCTGGACATCGTGCGGGAGCGGCTGGACGTGTGGAGGCCGGCCGCCGACGAGCGTGGAGTCACCATCACGCTCAAGGGGGGTGCCGACGGCCGGCCGCTCGTGCTGACCAGTCCCGGCCATCTCGACCAGGTCCTGGACAACGTGCTCTCGAACGCCCTGGAGGTGTCACCCGACGGCGGCACGATCACCGTCCAGGTGGAGCCGAGGGGCGACGAAGTGGTGCTGTCGGTTCTCGACGAGGGCCCCGGGATGTCGGACCTCGACAAGTCCCGCGCCTTCGACCGCTTCTGGCGCGGCAAGGGCCTGACCGGGAAGGCCGGCTCCGGGCTCGGCCTCGCCGTCGTCAAACAGCTGGTGACGGACGACGGCGGGACCGTGACGCTCGGGGACGCGCCCCGGGGCGGGCTGAAGGTGACGATCAGCCTTCGGGCATCTTCGAGGAGTGGTGGTTGACGATGAGCCACTCGCCGCCGCGCTTCTCGTACTCGTAGGTGTAGCGGGCCTTGGTCGCGCTCTTCTCACCGGTCTCGGGGTCGGTGAGCGCGAACTCGTACACTCCCGCGTCGATGGCGGAGTTGCCGTCGAGGACGTTGATGTGCGACTCGACCTTCGTGCCGACCGGCTTGTTCTCCAGGAAGTGCTCGAAGTAGTCGACGATGCCGGCGCGGTCGGCGCGGACCTTGTTGGACAGGGTGGGCAGCAGGACCGCGTCGCTCGCGTACAGGTCGGCGACCTTGTCCGGGTCACCGGTCTGCAGCGCTGTGTTCCAGTCGTCGAACAGCCCGGCTATCTCCCTCTCGCTGGGCTTCCCGTGGCCCCACCCAGGCCCGGCGACCGCGGCACCGGCGGCGACGGTGCCGACGGCGACCACGGCGGTGGCGGTGACAATGGCTACGCGCTTGCCCATGGACTTGCGTGCGGTACGAGTCATTGCATCTCCAGTGCGGATCTGGTGCGGAAGTGACTCCAGATTCGCCGTGCACTGGTTAGCGCCCGTGCAGGGGACGTACAGCCCAGGGACAGGGTTCGCCCAATTCGCGCGCGGTGGCCGTACGGTTACCCGATGGCCCAAACCGTGGCGGGCGAGGCGCTGCTGGCCGGCATCGTGCTGCTCGGTGCCTCCGTCCAGTGGCTCACGGGCATGGGTTTCGCCCTGGTCGCCGTACCGGCCCTGGTGCTGTTGCTGGGCCCGGCGCAGGGGGTCGCCCTCGCCAACTGCGCGTGTGGCGCGATCAGCGCCGTCGGCCTGGCGAGCGGCTGGCGGCGGGTGCGGCCGGGCGCGATGGTGCCGCTGTGCGCCGCGGCGGCCTGCACGGTGCCGGCGGGGACCTTCACGACCCGCCAACTCCCCGAACCACTCCTGCTGTTGCTGATGGGCGGCCTGGTGACGATCGCCGTGCTCCTGGTCATGCGAGGCGCCCGGGTCCCCGCCCTGCGCGGCACGAAGGGCGCGGTGGCGGCCGGTGCGGTGGGCGGGTTCATGAACTCCGCCGCCGGGGTGGGCGGTCCGCCGGTGTCCCTGTACGCGGTCAACGCCGGTTGGACGGTACCGGAGTTCGTGCCGAACGCGCAGTTCTACGGGGTGGTCGTCAACGTGTTCTCGGTGACGGCGAACGGGGTGCCGGAGCTGAGTGCGGGGCGGTGGGGGACGGTGGTCGCGGCGATGGCGGCGGGCGGGTTGACCGGCAGACACCTCGCCGCCCGCACACCCGAACGGCGAGCCCGGCGGCTGGTGCTGACACTGGCACTGCTGGGCGGGGTCACGGCGGTCGGGAAGGGGGTGTGGGGCGTGTGGGGGCTGTGAACCCGGTCGGGCCGAGGAGGGCAACGCCTTCCCCGGGTGCGACCGCACCTCACACCCGCCCCCCGAACAGCCCCGCGAGCCCGTCGTCCAGTTCGGCCCCCACGGTCTCCTCGCCGGGCGCGATCACGGTGTAGGTGCGGGCGAGGAAGCGGTACAGGTCCGAGGTGGTGAAGCGGAGGACGGCCACGCCCGTCGGCGAGTGGAACTCCACGTAGGTGTGGGACGTCCCGCACGGCCGTACCCGTACGGTGCCGGGCCCGGCCGGCGCCCGCAGTCCCTCGCCCAGCAGCACCCGGGCGAACGTCCAGGTCGCGGCCTCGCCGTCGAGGGTGACGTGGGGCGGGAAGTCGATGTGCACGGCGAGGGGGTCGGCCGAGGTGTAGCGGAGGGTGGCGGGTATCGCGATGTCGTGGTCCGCGGCGGTGATCAGGTGGGCGCCGGTCGGCTGCTCCAGGGTGACGTACATGGGCGGGCTCCGATTCGGGGGGGGCGGGCGAAGGCATGCATCGGCCGGGTGTGGCCGTTGTGCATGTGAGACCGCCCGGAGGGCCGCCGCATTACGCCACTTCAGAAGCCTTTTCCTGTAACCCACGTCACTCTTCGCTCGTAATCCCCTGGTCCCGTGTCGCGCACGGCGGCTACCGTCCACGAATGGAGATTTCGCGATACGTGGCCTTCAGCAGCGACCCCGCCGGTGGCAACCCGGCGGGCGTGGTGCTCGACGCCACCGGGGTCGACGACGCGACGATGCTGGCGACGGCGGCCGACCTCGGCTACTCGGAGTCGGCGTTCGTGGTGCCGGCCGACGACGGCACGGTGGACATCCGGTACTTCAGCCCACTCGCCGAGGTGCCGTTCTGCGGGCACGCGACGATCGCGACGGCCGTCGCCCACGCGCAGCGGCACGGCACCGGCCGGCTGCACCTGCGTACCAAGGCGGGCCCGGTCACGGTCACCACCGACCGGGCGGCGGACGGCAGCGTGGTGGCGACGCTGGTGAGCGTGGCGCCGCGTACGGCCCCGCTCGCGGGGGCCGACCTGGCCGAACTGCTGGCGGTCCTGGGCTGGTCCGCCGGGGAACTGGACCCGGCGCTGCCGCCGCGCGTGGCCTTCGCCGGGGCCTGGCACCCGGTCGTCGCCGCCGCGAGCCGGGACCGGCTGGCCGACCTCGACTACGACATGGACGCACTCGCCGCCCTGATGGCCCGTCACGACTGGACCACCGTCGATCTGGTCTGGCGGGAGTCCCCCACCACGTTCCACGCCCGCAACCCGTTCCCGCCCGGCGGTGTCGTCGAGGACCCCGCCACCGGTGCCGCGGCGGCCGCGTTCGGCGGCTATCTGCGGGAGCTCGGGCTGGTACCGACGCCCGCCACCCTGACCATCCACCAGGGCGTGGACATGGGCCGCCCCAGCACGATCACCGTGACGGTCCCGGCCGAGCCGGGCACGGGCATCGGCGTGTCCGGGACGGCCGTACAGATCTGAGCCGGTCCTACGGCTCTACGGCTGCTGCACCGACCGCAGCCCCAACTGCTCCCCGATCTCCTGCTCCATCACCTTGCCGGCCTCGAACTCGAGGGTCTCGTCGCCCATCACGCCATGGTCGGTGTCGAGGCCGTCGAGTTCCTCGAGGGGCTGGTCCAGGCGGATGTGGGCCAGGACCGAGTGCAGGGCGCGCAGCGTCGCGGACGCCGTGGAGCCCCAGTTGGAGAAGTAGGAGAACTGCCACCACCACAGGGCCTCGGTGGTGCGCCCGGCGCGGTAGTGGGCCATGCCGTGGCGCAGATCGGTGATGACGTCGGCGAGGTCGTCGGAGATACGGGCCGGGACGGGGGCCTTGCGGGGCTCGTAGGGGTCGAAGACCTCCGAGTAGACGTCGACCGGGTCCAGGAGGCGGGCGAGGTTCTCGCGGAGTTCGTCGACGTCCGGTTCCGGGCCCAGGTCGGGCTCGTAGCGCTCCTCGGGGACGATGTCCTCGTGGGCGCCGAGGCGGCCGCCGGCCAGCAGGAGCTGGGAGACCTCCAGCAGGAGGAAGGGCACCGTCGAGCCCGGCTCGTCGCCCTTCGCGACCTCGGAGACCGCGACCAGGAAACTCTCGATCTGGTCCGCGATCTGGACCGCGAAGTCATCCGGGTTCTGCTCGGTCGCGTGCAGCGTGGCGTCAGACATCTAGGAGTCGTCTCCCCTCGAAGGCGCGGCCGAGGGTGACCTCGTCCGCGTATTCCAGGTCGCCACCCACCGGGAGGCCGCTGGCCAGGCGGGTGACCTTCAGGCCCATGGGTTTGATCATGCGGGCGAGGTAGGTGGCTGTCGCCTCGCCCTCCAGGTTCGGGTCGGTGGCCAGGATCAGCTCCGTGACCGTGCCGTCGGCCAACCTCGCGAGAAGTTCTCGTATACGGAGGTCGTCGGGCCCGACACCCTCGATCGGGCTGATCGCGCCGCCGAGGACGTGGTAGCGGCCGCGGAACTCACGGGTCCGCTCGATCGCCACGACGTCCTTGGGCTCCTCGACCACGCAGATCACCGCCGGGTCGCGGCGCGTGTCCCGGCAGATGTTGCACAGCTCCTCCTGTGCGACGTTCCCGCACGTCGCACAGAAGCGGACCTTCGCCTTGACCTCCATCAGGGCCTGGGCGAGGCGCCGTACGTCCGTCGGTTCCGCCTGCAGGATGTGGAAGGCGATCCGCTGGGCGCTCTTGGGACCGACGCCGGGCAGCCGCCCCAGCTCGTCGATGAGGTCCTGGACCACGCCTTCGTACAACGGACTGCCGTCCTTCCTGGGGTTCCTTACGGTACGTACGGTAGTTGGCGGCGGCCCCTGTAAGGAAGGCGCGCCGGGAACGTCAGAACGGCAGGCCGGGGATGCCGCTGCCGCCGCCCAGGCCCTGGGCCAGCGGGCCCAGCTTCTGCTGCTGCAGGTTCTGCGCGTTCTCGTTGGCCGCCTGTACGGCCGCGATGACCAGGTCGGCGAGGGTCTCGGTGTCCTCCGGGTCCACCGCCTTCGGGTCGATCTTCAGCGCCCGCAGCTCGCCGGCGCCGGTCACGGTCGCCTTCACCAGGCCGCCGCCCGCCTGGCCGTCGACCTCGGTCTGCGCCAGTTCTTCCTGCGCCCGCTGCAGGTCCTGCTGCATCTTCTGGGCCTGCTGGAGCAACTGCTGCATATTGGGCTGGCCACCACCGGGGATCACGATCAGCTCCTTGCGCGTGTACGCGTTTGATGTTTCAGCACGAGCCTACGTGGTCGGCGTGGCCGTCGCCCCAGCACTCTTTCGAGTGAGACGAACTGGAGTGAACTGGAGTCCTATACCTGATCAAGGACCCCTTCCGGGCGGAAAAGAGGCGAAAGGCATCTCTTCGCCACCCATTGGGCGGTAGGAAGGGTCCGGCGCGTCAGCCTCAGGTGTCGCGTGACGTTCCGTGCGCGGTGGGGGGCCTACGGCCCTTCCCGACCCGTACGTGATGTCACGCACCGTGACAGTAGGGAGTGCCGGGTGGGTCAGCCGGAGATGCAGCCCGACAGGTCGCCGCAGGACGGGCGGGGCGGCGGAGGGGCGGCCGGACTTCGGCCGGGCGATCTGACGGGACGGGCGTTTCCGCACGGGGACTGGGGGGAGCCGGCGGTGCGGCTGGACGAGCTGTACCGATGGGTGGAGCGCGGGGCGCTGGAAACGGCGGCGTGGTATCTCGCCGACCGGGTGTGGAAGCGGCGGGCGGCGCGGGCGCTGCGCGGCGGGGCGGCGGCGGGAGCGGTCGTAGGGGCCGCGCTGCCCCTGCTGGACCTGACCGGGGTCGCGGGCGGGGTGGCCCCCTGGGGATATCTGGCGCTGCTGCTGGCGGTGGCCTGCCTGGCGACCGACCGGTTCTTCGGTCTCACGTCGAGTTGGATAAGGGACGTCGCCACGGCCCAGGCCGTGCAGCGGCGGCTTCAGGTGCTCCAGTTCGACTGGGCGACGGAGAGCGTGAGAGAGGTCCTGGGCCCGGCCGAGGGCACGGCCGGTGAGGCCGCCGAGCGGTGTCTGGGCGTACTGCGCCGCTTCTCGGAGGACGTGACCGAGCTGGTGCGGTCGGAGACGGCGGACTGGATGGTGGAGTTCCGCACGGGGGCGGCGCCGATGGGGATCCAGTCGGCGGTGACCGGGGGGACCCGTCAGGAGGCGGGCATGAGCGGCCTGGGCCGCTTCCCCGTCCCGCCGCCGAACGGGTCCCGCCCGAACATGCCGCGCCAGCGCCCGCCGGAGCCGCGGTGATCCCGCCCCCGCCCCCCTCTCAGCGGCACAGCTCCAGCCCCACCGGCGTCCCGCACGGCACATGCCCCTGGGTACGGATCACCTGTCTGCTGCTCTCCTCGCCCAGGTAGGACAGAAACCCCGCCGTCAGGGACTCGTCGGGCGCGGTCCCGTAGGTGTAGGCGTACTCGATGTCGCGGTACGGGTAGGCGCTGTCGCCGCGCTCGATCTCGTCGACGTCGGCCCGGTCGCCGTCGAGCGGCACCGTCCGTACGCCCTTGTGCTCGGCGGCGGCGCTCAGCTCGCTGTACCCGAGGGCGCCGGGCTGCTCGGCGATCTTGTCCAGGACGTCGGAGGTACGGGCGAGTTCGCAGCGCGTGACCGCGGTGACGGCGGTGCCCTCGGGCGGGCGGCAGTCCAGTGACGTGCTCTGCGCCTGCTCCCATCCCCCGAGCACCCGGTCCTGGAACACCTGCCGCGTCCCCGAACTGTCGCTGCGGCTGACCAGGACGATGGGCAGGTCGGCGGTCGCCTTGTCGATGCCGGGCAGCACCTCGCCCCACCGCTTGTACCGCCCCTTGTAGATGTCCCTCACCTGCCGCACGGACAGCCCCTGTGCCCCGAGCCCGATCCCGTCGTTGACGGCGAGGGTGAAGACCGACAGCGCGACCTTCTTCCCCTTCAGCCCCAGGCGCTCGCCCAGCGGGCCGTCGGAGAACGCGATGACCGACCGCGCCCGGACCTTCGACTGGTCGGCCAGCGCGGCGAGTTCGGCGACGCCGGCCTCGCTGCCGCGGGTCTCGACGTCGATCTCGGCACCCTCGCACTTGTGCTCGTAACTCTGCGCCAGCCTCGAGACCACCGGCTCGAAGGCGGTCGAGCCGATCACCGTCAACCCGCCCTGCTCGCAGTCGATCGGATTGCCGTCACGGAAGACGACGATGCCCGCGACCGCCAGCACGCAGAGGGTGAGCAGTCCGGAGAGGATCCTGGCCGGCAGGCTGAACAGCGGCGGCTTGTCGTCCGGCGTCGCGCTGCGGTTGGGGTGCACCTCGCCGTTCCGGAGCCCGCCGCGCAGCCGGATGTCCTTGCCCACGGCACCGCCGGACAGCAGCACCAGCAGCTTGTAGTAGTCGCCGGGGTTGAGCGGGACGCGCGGCAGGCGCATCCGGTTGTCCTCGTAGGAGAAGCCGCGTTGCGGGGTGAAGTGGTCCATCAGGTGGTCGATGTCGGTCGGCTGGGTGACCGAGACGCCCCGGATGGTGCGGTCGGCGAACACCGCGGTCAGGCCGTGCAGTTCGGGGCCGGTGTAGTCGTCGCGGTCGATGTTCTGCGCGCCGTCGTTCTCGACGCGCAGCAGCACGAGTGTCGCGTCGTCCATGTCCGCGTCGAACGCGCCCAGCCGGACGTTGGCCCGGCCCGAACTCAGATCGTCGCCTATGGGGTTGTCCATCTGGACGCGGTAGCCGATCCGCTTCTTGCGCGGCACCCGGCGCTCGTACCAGACCATGAAACCGGACGCGACGACACCCAGCACAGCCGTACCGACGGCCACGATGTTCTCTGCGCTCAGCCACTCCACCGGCGTGACCGTAAGCTCGTTCGACCTCAACAGCCTTACGCATACGGGTACTTGGGGTTACCGCTTGGTGTACGTCAGCTTCTCCCCACTGCTCGTGTTCACGCGCTCCAGCCTGCCGTCGGGCAGCAGCGTGACCTCGGTGGCGGCGCCCGGCGAGCAGGCGGTGGCCGGCTCACCGACCGTCACGCGGGAGGGGCCCACCTCCAACGGGCCGTCCGCGCCCGGCGCCTCGCTGAGCACCGCCTCGAACTCACAGTGATAGGTACCGGTGCCGGCTGGGCCGTCGGCCACGAGCGAGAGCACCGTGTCACCCACCTCGCCCTGCCGGATGGTCAGCCGACGGGTGTTCTGGCCGGTGTCACCGCCGATCGAGGCGGTCCAGGTACCGAGGAACCGCGCCGGGATCACGCCGTCGGCGGATGCCGAGGTGCTCGGGGTGGGTGTGGGCGTGGGCGTGGGTGTGGTCGGGGTCGGGTCGGAGGTCGCGCCGGCCGTGGCGGTGACGGTCGGGGTGGGGCCCGGCCCACCGTCGGCTCCGTCATCGCCGCTCATGAGGGCGTACACCGAACCACCGGCGGCGAGCGCGACGACCAGCGCGACGAGGACGAGCGCCGCGGTGGAACGGGCGCTGCGGTGGGGCGGTTCGGGCTGGGGCGCGGGGAGGTACGGGAGGGGTGGGTCGTGGGGCGGGGATGGGTTGTAGGGCAGGGGTTGGTCGTAGGGCGGAGGTGGGTTGTAGGGCGGGGTGGGAGCGTACGGCCCTGTCGGGTCGTGCGGCGGGATGGAGCCGTACGGCTGGTCGGGAGCGTGCGGCGGAGTGGAGCCATACGGCTGGTCGGGAGCCTGCGGCGGAGTGGAGCCATACGGCTGGTCGGGAGCCTGCGGCGGAGTGGAGCCATACGGCGCAGTCGGGCTGTGCGGCGGAGTGGAGCCGTACGGCGGCGAGGTCGGGTCGGCCGGTGGGTAGCCGTACGCCGGCTGCTGCGGGTGCTGCTGCGGGGAGCCGTACGCCGGGTGGGCCGGGGTGCCACCAGGGGCGGCGGCATCTCCGAAGGCGCCGGCGGGTGGAGCGCCGGGGCTCGGCGGCGGGGTCGGGCCGCTCTGGGGCGCAGCGACGGTGGGGAGTTGGTCGGGCGGTGTCGCGGAGGCGGCCGGGGAGTGCTCGGGGGAGGCGGCGGGGGTGGGTTCGGCGGGGCGGGGCACGGCCGGGACGGGCGCGCCCGGGGCGAGGGCGGGGCTCGGCACAGCAGGCCCCTGCACATCGGAGCCCGGCGCACCCGAGCCCGGCGCACCCGAGCCCGCTTCACCGGACCCGACCGGTCCCACCTCCGGTCCCTCCGGTCCTCCGGGGCCCGCCGATCCTCCCGGCCCTCCCGGTCCCACCAGCCCTCCCGGTCCTCCCGGTCCTCCCGGTCCCGCCGATCCTCCCGGCCCTCCTTGTCCCCCTTGCCCCCCTGATCCCCCTCGTCCCCCTGGTCCCGTGAACCCCACCGGTCCCCCCAGATCCCCCGCCCCCACCGGATCCTCCGTATCCAGCAACCGCACCGCATGCCGCCCCAACTGCGCCACCAGCGCGCTCGGCAGCCACGGGTCCCGGGAGCGGCCGTCCGAGACGGTGTCCTCCGCGCCCGTGCGCTCCAGGATCCAGCCCAGCGTCGGTCGGGCGCCGGGGGGCTTGCGCAGGCAGGCGCGGACCAGTTCGGCGATGCCCTCGGGGACGCCCTCCAGGTCGGGCTCCTCCTGGGCTATCCGGAACATCAGGGCGTGTGCGCCGCTGTCGACGGAGCCGAAGGGGAGCTTGCCGGTCGCGGCGTACGCGAGGATCGAGCCCAGGCAGAAGACGTCGCACGCGGGCGTGATCCGGTCCCCGCGCACCTGCTCGGGCGCCATGAACCCCGGCGACCCGACGAGCGAACCGGTGCGGGTGAGCCCGCTCTCGCCGATCGTCTCCAGGGCTCGGGCGATACCGAAGTCGATGACGCGGGGGCCGTCGATGGTGATCAGGATGTTGGAGGGCTTCAGGTCGCGGTGCACGATGCCCGCGGCGTGGATGTCCTTGAGCGCGTACGCGAGGCCCGCCGCCAGCGTCCGTACCGAACGCTCGGGCAGCGCCCCGTGGTCGTGCCCCACGACCTGCTGGAGGCTCGGCCCGGCGACATACCCGGTGGCCACCCACGGCACCTCGGCCTCGGTGTCCGCGTCCAGCACCGGCGCGGTCCAGAACCCGCCGACCTGCCGCGCCGCCCGCACCTCCTGCCGGAACCGGGCGCGGAACTCCTCCTGCGCGGCCAGCTCCCGCCGTACGAGTTTCACGGCGACGGTACGCCCACGGTCCGACCGGGCGAGATAGACGTCCCCCATGCCGCCCGCGCCCAGCCGCGCCAGCAGCCGATACCCGCCGATCCCCGGCGGATCCCCCGGCCCCAGCTTCTGCATCGCACGCCCCCCAACCAGCCCCCGCCTACGCGTCGGCCCCACGATAGTGCGGCATATGAGGAGGTGAACGGGCCGGTGCCTACGGTTCCGTAACAGGAACGGCGATCTGGTCGAGGGTCTTCGACAACCGTTCCAGAACCCTTACGGCATCGGCGAGTTCCGCCTCCCCGACGGCCTCGGCCAGCAGGTCCGCGAAGGCCGCGTGGCCGGGGTCGATACGGGAGACGGCCGCCCGCCCCCGCTCCGTCGGCGCGAGGAGCTTCGCGCGGCGGTGGGCCGGGTTGGGCCGGTACTCGGCGAGCCCCTTGTCCACCAGCAGATCGGCGATGCGCTGCACGCTCTGCCGGGTGATGCCCATGGACCGGGCGATGCCGGAGACGGGGAGGGGGTCGGTGAGCACCGCGCCGAGGACCTGCCACCAGGCCGCCGTCAGCCCGGCCGGCCTGGCCAGCTCCTCGGCGACCGCGAGGAACTGGCCGTTGAGCCGGAAGACCCCGAGCGCGCTGCGGCTGAGCAGGTCCTGTCGTTCGCGGCTCACAGGACGCCGGCCTTCTCCAGTACGGCGTACGCCTCGGCGTCGGAGTCGTGGAACAGCCGGTACCAGGCGTCGACGGCCTCGTCGTCGTACACCTTCAGCAGCCGCAGGATCTCCCGGGCGAAGGCGACCGGCTCGGTGGGGCCGGCCGTGACGAGCCCACCGTCGGTGACGGCGTCCGCCTCGACATACCGCCCGCCGCCGGCGTACCCGGTCGCGGCCAGGTAGAAGGAGACCGCGCTGGTGTGGTCCCGGTCGTCGAGCAGACCCTCGCGCGCCATGCCTGCCGTCGCCCCGCAGATCGCGGCCACCGGCACCCCGGCGTCCAGGAAGGCGCGGGCGGTGCGGGCGAAGGGGGCGAGTTCGTCGCCCCCCGCCGCGGTAGCGGCTGATGTCTCAGTCCAGAGGTCGGCGCCCGGGAGGATCAGCAGGGCCACGTCGGAGGGCCGTACGTCGGCCAGGGCCAGGTCGGGCTGGATGCGCAGGCCGCCGACGGTCGTGACGGGTTCGCGGGTCGGGCCGACGGTGCGGATCTCGTAACCGGCGCGGGCGAGCTGCGCGGTGGCGTGGCCGGGCTCCCAGTCGGCGAGGGTGTCGTAGACGGCGAGGTACACGGGCTTGCTGCTGCTCATGACTCCTCCAAGGTGAACTCCCCAAGATGAGGATGACAATATGCTGTCATCTCGACAGCTTCCTGTCAATAGCACATCCTCCCGCCACCGCCGTCGTTGGGTAGGCATGAAGATCATCACTGCCACCGCGCTCACCGGCGCGGCTCTCCTCACGGCCGCCGCTCCCGCCTCCGCGGACGACGGCCCCCTCGACTTCGGCATCTTCCAGGGCATCAACGGCACCAAGGGCGACTCGGGCTTCACGGACTCGCGCGTGGGCTGGGGGCAGACGGGCGGCGAGTCGAGCAGCACCGTCCCGAAGTCGGCGCTGGGCATGCTGCTGACCGACCTGACAGCGCCAAGTCAGCGGTAAAACACGCGTCGACACGCGTCGACAACCTGTCGCGGAATCCCGCCGACCACAGACAAGTCGCCGATATCGCGCCGGCCGAACCGGCTCCTACGCTCGGCCGCATGACCCCTCAGCCAAATCCCGAGGTCGGCGCTGCCGTGAAGGCCGCGGACCGTGCGCATGTGTTTCACTCCTGGTCCGCGCAGGAACTCATCGACCCGCTCGCCGTCGCCGGTGGGCAGGGGTCGTACTTCTGGGGCTACGACGGCCGGCGCTTTCTCGACTTCACCAGCGGGCTCGTCTACACCAACATCGGCTACCAGCACCCGAAGGTCGTCGCCGCGATCCAGGAGCAGGCGGCGCGGATGACGACCTTCGCGCCGGCGTTCGCGGTCGAGGCGCGGTCGGAGGCGGCGCGGCTGATCGCCGAGCGGACGCCGGGTGACCTGGACAGGATTTTCTTCACCAACGGCGGCGCCGACGCCGTGGAGCACGCGGTGCGGATGGCCCGGCTGCACACGGGCCGCCCCAAGGTGCTCTCGGCGTACCGCTCGTACCACGGCGGCACCCAGCAGGCCGTGAACCTCACCGGCGACCCGCGCCGCTGGCCCTCCGACGGCGGGACGGCGGGCGTGGTGCACTTCTGGGCGCCGTTCCTGTACCGCTCCCGCTTCTACGCCGAGACCGAGGAGCAGGAGTGCGCCCGGGCGCTGGAGCACCTGGAGACGACGATCGCCTTCGAGGGGCCGTCGACGATCGCCGCGATCATCCTGGAGACGGTGCCCGGGACGGCGGGCATCATGATCCCGCCGCCCGGCTACCTCGCCGGTGTCCGTGAGCTCTGCGACAAGTACGGGATCGTCTTCGTCCTCGACGAGGTCATGGCGGGGTTCGGGCGGACCGGTGCGTGGTTCGCGGCGGACCTGTTCGGTGTGACGCCGGACCTGATGACCTTCGCGAAGGGCGTGAACTCGGGGTATGTGCCGCTGGGCGGCGTGGCCATCTCGGGTGCCGTCGCCGAGACCTTCGCGAAGCGGCCGTACCCGGGCGGTCTGACGTACTCGGGCCATCCGCTGGCCTGCGCTGCCGCCGTCGCGACGATCGAGGTCATGGCCGAGGAGGGCGTGGTCGAGAACGCCGCGCGACTGGGCGCCGACGTGGTCGGACCGGGACTGCGGGAGCTGGCCGAGCGCCATCCCTGCGTCGGCGAGGTGCGGGGCGTGGGCATGTTCTGGGCGCTCGAACTGGTCAGGAGCCGGGAGACCCGCGAACCGCTGGTCCCCTACAACGCGGCCGGCGAGGCGAACGCCCCCATGGCAGCGTTCGCCTCCGCCGCGAAGACCGCCGGCCTGTGGCCGTTCGTGAACATGAACCGCACCCACGTGGTACCGCCGTGCAATGTGACCGAGGCGGAACTGAAAGAGGGCCTGACAGCACTGGACGCGGCGCTGACAGTGGCCGACGAGTACACGCAGTAGCCGCGGGCAGGCGCAGCTCACCGAGTCGGACGGTCACCTGTGAACACCGACCCGCGCCACCCTCCAGCCCACCCGGCGTTCGACCACAAGCCCTCGCCATCCCCACCCCACCCCACCCGCTGGAGGCGCCACCCAACACCGACCCCCACCCCCCTCCGACCCACCCAGCGTTCGACCACAAGCCCTCGCCGCCCCCAGCCCTCACCCACCCGCTGGAGGCGCCCCCCCAACGCCAGCCCGCCCCACCCTCCAGCCCGCACCACCCCCCAGCCCGTCCGGCGTTTGAGGACGAGGCCCGTTCAGGGCCGATGCGGGGGTCTGGGGGCGCAGCCCCCAGGGGACGGGAATGGGTAGGGGCGGCGGGGGCGAGAAAAGTGCGTCGGCGCAGAAAGGTCGCCCAGCACCCGAACGCGTAAGGTGGCGTGCCCGTAGACATAGACGTGCTCGCCACCTCACCGCGACGACGGGAGACGCCCTGACCATGCCCGGCACCAGCGGCAACGGCTCCGTGACGCGAAGTACCCTGCGCCAGCAGATCGCGGACGCGCTGCGGGACGAGGTACTGGCCGGGCGGCTCCAGGCAGGCCGGGAGTTCACCGTCAAGGAGATCGCCGAGCAGTACGGCGTGTCCGCCACCCCGGTGCGCGAAGCGCTCGTCGATCTCTCCGCCCAGGGCCTCCTCGAGGCCGACCAGCACCGCGGCTTCCGCGTCCACGAGTACTCCGTAGAGGACTACCGCGGCATCGTCGAGGCCCGCGGCCTGGTCCTCGACGGCATCTTCCAGGTCCTGGCCACCGACCGGGCGCGCCATCGCGACCCCGACGACCCCACCGTCCACGCCGCCGTCGTCGGAGTGCGCCGCCGCGCCGAGGAGGCCCAGCGCGCCGCCGTCGCCGGCGACCTCACCGTGCTCATCGGCTACGACCTGCGCTTCTGGCGCGAGCTCGCCGCCCTCTTCGGCAACCCCTACCTCGCCGACTTTCTGCACCGGCTGCGCCTGCAGTCCTGGGTCTGCGCGGTCCAGCACCTGCGCCGCCTCCACGATCTGCGCGGCCACCTGTGGTCCCGGCACACCGAACTGGTCGACGCCCTGCTGCGCCGCGACCTGCCCTCGGCCCGTGCGATCATCGCCGCCCACGACGCGGACTCCCTCGCCCTGATCGAGCGGCTGGCAGCCGGATGAGCCCCGAGCGGGGCCTGCCGGGCCCGCCCGAGCTCTCCGCGGACATCACCGATCACGACGCCGCACACGACCCCGGACATAACCACGGACACGACCCCGATCACGACCCCGCCGACACCCACGCCACCGCCGACGCCCACGCCACCAACGCCGACCCCGCCACCGACGCCGACCCCGGCACCGACGCCGCCCCCGGCACCTGCGACCTGTCCGTCGTCATCCCCGCCTACAACGAACGGCACCGCCTCACCCCCACCCTCGACTCCCTCACCGACCACCTCAGCGCCGAAGCCGCCCGCTGGCCCTCCTGGGAGATCATCGTCGCCGACGACGGCTCCACCGACGCCACCGGCGACCTCGTCACCGCCCGCCAGGACCCCCGTATCCACCTGGTCACCGGCACCCGCAACCGCGGCAAGGGCCACGCCCTGCGCCTGGGCGTCGCCGCCTCCCGGGGCCGCCGCGTCCTGGTCACCGACGCCGATCTCGCGACCCCGATCGAGGAGTTGGACCGGCTCGACAAGGCGCTCGGCGAGGGCAACTCCGCGACGATCGGCTCCCGTGCGATCCCCGGCGCCACGATCGGCAACCGCCAGCACCGGCTGCGCGAACTCCTGGGCCGCGCCGGGAACGTACTGATACGCCGTACAGCCCTCCCCGGCATCCACGACACCCAGTGCGGCTTCAAGCTCTACGACGGCGACCACGCCCGCGAGGCCTACGCCGCCTCCCGCGTCAACGGCTGGGCCATCGACGTGGAGGTCTTACGACACCTGCGCCGCGCGGGGCTCACCATCGCCGAGGTCCCCGTCCGCTGGTCCCACCGGCCCGGCTCGAAGGTCGGCCCGCTCGACTACGCCCGAGTGCTCACCGAGATATCCCGGATGGCACTGCGCTCCGTCCGCCCCGCCGACCTCTACGCCACCCTCCTCTTCCTCCTCATGTCGGTGGCGCTCTATTCCGGCCGCGTCTTCGACCCGGCCCACCGCTACCTCCCCGATTCCCTCCGCGACCAGAACCAGTGGGAGTGGTTCTTCGCGGTCACGGCCGACAACGTCGCCCACTTCCGCAACCCCCTCTTCACCGACCTCCAGGGCTTCCCCGACGGCGTGAACCTCATGGCCAACACGGTCATGCTGGGCCTGTCCGTCCCCCTCACCCCCCCTCACCCTCGCCGCCGGCCCCGCGGTCACCCTCAGCCTGGTCATGACGCTGGGCCTCGCCGCGACCGCGGCCGCCTGGTACCGGCTGATGGTCAAGTACGTCGTACGCGGCCGGATCCCGGCCTTCCTCGGCGCCTCGCTCGCCGCCTTCGCCCCGCCGATGGTCAGCCACGCCCACGCGCACCCGAACTTCGTCGTCCTGTTCATGATCCCGCTGATCATCGACCGCGCCCTGCGCCTCACCACGGGCACCCGGACCACCAGGGACGGCGTGGTCCTCGGACTCATGGCGGCGTACCAGGTCTTCCTCGGCGAGGAACCGTTGCTGCTGGCGGCCCTGGGCATGCTGCTGTTCGCCGCCGCCTACGCCGCCGTACGCCCGGACGTGGCACGCGCGTCCTGGCGCCCCCTCCTACGAGGCCTCCTCATCGCCGCCTCCGTCTGCCTCCCCCTCGTCGTGTATCCGCTCGTCTGGCAGTTCGCCGGCCCGCAGAGCTACACCGACATCGAGCACAACCCCCGCTCCTTCAACAGCCCCCTCGCCCTGCTCTCCTTCGCCGAGCGCTCCTGGCTCGCGGGCGACGCCGAGACGGCGGACGCGCTGGCCTTCAACGCCACCGAGCAGAACGCCTTCTACGGCTGGCCGCTGGTCCTGCTCGCCTTCGCGATCCTCGTACGGCTGTGGAGGCAGGCCCTGATCAGGGCGCTGGCGTTCACGGCGGTGGCGGCGGCCTTGCTGTCCCTGGGACGGGAGTTCCGCCTCCCGCTCACCCGCATCACCCTCCCCGGCCCCTGGGAACTCCTCGCCGACAAGCCGCTGTTCGAGGCGGTCATCGAGAGCCGGGTCGCGATGATCTGCGCCCCGGCGCTCGGCATGCTGCTCGCCGTCGCCCTGGACCGGCTGCTCGCGGCCCGCCGCCCGACCACCCGCTACGTCGGCCTGCTCGCCGTCGGTCTCGCGCTCCTCCCCGTCATCCCCGCCCCGCTGCGGGCGGCCGACCGCGTCCCCGTCCCCGCCTTCATCGCGGACGGCACCTGGAAGTCGTACGTCCGCGACGGCGAGGCACTCGTGCCGGTGCCGTTGCCCGACCCCTCCGACGCGGAGGCGCTGCACTGGCAGACCGAGGCCGGTCTCGGCTTCAAGCTGGCGGGCGGCTACTTCAACGGCCCCTACGGCGACGAACGCGTCGGCATCTACGGCGCCGAGCCCCGCTTCACCTCCAACCTGCTGCGCGACGTACGCAACTCGGGCGACGTACCGCCGGTCAACGACTCCTGGCGGGAGCAGGCACGGCTGGATCTGGCGTACTGGAGGGCAGGCGTGCTGGTGCTGGCTCCGCAGCCGAACGACGATGCCCTGCGGGAGACGGTGGAGAAGCTGGTGGACCAACCCGGTAGGTGGACGGACGGAGTGTGGGTATGGGACTGGGACCGGGGCCTGGGACCTGCACGGGAGGAGCTGCCCCCGCGCACACCGACTACCCTGCCTTGACCAATGTGCTGAACGTGCTACGCGAGGAGCCCTCTTTTGGCCTGTGACCTGTGGCTGGTACCGCTTGTCGATGTGTTGTGCCACACCCCCGACAACCCTTTCGCCGAGGAACTCGCGCAATACAACAAGGTGCTCGCCGAGGCCGGGCTGCCTCCGGTGCCGGTGTACCAGTACATGCCGGGCCTGTCCGGCGACGTCGCCCCGGTGGCCGGCTTCGACTACGACGCGCTGCACTTCCTGCGCCGCGCCTATCTGCTCCAGGTCTGCGGCCTCGCGGTGACGCCGGTCGACGAACTGGGCGGCGACTACGAACAGCTCCTGGAGATGTTCGAGTCGACGGCCCAGCAGTCGCACCTGGTCTGGCACTACGACCACGCGGGCGCCTATGTCCCGGTCGACTTCGCCGGCCCGCTGTCCAACGACGAGCTCCTCGCGGGCGGCGGCCCGTTGGGCTCCTCGCAGGCACTGCTGCGCGAGCTGGAGTTCGTGGCCCCGGTGATCGGCATCGACCCGGCCAACCCGCCGGCGGCGCCGCAGCCCCCGCTCACCCCCACGTCCCTGGAGGAACCGGCCGTGCCCGCCCCGTACGACCCCAGCCCGTTCGCCCGTGAACGGCACGTCTGGCTGGGGCTGCACGCGGCGGCGACACGGAGTCTGGCGCAGGGGTCGATGATCGTCTTCAGCTGATCTGGGCCAGGCCCTTCTGCAGGTCGTCGACGTTCATGAGCGGGAAGACCTCGACCGTGGCGCCGAGCTCGTTGAAGAACACCTCGCTGTCCGGGACCAGCTCGGTGCTGTCCTTCATGTCGAAGACCAGGAAGGCGGTCCGCCGTCCTCCCTCTGGCCCGAAGTAGGCCGCCTCCGGCTTGAGCCGCTCCATGCCCCTCTTCATCAACTCCGGCATCCTGCCACTGCGGATGACTTCGGAGGCCTTCTCGGTGTCGAGGGTCGCCTTGAGCATGACGCGCATCGGGTCCGCCTTTCTCTGGGTACGTGCGGGGTCGTGCAGCCCCAGGCTATGGGCGGGATGTACGGTTTGCCCGTTCAATACTCCACTGGGGGTCGGGACCCGGGGGGGGGGAGGGCACCGGCCGGGCACCCTCCCAGCCTCGTCAGTTCTGCTCGACGATGCGGATGGTGCGGATGCCGGTACCCGATAGCGCGTCGGCGTCCTGGTCAGGACCGGGCTTTTCGGTTTCACCCGTTCGTGGATCGGGTTCGTACGGCCCGTCGAACACCTCGTAGGCGACGGGGCGTTGGCCCACCTCCCGGGAGGGCCAGCAGGCACGTCAGTACGCTCACCGCGCGCCAGGAGATGCTCCGGTCGCGGAGCAGGGCGAGCGGCCCCTGGGTGTTGGCGCACCGCGGGGGCATTTCGTTTGTTGGCGTGGCTCTAAGGGGGGCCGTCGGGCGGTAGCGCCAGCTCAAGGGCCAGGTCAGGCCGTTGAGCGCGGGTACCGCGCGATGCGACGTACCCCATCTCGCCTGGGGTCCGCCCGAGACACCGGCTGCGCCCTGCGTGTGGATCGGTAATCGGCCCATTTGGATCGGCTTCGACAGCCGTGAGCAGGCGGGACCAGGGTCGCCGGTGGCCCAAAGGGGCCACTCGCTCAGCCAAGTCCGCCTGCCGCCTGGCACGTTCCCCTGCCGTTCAGAACGCGGTCGCTGCGCGAGCAAGGGCCCCTTCGGATCCGGCACCCCCGCACGGGTCCAGCCGGCGAGGTTGCCACCAGGCGCCCGCACCTGCCATCGACTCGCCGCTCTCGCGCACGGCCCACACCACTGGCGTCATCTATGTTGAATCGGCCGCCGAGGACGACGGCCGGGTGCGTTGCTCGGCGGCGTCGAACGCGGGCGCGAGCGGGTTCAGCGCCGCGCGGAGCTGGTCGGGCAGTGAGCCGGAGGGCACAACCAGTCCTACGGCGGCGAGCCTCTCGGTGACCTCTGCGTTCCCGGCCGGCCGGAGCCAGGCTTCCAGCGCAATGCGCACTGCCGCGGCCACACTTGCCGCGAGGACGCGGGCTGTGTGCGCTCCGGCGTCGTCCAGGCGCTCGGCGATCACCGCCGTGAGAGGGGGCTCGATGCCGGCGGCGGTGTCGAGGAACGCGTCGCCCAGCGCGGTCTGGGTGGCGATCAGCAGCAACGCCTTGTGTTCGCGCTCGCCCGTGTTCGCGTACTGCTCGACCACCGCTTCGGTGACGGCGTCAGCCAGCCGCACCCCTGCGGGCCGGGCCGCGACCGCCGCCGCGATGCGCACCTCCCGGTCCGCGGTGACGGCGGAGACGATCGCCTGCTCACGGCTGGCGAAGTAGTTGTTGTAGGTACGCGGCGAAACCCCGGCCGCTTCGGCGATGTCCTCGACCCGTACCTGGTCCGGTCCGCGCTCTAGGGCCAGGCGCAGGGCCGCCTCGCGCAGCGCCTCGCGCGTGGCCCGCTTCTTCCGTTCCCGCAGCCCCGGTGGTGGTGGTGTCGTCACGGTGTCAGCGTTCCACACAGGACTGCGCGCACGCAAAGTTACGCGGCCGAAAACTTGCGTCTCGGCAAACTTGCGTGCACGCACTTTTCCTGCCAGCCTCGACCCGACTGAAACCGACAGCGAGGACGGCATCATGCGAGCAAGGGGAATGACCTACGGCACCGGATTCGTCGTGCACGGCCAGATGTCCCGCGAGCACTTCGACCCCGCGGTGATCCGGCGCGAGCTCGCCATCATCCGCGACGACCTGCACTGCAACGCGGTCCAGGTCATCGGCGGCGACCCGGACCGGCTGGAGCTGGCCGCCGGTGCCGCCGCCGAACTCGGCCTGGAGGTCTGGTTCTCGCCCTATCCGCTGGAGCTGGATCCGGAGCAGATCCTCAAGCTCTTCCGCGACTGCGCCGAGCGAGCGGAACGACTCCGGCAGCGGGGGGCCACAGTCGTGTTCGTCGCAGGGGTCGAGCTGAGCGTGATGAACCGCGGGTTCCTGTCCGGAGAGAGCCCCGAGGCGCGGGTCGAGCAGCTGATGAGCCAACCCGAGCGGCGGGCCGAGGCGATGCGCGAGCTCGGCGTGCGCATCAACGCATTCCTCCGCGAGGCCGCGGCCACGGTCCGCGAGCGCTTCCAGGGCAGGCTCACCTACGCATCCATCCAGTTCGAGCAGGTCGACTGGACTCCCTTCGACATCGTGACGTTCGAACTGATCCGCTCCGCCGAGGTCGCCGACCGGTTCCGGGACGCGGTGCGCGCCCTGGCCCGAGGCCCGAAGCCGCTCGCCATCACCGGGTTCGGCACCGCGGCCTACCGTGGCGCGGGAGACCGCGGTGGGCGGGTGCTGGAAGTGGTCGAGTACGCCCCAGAGACCAAGGCGCCCGTACGGCTGAACGGCATATACGAGCGTGACGAGGCCGGCCAGGCCGCATATCTGAGCGAACTGCTGGAGATCTTCGAGACCGAGGGCGTGGACAGCGCGTTCGTGTTCTTGTTCGCCTTGCCCGGCTACCCGCACCGCCCGGACGGCGACCCCAGGGACGACTTGGACCGGGCCGGCCTTGGCATCGTCAAACTCCTCGAAGGGCGCCGAGGGCAGACCTACCCCGACATGGAATGGGAACCCAAGGCCGCCTTCACGGCAGTGGCGCAGCGGTATCGGAGGTGACAGGGCCCACGCACGGTGACCACGGTTCCTGGACGACAGCGCCGTGGACCGTCCCGCTGGAGATCTCGTTGCGCACGTCTCCCGCGCCGGTGCGCGTGCCGGCCTCGGCGCCGGCCCGCCGCCGCCAGATGTCCAGCGCCCTGGCGAAGTCCGGATCCTGATCGGCGCGCCCGTTCAGCGGCTCGGCCAGTTGCCGGGCGCGCTCCTCAAGCAGTCCAGCCGTGATCGGCTCCACCGACATTCCCCTGGGCCAGACCGACGGTCATGCCGAGTGCCCGGACATATGGGAGCTGGACCATGGAAGCTGGAGTGCCGACAGCACTTCGAGGAACAGGGCAGCCCCAGTGGGGACGCGGTGCGCCGAGGGGAGTGGGAGAGGTCGCTGCGGGTGGTCGAGAAGCCGGTCTCGCCGTACGTGCAGTGGGAGCTCGCCGTCCGGGACGGAGCCCATCGGCTCACCCTGGGAACGCTGCCCGAGCACACTCCCCATCACGGTCGGGACCGGTGACCGAGGCCGTTACAGCCCTCCTCGGTCACCGGTCCCTCGCGCACCGCGCCCTACAGGAACGAGTTGACCTCGATCGTCTCGTCCCGCCCGGGACCGACGCCGATCGCGGAGATCGGCGCGCCGGACATCTCCTCCAGCGCCTTGACGTAGTTCTGGGCGTTCTTGGGGAGGTCGGCGAAGGTCTTGGCCTTCGTGATGTCCTCCGACCAGCCCGGCAGCGTCTCGTAGACCGGCTTCGCGTGGTGGAAGTCGGACTGCGAGTACGGCAGCTCCTCGACGCGCTTGCCGTCGATCTCGTACGCCACGCAGACCGGGATCTCCTCCCAGCCGGTCAGCACGTCGAGCTTCGTCAGGAAGAAGTCCGTCAGGCCGTTGACCCTCGTCGCGTAGCGGGCGATGACCGCGTCGAACCAGCCGCAGCGGCGGTCACGGCCGGTGGTGACGCCCCGCTCGCCGCCGATGCGGCGCAGCGCCTCGCCGTCCTCGTCGAAGAGCTCGGTGGGGAACGGGCCGGCGCCCACGCGCGTCGTGTACGCCTTGAGGATGCCGATGACGCGGCTGATCTTCGTCGGGCCGACGCCCGCGCCGGTGCAGGCGCCGCCCGCGGTGGGGTTGCTCGACGTCACGAACGGATACGTGCCGTGGTCGATGTCGAGGAGGGTGCCCTGGCCGCCCTCGAAGAGGACCACCTTGTCGTCCTCGAGCGCCTGGTTGAGGACCAGGACGGTGTCGGCGACGTACGGCTCGATCTTGGCCGCGTAGCCGAGCAGTTCCTCGACGACCTGGTCGACGGCGATCGCGCGCCGGTTGTAGAGCTTGGTGAGAACCTGGTTCTTGACGTCGAGGGCGGCTTCGACCTTCTGGGTGAGGATCGACTCGTCGTACAGGTCCTGCACGCGGATTCCGACGCGGTTGATCTTGTCGGCGTAGGTCGGACCGATACCGCGGCCGGTGGTACCGATCTTCCGCTTGCCGAGGAAGCGCTCCGTCACCTTGTCCACCGTCACGTTGTACGGCGTGATGATGTGCGCGTTTCCGCTGATGAGGAGCTTGGACGTGTCGACGCCGCGCTCGTTCAGACCGCTCAGCTCGGAGAGCAGGACCGACGGGTCGACGACGACGCCGTTGCCGATGACCGGAGTGCACCCCGGCGAGAGGATGCCGGAGGGGAGAAGGTGGAGGGCGTACTTCTGGTCGCCGACGACGACCGTGTGGCCGGCGTTGTTGCCGCCCTGATAGCGGACCACGTAGTCGACGGATCCGCCGAGCAGGTCGGTGGCCTTGCCTTTACCCTCGTCACCCCACTGAGCACCGAGCAGCACAAGTGCGGGCACGCGCGTACACCCCTTCCGGGCGGGGCATGTCCAAGGTCAGGGGTGCACGCGTAAGGTGTGTCGCCGCGTGCCCCACCACCGGCTGCGACCGTCATTGGCCGCGAACCGTCGGACCGGATGGCCCCGGAATAGACGAAGCCCCTGGCGCAATAGCGCAAGGGGCTCTTGCACAAAGATGCTACCCGAGGAAGCGAGGCATGGCCGAGGTGGCGACTTTCGCGATGTCCGATCAGCTGCTGGTGGTGATCGATCCGATCGCCCGAAGGACGGACGGCGAGTCCGTGAGGATCGCGAAAGACGTGCTCAGCGCGGGTGCGGCGACGAAAGTGTGCCTTCCGGAGGGCCCGGACGAATTCGCCCGGGCGCTGGCGCGACGCGGCGCTCGCCGGCCGGTGGTGATCGGCGACGACGGGGCGCTGACCCGTGCGGTGGCACTGCTGCACCGGCAGCGGCAGCTTGCCGAGTGTGTGCTGTCGGTGGTGCCGGTCGGGGGCGCGCTGTCGCTGGCCGGATCCCTCGGGGTGCCGACGGGCGCGGTCGCGGCGGCGCGGGCGGTGCTGGACGGGGTGGAGCGGCGGCTCGATCTGCTCGTGGACGACAGCGACGGGGTGGTGCTGGGCGCGCTGCGCATTCCGCCGATACGGGACCCCGCCGCGCCGGCGGGGGCGAGCTCGGTGGGGCCGGGCGCGGGGCGGCCGTGGCTGCGTACGTGCCAGTCCCTCGTACGGACCCTGGTGCCGGCCCGGAGCACGCCCGTGGCCGCGGCGCCGGGACCGTCCCGGCTGCGGGTCGAGGTCGACGGGGCGACGCTGGTGGACCTCGGCCATCCGGTGGAGACGGTGTCGGTGACGCCGGGCTCCTCGGGAGTGGCCGCGGTGGAGGTACGCCCGGCCTCGGTGGGCGCGGAGGCGTCACCGCTACGGGCCGAGGGACGGACGGTAACCGTGTCGGGAGCCCATTTCCGGTACCGGGCGGACACGGCGGTGTCCGGGCCGGTGCGCCGACGGACGTGGACGGTGGGGGAAGGGGCGCTGCGGTTGGTGGTGCCGGGGCGGGGCGGCGCTGCGGGTGGTGGTGCCGGGGTGGGGTGAGCGGTCGAGCGCCGTGGCGCGGTGAGCGGTCGAGCGCCGGGTGCGGTGAGCCCCCGGCCCTACGGGCCGAAGGTCTGCTCCCGGTGTTCCCGCCACCGTTCCAACAGCTTGCCGAACTCGCCCTCCAGGAACTCGAAGAAGGCCAGCGTCTCGGCGATGCGCCGGCCGCCGGGGGTCTCGGCGCCCAGGCTGTCGACGCCCTCGCGCAGGGTTGCCTCCCAGCGCCTGAGTATGGCGTCGCGGTTGGTCATCGCCTCGTACCACTGGTCGCTGTGCACCCGGTAACGCTCGCGCCGCGAGCCCGGTTCGCGCTCGCGGGAGACCATGTGGACCTGGGCGAGATAGCGCACCGCGCCGGAGATCGCGGCCGGGCTGACCTGGAGCTGTTCGCCGAGCTCGGCGGAGGTCATGGCGCCGGCGTCGGACGCGAGCAGCGCGGCGAACACGCGCGCGGCCATACGCTGCATCCCGGCCTCGACCAGCTGCGCCGCGAACGCCTCCACGAACTTCGACACCGCTTCGGGATCCCGGCCCGCCTCACTCGGTTGCGTCATCCGTAGATCATCTCCCTTGCGTTCGCCCAGCTCGCGCGGCACCCCCGAGCCTATCCGCGATTTTGACGCTTTCTTAACTTCACAAATTTGTGAAGACAGCGTACGTTCTGAAGCATGACGAAGGCAATCACCGTCTCCGGACTGCACAAGTCGTTCGGCAAGACGCATGCGCTCGACGGCCTCGACCTGGACGTCGAGACCGGCGAGGTCCACGGCTTCCTCGGCCCCAACGGCGCCGGCAAGTCCACCACGATCCGGGTCCTGCTGGGCCTGCTGCGCGCCGATTCCGGTGCCACCCAGGTGCTCGGCCGGGATCCGTGGGCCGACGCGGTCGAGCTGCACCGGCATCTCGCCTACGTCCCCGGCGACGTCGAGCTGTGGCCCAATCTCACCGGCGGCGAGGCCATCGACCTGCTCGCGCGGCTGCGCGGGGGCATCAACAAGCAGCGCCGGGCCGACCTCATCGAGCGCTTCGACCTGGACCCCACCAAGAAGGGCCGCGCCTACTCCAAGGGCAACCGGCAGAAGGTCGCCATCGTCGCCGCGCTCGCCTCCGACGCCGAGCTGCTGCTGCTCGACGAGCCGACCGCGGGCCTGGACCCGCTGATGGAGGTCGTCTTCCAGGACGTCATCGTCGAGGCCAAGGCCGCCGGCAAGACCGTGCTGCTCTCCAGCCACATCCTGGCCCAGGTGGAGAAGCTCGCCGACCGGGTGAGCATCATCCGGCTCGGGCGGATCGTGCAGTCCGGCACGCTCACCGAGATGCGCCACCTGACCCGTACGACGATCGAGGCCGAGACCGAGCGCCCGGCCGTGGGCCTGGACGCGCTGCCCGGCATCCACGACCTGCAGACCGTCGACGGCCGCGTCCGCTTCGCGGTCGACGGCGCCCGGGTCGACGGCGCCGTGCGCAAGCTCACCGAGTTCGGCATCCGCAGCCTGGTCAGCCACCCGCCGACGCTGGAGGAGCTGATGCTCCGCCACTACGGCGACGAGCTGGCCGCCAACGGGCACTCCGGCAACGGCAAGAGCAACGGAGCGGTGAAATGACCACCGCCGCCACCGCCAAGGCCCCGGCCCCCGCCGCCCCCGTCACCGGCGGCAACACCCTGGCCGGCACCCGCACCCTGATCCGCTTCGCGCTGCGCCGGGACCGCATCCGGCTCCCGGTGTGGATCCTGGCACTGTTCCTCGGCACCCTCTCCACGGCCCAGAACTACAAGCAGCTCTACGGCGACCCCAAGGACCGCGCGAACGTCGTCAAGACCATGGACAGCCCGGCCGGCCTGGCCATGTCGGGCCCCCGCCACTACCTCGACGACTACAACTTCGGCTCGATGCTGGGCCATCAGATGCTCGGCTTCATGGCCGTCCTGGTCGGCCTGATGAGCGTACTGATCATCACCCGGCACACCCGCGCCGAGGAGGAGACCGGCCGCGCCGAGCTGCTGCGCTCGACGGTCGTGGGCCGCCACGCCCAGCTCGCCGCCGCCCTGTCGGTAGCGGTCCTGGCCAACCTGGTCCTGGCCCTGCTGCTCGCCTTCGGACTGTCCGGCGCGGGTATCGAGGGCATCGACACCGCCGGGTCGCTGCTCTACGGCCTCGACCACGCGGCCGTCGGCATCTTCTTCGCCGCCGTCGCCGCGATCACCGTCCAGATCACCGCCCACACGCGCGGCGCGAGCGGCATGGCACTCGCGGTCATCGGCGTCGCGTACGTACTGCGCGCCGCCGGCGACAGCGGCTCCAGCGGCGCCCTGTCCTGGCTGTCCCCGATCGGCTGGGTGCAGCGGACGTACCCTTACGTCGACAACGACTGGTGGCCGCTACTGCTGTGCCTCGTGCTCGCGGTGGCCTGCGCGGCGACGGGCTTCGTGCTCTCCACCCGGCGGGACGTGGGCGCGGGGCTGCGCCCGGAGAAACTGGGCAGCCCGGCCGCCTCCGACGCGCTCACCACGCCGGTCGGCTTCGCGCTGCGGCTGCACCGCGGCATGCTGATCGGCTTCGGGGTGGGCCTGTTCGTGATGGGCGCGATGTACGGCTCGATCCTCGGGGACGCCGAGGACATGCTGAAGGACATCGACCAGATCCAGGAGGCCCTGGACCGCATCGGGGGCTCCAGCATCGCCGAGTCGTTCGCCTCGATGGTGATGGTCGTCATCACGGTCGTGGCGGCGGTGTACGTGGTGATGGCAGCCCTGCGCCCCCGCTCGGAGGAGACCGCGGGCCGCGCCGAGCCTCTGCTGTCCACCGGCCTCTCGCGCAGCCGCTGGGTCGGCAGCCACCTGGCCATGGCCATGGGCGGCGGCACGCTCGTCCTGCTGCTGGCCGGGCTCGGCTTCGGCATCTCGGGCGCGGCCTCGACCGGCGACGGCGGCCTGCTGCTGAAGCTGGTCGGCGCGGCCCTGGCCTACGCACCGGCCCTGTGGGTCACAGTCGGCGTGGCGGTCGTGCTCTTCGGCTGGTTCCCACGCGCGAGCGCGGCGGCCTGGATCGTCCCCGTGTACGCCTTCGTCGTCGGCTACCTCGGCCAGATCCTCCAGTTCCCGGACTGGATGAACAACCTCTCCCCCTTCGGCCACGTACCGCAGCTTCCCGCCGCGGACATGTCCTGGACCCCGATGCTGCTCCTGACCCTCGTCGCGGCGGGACTGGTGTGGCTGGGACTGGAGGGCTTCCGGCGCCGGGACCTGGAGACGAAGTAGGTCCGCAGCCCCTAAAGCTCGACCTCCAACCCTGACAGCCCTCGGATCACGAAGTTCGGCTTCCGCTCCGGCTCCGCCGCCAGGCGCAGTGCCGGAGCCTGCTTCAGCAGGGCCGTCATGGAGGCCGCCAGTTCGATGCGGGCCAGCGGGGCGCCGATGCAGTAGTGGATGCCGGCGCTGAAGGAGATGTGCGGGTTGTCCCTGCGGGTGAGGTCCAGGGCGGAGGGGGTGTCGAACACCGCCCGGTCGTGGTTGGCGGAGCCGAAGAGCATGGCGATCTCCGCGCCGCGCGGGATCGTCGTGCCGGCGATCTCGACCTCGTCCAGGACCCAGCGCTCGAAGAGCTGGAGCGGGGTGTCGTAGCGCATCAGCTCCTCGATCGCGGAGGGGATCAGGGAGTGGTCCGCGCGCAGGGCCGACAGCTGCTCGGGGTTGCGGAACAGGGCGTACCAGCCGTTGACCGTGGCGTTCACCGTGGCCTCGTGGCCGGCGTTGAGGAGGAGGACCGCCGTGGAGATCATCTCCTGTTCGGTGAGGCGGTCGTCGTCCTCGTCGTGCGCCGCGATCAGACCCGAGATCAGGTCGTCGCCCGGCTCCTTGCGGCGGGCCGCGATCAGCTCCCGCAGGTAGTCCGAGAACTCGACGGAGGCACGGACCGCCCTGGTCGCCGTCTCCTGCGACGGGTTCAGCTCGTACATCCCGCAGATGTCCGCCGACCAGGGCCGCAACTGCCCCCGGTCCGCCTCGGGGATGCCCAGCATCTCGGCGATCACCGCGACCGGCAGCGGCTCCGCGACATCCGTCAGCAGATCACCGCCGCCCGCCTCGACCAGCCCGGCCACCAGCTCGCCCGCCAGCCGCTGCACATACGGCTTCAGCCGCTCCACCGTGCGCGGCGTGAACGCCTTCGACACCAGCCGCCGGATCCGGGTGTGGTCCGGCGGCTCCAGGTCGAGCATCCCGTGGTCGTTGAGGACGTGGAACGGCTCGTGCTCCGGCGGCGGCGCGGTGCGGCCGAAGTCCTCGTGCGTGAAGCGGTGCTGGTACGTCCGGCCCAGGCGCCGGTCCCGCAGCAGCGCCGAGACGTCCGCGTGGTGCGGGACCAGCCACTGGTCGGTGGGCTCGTAGTAGTGCACCCGGCCCCGGGCGCGCAGTTCGGCGTAGGCGGGGTACGGGTCGGCCAGGAACGCCGGGTCCCACGGGTCGAAAGCGAGGTCGGAAGCAGCTGCCATGCACGGACGTTAGAACGCCGTCCCCCTCTCTGACCAGGGGGGCAGGGTGAGGGCCGGATGGGCCGGGCGCCCGGTCGCCGGTGGCAGGGCGGTGAGGCCGCGAAGCCTGGCGTTGCGTCTTTCCAGGGCTTCGGCGGTGGTGGGGAAGAGCGCCGCGTCGCCTCGGCCGACCTGTGCCTGGTTATGTTCGACGAATCCGCGGATGTCGCGCTCGTAGGCGGCGAAGGCCGCGGAGTGGTCGCGATGGGCGGCCAGCGAGCAGGCGAGCAGGTAGGCGCCGACGAGGGCGAGGCTGGACCCCTGCCCGGTCAGGAACGACGGGGCGTAGGCGGCATCGCCGACGAGCCCGACCCGGCCGCTGGACCAGTACGGCATGCGGACCTGGCTCACGCTGTCGAAGAACGGGTCGTCCGCGTGGCGCATGGCGGCGACCATGGCAGGGATCTCCCATCCGTCGTCGGCGAAGGTGGCGGCGACGAGGTCACGTTGCGCCTCGGGGTCGCGCAGGGCCTCGCGCGGTGGTTCGGGGTCGGCGAAGTTGAGGAACGCGTGCAGCTCTTCGCTGTCCCCGACCGCGTAGAGCGCGGCGGCCCTTCCGGGGGTGTTCCACATGAGTACTTCATGGGAGAGCCCGAAGGTGTTGGGCATGGGGAAGATGGCGAAGCGGTACCCCAGGTAACGGTGGAATCGGCGCTCGGGGCCGAATACCAGCTTCCGGGTGTGCGAGTGCAGTCCGTCCGCGCCCAGGACCAGGTCGAAGCCGCGCTGAAGGCCGCTGCGGAAGGTGACGTCGACGCCGTGCTCGTGTTCCGTGAGCGCATCGATGGAGTCCTCGAACACGAACTCCACCTCGTCACGGACGGCCCCGTACAGGACGTCCGTCAGCTCCCCGCGAGGCACCTCGACGTCATGTCCCTCGACCCCGCCGGCCACGGACTGTGGATGAACCACCGCCACCTGACTGCCATCGGCGTCGAGGAACGTCAGCCGGCGCGACCGGATGTGCGCCTTGTGGAGCTGCGGCAGGATTCCCATCCGGCGGGCCACCTCCACCGCGGTGCCCCGCACGTCGACCGGGTACCCGCCGCTCCGCGGTCCGGCGGACTTCTCCACCACCGTCACCGCGAAGCCGAAGCGGTGCAGCCAGAACGCCACGGCGGGACCGGCGATACTCGCGCCGGAAACCAGGACGGTGCCTTTCGACGCGGTCATCACACCGCCTCCCGCTCGAGGTCGGGCGACGGCGCATCGTGGCTGAGGCGGGTGCTTCGCACGAGCATGACGGCCAGCACCGCGGCGATCGCGAACGCGCCGGAGGCGACCGCGACATAGCCGTACACGCCCGTGGCCGAGTTCGTCGTCTCCCCGTCGACGACCACGGCGGTCGTCTTGAGCACGGCCGCGCCCACGAAGTCCATCACCACCGCCCCGATCGAGACCATGACCATGACCAGGCTGGACACGATGCCCTGCCGCTCGGGGGACGCCAGGCTCCCCGCCATGTTGAAGCCGGAGGTCCCGAGCGCCCCCACCGTGACGCCCAGCAGGAATCCGCAGCACAGCGCGGCGGCGAGCTGGGAGGCCCCGAGGAACATGCCCAGGGTCACCACCGTGCCGAGCATGATCGCCCCGGCCAGCGTCAAGGCCGGTCCGATGCGTGCGGCGAGCCATCCGGCCCCCGGGCCGCCGAGCGTGACGCCGACTCCCGGCGCCGCGAGCAGCAGTGCCACGGATCCCTGGTCGGCCAGTCCGTACCCGAGTCCCTGATCCGTCGAGACGTCACCGATGAGCGGGATGAGCTGAAGCATGCTCTGGTACGAACCGGCCGCGAGGAAGACGACGAGGAGCGTGAGCACCAAGGGCCCACCGAGGTTCCTGACGTCGATCAGGGGGTCGGGCTTGCGGCTGGAGACCAGGAACCACCTGGCCAGTGCGGCGACCCCGCCGGCGAGGAAAGCCAGCGGGACGGCGGCGAGCCAGCCGAGGTCCGAGCCCAGGCTGACGTAGCCGAGCACCCCGGCGAGACCTCCGCCGAGCAGGAGGGCACCGCCGACGTCGATCTTGCCCGGTGTCCTGGTCGGGGACTCGGGAAGGACGTGGTGCACACAGATCGCCATCACGGCCGCGACGACGGCCGACAGGAGGAACAGGATCTGGAAGCCGAACTCCACGGCCAGTTTCTCGACGAGGAAACGGGACGCGATGTTGAGCACCGCGGAGCCGGAGGTCACGATGCCCACGATGATCATCGCGATCCGGGGTGCGCAAATCCCTCGCACGATGGCGACGGAGAGAAACACGCTGGCCAGAGCCGCCCCTTGCAGCATGCGCCCCGGCACGAACAGCCAGATGCCGGGAGCCACCGCGCACAGGACGGCCCCCGCGCAGCTCAGGCATAACGTCAGCACCAGCACCTTGCGTTTGCCGTAGATGTCGGCGCTCTTTCCGAGCAGCGGCGCCCACAGCACTCCCGCGAGCATCGCGGTGGCGTTGAGCCACGCCGCCTGGTCGGTGTCGAAGTGGTCGAGCATCTCCGGGAGGACGACCAGTGGCGCGGTGATCGCCGAGTCGACCACGAAGTTCACCAGGGCCAGGACCGCCACCAGTCCGATGAGCCGCCCGTTCCATCTCGTGTGCAGTCCGGTGTCTGTGCTTCCGGTGCTCACACGCACCCCCCTTAAGATACGTTTCGGTTTCTTATTTGCGAGAGTAGAGTACGCCGATAAGAAACGTCAAAGTTTCTAATGAGGGTTGAAGGAGTGTTGTGGGAAGACGGCGCGGTGAAGCACTCGAGGCGGCGATCCTCGAAGCGGCCTGGGACGAGTTGAGCGAGCGGGGGTACACGAACCTGACCGTCGACTCCGTCGCCCGGCGGGCCGGCACCAGCAAACCGGTGCTCTACCGGCGCTGGGCGGACAAGCAGAAGCTGGTCGAGGCGGCGGTC
Source organism: Streptomyces sp. UG1 (assembly GCF_049974585.1). NCBI lineage: Bacteria > Bacillati > Actinomycetota > Actinomycetes > Kitasatosporales > Streptomycetaceae > Streptomyces > Streptomyces sp. UG1. The sequence continues at coordinate 69,680 of NZ_JBNGGG010000023.1, read as the reverse complement.
GTACGCCGCAACGCCCTCCAGCAGGTCACCCCGGCCGACACCGGGTCCCTGCGCGGCGACCTGATCGCCGTCCTCACCGAGCTGAGTGAGAAGCAGACGCCGTTCCTCGTCCAGCTCAGCCTGCTGCTCACCGGCTACTTCGCCGAGACCGACACCAGCTTCGCCGAGCTGCGCGAGATGTTCCTCGCCGGGCGCCGCTCCGGACGCGACGAGATCATGGAGCGCGCCGTCGAGCGCGGCGAGATCGACCCGGCCAAGCTCACGCCACGGATCGCCTCACTCCCCTTCGACCTGCTCCGAGGCGAGACGATGATGACGCTGCGGCCGGTCCCGCGCGAGGCGATCGAGGAGATCGTCGACACGATCTTCCTGCCGCTGGTGCGGTAGCGCTCCGCTGGGAGGGCCGGGATGGGGTTGTTGGTTGTGTGCGGCGCCGTGGGGGCTGGTCGCGCAGTTCCCCGCGCCCCTTTAGGGCGTTGCCGTGCCGAAGTCCGGCAGGGTGACCGAGCCATCTTCGGCCAGAGGGAAAGCGGGGTTGTGGGCGATCTCCCACGCGTGGCCGTCGGGGTCGGTGAAGGCGCTGGAGTAGAAGCCGATCTCATTGACGGCCGCGGGCTTGGTGATCGTCGCGCCGGCCCGCTCCGCCGCCGTGAGGAGCGCGTCCACCTCCGCCTCGGAGCGGACGTTGTGGGCGAGGACGATCCCGCCGAACCCACCCGCCGTCCCGGGCTCCAGACCGCAGTCCCGCGCCAGCTTCTCCCGGCTCCACAGCACCAGCCCCAGACCGCCCGCCTGGAAGAAGACGGTCTCCTCGACCTCCTGCCCCCGCCAGCCCAGCGCCTCGTAGAAGGCCTTGGCACGGGCGAGATCGGAGACTCCCAGCGTGATCAACGTGATGCGCTGTTCCATCCCCTCACCGTAGCCCCGGTGCCTCAGCCCGGCGTGACCAACCGCGCCTCGTACGCGAACACCGCCGCCTGCGTACGGTCCCGCAGCCCCAGTTTCACCAGGATCCGGCTGACGTGGGTCTTGATCGTCGACTCGGCGACCACCAGCCGCTCGGCTATCTCCGAGTTCGACAGGCCCTGCGCGATCAGCACCAGCACCTCCGTCTCCCGCTCGGTCAGATCCCCGTACGCCGCGTGCGCGGACGGCATCAGGCGCGGGGAGTCGGACAGCTTGGAGAACTCCGTGATCAGCCGTCTGGTGACCGAGGGGGCGAGCAGCGCCTCGCCGGCCGCCACCACCCGCACCCCGTCGGCGAGCTGGCGCGCCGAGGCGTCCTTGAGCAGGAAGCCGGAGGCCCCCGCGCGCAGCGCCTGGTACACGTACTCGTCGAGATCGAAGGTGGTCAGCACCAGCACCTTGGCCGCGCCGTCCGCCGCGACGATCTCCCGGGTCGCCTCGATGCCGTTCAGCTCCGGCATGCGGATGTCCATCAGCACGACGTCCGGGGTGAGTTCACGGACCCGGTCCACCGCCTCACGGCCGTTGACCGCCTCGCCGACGACCTCGATGTCCGGCATCGCGTTCAGCAGGACCGAGAAGCCCTCACGCACCATCATCTGGTCGTCCGCGATCAGCACACGGATGGTCATGACGCGTCCTCAGTCGTCACCGCGACCGGCAGGAACACCGTCACCTCGTAGCCTCCGTCGTCCGTCGGGCCGGCCGTCATCTCGCCGTTCAGCATGGTGACCCGCTCCCGCATGCCGGTGATGCCGTGCCCGGCGCCCGGTGAGGGTTTCACCAGGCTCGGCGCGGGCGGCGGGCCGTTGACTATGCGCAGGCCCAGCCCGCCGAGGACGTACCCGATCTCCACCGCGGCACTCGCTCCCGGCGCGTGCCGCAGGCTGTTGCTCAGCGCCTCCTGCACGATCCGGTACGCCGACAGCTCCACGCCCTGCGGAAGGGCGCGCACCGCTCCGGTCACCGTCTTCTCGACGCTCAGTCCGGTGTCCCGCACATTCGCCAGCAGTCCGTCCAGGTCGGCGAGGGTGGGCTGCGGGGCGTCCGGGGCCTCGTAGTCCTCGGCGCGGACGACGCCCAGTACCCGGCGCAGCTCGGTCAGCGCCGCCACCGCGTTCTCCCGGATGGTGGCGAAGGCCCGCTCCAGCTCCGGCGGGGGGTTCTCCACCCGGTAGGGGGCGGCCTCCGCCTGGATCGCGACCACGGACATGTGGTGTGCCACCACGTCGTGCAGCTCACGGGCGATGTTGGTGCGCTCCTCCAGCCGGGTGCGCCGGGAGCGCTCGTGCGCGGTCACCGTCTGCTGGGCGGTCACCTCCTGGCGGGCCTCCCTGCGGGTGTGCCAGATGGCGACGACGAGGAGGATCAGCGCGGAGAACACCAGCATGGGGGCGGTGTCGTCGCCGTAGTAGTAAGACGGGCCGAGCATCACGTCCGCCACGAAGCCGTACACCGCGGTGAGTGCCCACATGTATCCCGCCGTGCGCGGTCGGGTGCGTATGGCCACGACCGTCAGCACGGTCAGATGGCAGGCGAAACTCGCGGGCAGCCACGGATAGCCGTCCATGGTGTCGCCGAAGACCTGGCTGACCGGGGCAGCCGCCATGGACAGCCAGAACGCGCCGATGGGCCGGAGCATGGTCAGCAGGACGGGGAACGCGGTGAGCGGGCCGATCAGTACGCCTGCGTCGTTGTCGACGGCCCCGATGAACAGCGTGATCACGGCGATCCCGGTGATCAGGGTGTGCGGTGTCCAGGCCGCGTACTCCCGCAGCCGGCCCGGCAGCCGCCGGGTCACCGGCCCGTCCACGCTCATGCGGGCCAGGGGGCGGTAGGCGAAGGCGTCGTGGAACAGGTCCTGCCGCAGCCCGCGCAGGGCGTTCGCGGCGAGCCGGAACTCCGGGCTGCGCGGCTTGGCCTCGTCCCTGGGCGGCGGGGTCGGCATCTGGGTCGTCTCGGTCACGTACAGAACGGTATGCGCCAGGGGAGGTCGCGGTCGTCCCCATGGAGAGGGGTTCCGGCGGGTCCATCTCAGGTACTACGGGTATCCCCGCTGGTCGGGCCCGGTCGGTGCCCCGACACATGCCCGGTCAGTACCCCGAGGGCCGCACCACCCCCGACTCGTACGCGAACACCGCCGCCTGCGTACGATCGCGCAGCCCCAGCTTCACCAGGATCCGGCCCACGTGCGTCTTCACCGTCTGCTCGGCCACGACGAGGCGCTCGGCGATCTCCGCGTTCGACAGGCCCTGAGCGATCAGGGCGAGGACCTCCGTCTCGCGCTCGGTCAGGTCCTCGACGCGCTTCTTCAGCGGGGCGCGGGGACGCTCCCTCAGCCGGGAGAACTCGGTGATCAGGCGGCGGGTGATGACGGGCGCGAGGAGCGCGTCGCCGGCCGCCACGACCCGTACCGCCTCCGCGAGCTGGTCGGCGGAGGCGTCCTTGAGGAGAAAGCCCGAGGCGCCCGCGCACAGCGCCTCGTAGACGTACTCGTCGAGGTCGAACGTCGTCAGCACCAGCACCTTGATGTGCGGTGCCGCGGCCGTGATGCGGCGGGTGGCCTCGATGCCGCCCAGCTCGGGCATGCGGATGTCCATCAGGACGACGTCAGGGACCAGCTCGGCGACCTTCGCGACCGCGTCCAGGCCGTCGACCGCCTGGCCGACCACGTCGATGTCGGGCTTGGTGTTGAGCAGCACGGAGAACCCCTGCCGGACCATCTGCTGGTCGTCGGCGATGACTACGCGGATCGGGCTGCTCGTCATGGGGTCGGTTCTCCTGTCGGGGGGTGGGAAGGTGCCGGGGTGTCGCCCCGCGGGAGGAAGGCCGAGACCGCGAACCCGCCGTGCTGGGTGGGGGCCGCGGTGAGGTGGCCGCCGAGCATGGCCGCGCGCTCCCGCATGCCGAGCAGGCCGTGCCCCGCGCCCGGGCCGGCCGGGGCGGGGTGCTGCGGGCGGGAGTTGACGACGCCCAGATGCAGGCCGCGGAAGTCGTGGGAGACCTCGACCCGCACCTGCGAGCCCGGCGCGTGCCGCAGGGCGTTGCTGAGCGCCTCCTGGATGATCCGGTACGCCGACAGCTCCACGCCCGTGGGGTACGGCGGGGCTTCGCCCCTGATGTCGGTGACGACGTCCAGTCCGGCGGCACGGGTGTTCTCGATGAGGGCGTCCAGCCGGTCCAGCACGGGCTGGGGGGCGTCGGGAGCGGCTCCGGTGCCGGGACCGCCGAGGCCGTAGGGGTCTTCCGCACCCTCCGGTGTCTCGGAGCGCAGGACGCCCAGCACACGGCGCAGTTCGGTGAGGGCGTCCAGCGCGTTCTGCCGGATGCCCGCGAGGTTCTCCCGCAGCTCCTCGGAGGGGTTCTCCACCAGGTGCGGGGCCACCTGGGCCTGGATGGAGATCACCGACATGTGGTGGGCGACCACGTCGTGCAGCTCGCGGGCGATGCGGCTGCGCTCCTCCAGCACGGTGCGCCGGGCCCGCTCCTCGGCGGTGAGTGTCTCCTGCTCGACGAGTTGGGTACGGGCCTCCCTGCGGCCGCGCAGCGCGGTGCCGACGAGGACGGCGACGGCGAAGACGGCGACCGCCGTCACTCCCGTCGACGAGTACTGCCCCCCACCGATGATCCCCTGCACGACGAACGTCGCCACGCCGGTCGCCGCCAGAGCGACGAGCGCCGTGCGCGTCGTCGGTCTCAGGGCGAGCAGAAGGAAGATGGCGGCATGGGCGAGGATCTCCGATGTGCTCCAAGGCCAGTTGGGGCCCGGTTGGCGGGTCGGAAGCATCCCGCGGACGGCCAGGGCCGTGACGACCGCGCCGCCCAGTGACAGGGCCCAGGCGAGACCGGGCCGGCGCAGGGCGAGGACGACCGCCACGCCCTGGACGCCGCCGGCCAACAGGCCCTGAGCGACGCCGAGTCCGTAGTCGTCGCTCATGTCGGTGCCGCCGGCCAGGAAGACGCCGAGAGCGAGATAGCAGGTCAGCAGGATCGTCAGCCAGCGCAGCCAGCGGTACCGGGACAGGTGCGGGAAGGTGGGGGAGGGGGATGCGCCGAGGGCCCTGCGAAGACGGTGGCGGGGCTTGGAGGCGGGTTCGTCGCCGGGTGCGGGCGACCCCTGCGGGGGCCGGGCGCTCTCGGCGACTGCGGGAACAACGCGCCTCTCCTCGGACTTGGGGCCGCACTCCTCGCCGTTCACGCGGTCAACCCTAGACATGGCGGTGTGCCTTCGCTTCCGTACCGCGAGCGGCCGGGCGGGAACGGATCACCCGGGACGCACGGCCGGTCGGGCGGCGCGGGCCCTGTTCATACCCGCGGAACGCCGTCCAGCACACCGCCAGGGCCAGCGTGAACACCGGGAGCCAGAGCACCCGGGCCGCCACCCAGCCGAGGTCGTCGGGGACCGTGTGCAGGCCGGGGAGGTGGCCCGCCGTCAGGGCCGTGGCCGTGGTGGCCATCAGGGCCGTCTGGTGCCAGAGGAAGATCGTCATCGCGGAGAGGTTGAGCACGGCCACCGCCGCCCAGGCCAGGGGGCGGCGCATCACGCGGCGCAGCGGTGCGCGCAGCAGCAGCGCCAGGCCGCACTGCGCCAGCCCGAAGGTGACCGCGGCCAGCGTCGGCGGGTTGAGGTTGGAGACACCGGCACCGGGCACGCCGACCATGGACGCCGGATAGCCCGCCCAGGCGACGAGCGCCGCCGTCGTCACCGCGCCGCCGCTCAGCAGGATCCAGCCCTCCCCCACTCTCGAATTCGCTCGAGCGGGGGGACCCCCATGCCGGCGCTCCAGCTCGCCCCGGGTCCAGGCCGCGCCCAGGGTGAACGGCACCAGCCAGCCCGCCGCCAGGTTCACCCAGCCGAGCCAGTCCGGGCCGCCCAGGCCGAAGCGGATGAGGTCCACATGGAGGACGACGGCCAGGGGCCACAGCGGGTTGAGGCGCAGCAACAGCGGTGTCGCCGCCGTCAGCGCGGCGAAGACCAGGAGGAACCACAGCGGGGACAGCGCCAGTTTGCACAGGGTGTGGACGGTGTCGACGTCCGTGCCCGACAGGAGCAGCAGCGCCGACGCCACCGTCCACAGGACGAGGACCGCCGCCACCGGTTTGAACAGCCGGGACAGCCGGGACCTCAGCCACTGCCCGTACGTCGTGCCGCGCTCCCGCGCCGAGGTGTAGCCGCGGGTGGCCACATGCCCGCCGACCAGGAAGAACACGGCGAGGGTCTGGAAGACCCAGGAGATCGGGGCCAGCCAGGGCAGGTGGTGGAGCGGGCTCGCGGTGCGCAGGCCCGCCCCTGCGCCGTCCGCCACCAGGGCCGTCACCAGCCAGTGGCCCAGGACGACGCCGAGGATGGCGAAGGCCCGCAGGGCGTCGACCGCCCGGTCACGGTCGGCGGGGGTGGCGGCATCGACCTGGGCGGCGCCCCGGTGTACGCCCTTCCAGGCGCCACTCAGGCGCGCTGTCGCCGTCGACTCAGCCATGGGTCACCTCCGAGGTCTCGCCCAGGACGATGCGGGTCAGGTTCGCCAGGGACGTCGACCCTGGCCTGAAGTAGTCGCTGTGGCCGCCGTCGCCCGCCGCGAAGACACGGGCGCCGAACGACGGGGAGATCGGGTCGGTGCCGAAGCCGACGGTCGTGCCGAGCAGGTCGACGCTGACGTGCGGCACCTCCGCGACCCAGTCGTCACCGCCGCGAGCCGCCCAGACGCGGGCCGGGGTGTGCAGGGCCGCGGCGGTGTCCGCGCCGGTGCCAGGGCTGCCGACCAGGGCGATGTCGTCCACGTCCAGGTGGGAGGCGGCACGGCCGCACACCACCGAGCCGTAGGAGTGGCACAGCAGCGAGAGGCGGGCCTCCTGACCGGTGACGGCGCGCAACCGCCGTATGAACTCCCGCAGTTTCGGGGCCGCCTGTTCGGCTCGGCCCGTCGTCGTGACCGTGGTGCTGACCGTGCCCGGGGTCTCGTAGCCGAGCCAGGCCACCACGGCGGTGCCGGTGCCTTGCGGGACCTCGCTGGTCAGCCGCTCGTACAGGGCGCGGGCGGCGTCGCGGAAACGGTCATAGGTGTCGATGGACGTGTCGGAGCCCGGTACCAGGACCGCGATGCGGTCGGCGTGGGCCAGGTCGCCGAAGACCTCTGTCGCGAGGCCGGCACCGCGGCCGTCGAAGGTGAGGAACTGGCGGGACGCGTCGGCCATCTCACGATCGGCGGCGGCGCGGTCCCGGTTGCCGTGGGCCGCGGCCATGCGGGCCGCCTCGGCGGCGTTGGCACGGTTGGCCGCGTAAGCCTTGTCCAGCGTCGTCGCCGTCACGGGTGCGAGGGCGGCGGGGGCCGGGGCCGGTATCTCCGGGCGGGCGGCACCGGACAGGGGGACGACCACGGCGGCGGTGATCAGCGCGGCGAGGAGGGCTCGGCGCCGACGGTGGGTACGGCGGGGCTTCCCGTACTCGCCGGTCCGGTGCCCCGCCCCGGCCTCGGCGGTCCCTGTCGTACGCCCCGTACGCCCCATGGTCGTCTTCCCTTCCAGTCCGCCCGGCCATCGGGCTTGTCTGGAGGGGAAATTACGGATCCGGACTCGTCGTCCGCGTCACACCAGGGAACTCACCTGCGACGTAGCTCTCAGGTACTACGGGTATGAAGGGTCACCCCGAGGAACCCCGAGAACCCCCGAGGAACCCCGAGGAACCCCGAGGAAGATGAAGCGGTCACCACGCCAACTGCGCGATCTCCTCCACCACCACCGCACACGCATCCGCCGCAGGATCGATCAGCGGAAAGTGGCCTACGTCCTCCAGCAGCGTCAGACCGACCACCTCCCCCGCCTTCGCCGCCGCGTCCGCGTACGACTCGGCGACCGCCGGCGGGACCACGATGTCGGTGCGGCCCTGGACGAGCGTGGTCGCGATGCCCGTCGGGAGCAGGAACGCGGGGTCGGCGTACGGCTGGCGCTCGGCGAACTCCGCGTCGCCGCCGAGGAGTTGCCGCGCCGCGCCGGAGCAGACATCCAGCTTGTCGGCGACCGTGAAGTCGGCGATCGGGGCGAGGGCGACCACACCGCGCAGGGGCGCGGGCCGGTCGATGCGCCAGGGCGCGTCCGCCGGGAGGACATGGCGGGCCGCCGCCCAGAGCGCCAGATGGCCGCCCGCGGAGTGGCCGGTGAGCACCGTCCGGCGCGGATCGGCCTGCGGAAGAGCCTCCCGTACGAGCGCGGGCAGCGCGTCCAGGGCCGCGGCGACATCGTCGAAGGTCTCCGGCCAGCGCCCGGCGACCGGACCGCCCCCACCCGGCCCCGCGGCCTCCGGACCGCCGCCCGGACCCGCCGCCCCCGAAGCACCGCCGTCGCCCGCCCCCCGCCGGTACTCCACATTGGCCACGGCGAACCCCCGCCGCGCGAGGAACTGCGCAAACGGCGTGACATGCCGGCGGTCGTAAGGGGCCCGCCACGCCCCGCCGTGCAGGACGACGACCAGCGGGGCCGGCACGCCGCTCGCCGCGGTCTCCCCGCGGGGTACGTAGAAGTCGATCACCTGGTCGGGGTGGTCGCCGTAGGACGCGATGGCGTCGGGATCGACGGGCGGGTGCGAGAAGGCCGACTGCTCCTCGGCGGCGTCCCGGGCAGCTACGGCGTCGTCCGGCATGCTCCAACCTCTCAGCGACGAAACGGATTTGGACGAGAACAATGGGCGGACCAGGTGGGAATCGGCCGTTGGCGGGGACGGTACCAGGCCCGTTACATGCGCCGACACGCGGATGTCACGCTCGGTGAGGGGTAAACGGTTCTGCCGTTTCGTTACGCTGGCCCCGGAGATCGCACCGCACCTCGCCGTGCACCAAGGAGGCCGATATGTCCGCCGAACCCGGCACCGTACGTCCCGGAGGGCGTACCGCGCGTGTTCGTACGGCCGTGCTGCGGGCGGCCGGAGACGTGCTGGCGGAGCAGGGTTTCGCCGGCCTCGACCTCGCCGACGTCGCCCGCCGCGCGGAGGTCGGCAAGACGACCGTGTACCGGCGGTGGGGCTCGGTGACGGGGCTGGTGGCCGATCTGCTCGCCGACATGGCCGAGCAGTCGCTGCCGCGCGAGGAGACCGGGTCGGTGCTGGACGACCTGCGCGCCAACGCGGCGCTGGTGCGGCGGACGCTGGCCGACCCCCGGCAGGGTGCGCTGTTCCGCGCCGTGATCGCCGCGGCGACCTGCGACGAACGTACGGCGCAGGCGCTGCGGCGGTTCTACGAGGTGCGGGTGGCCGAGTGGGCGCCGTGCGTGGAACAGGGCGTCGCCAGAGGGGAGTTGCCCACCGGGACGGACGCGGAGGCGGTCGTACGGGCGGTGTCGGCGCCCTTGTACTACCAGTTGCTGACGACCGGGGTGGTTCCCGACGCCCCCGCCGCGGAGCGCGCCGCGCGGGCCGCGCATGCGGCTGCCGTGGCGGGGGTGTACGTACGTCAACGCCCGGGCTAAGGAGCTACGGCAAGACCTCCCCCAGCACCCGCGCCGCCCGCTCCACCTCCGCGAACCCCACATACAGCGGCGTGAAACCGAACCGCAGCACATCGGGATGCCGGAAGTCGCCCACGACCCCCCGCTCGATCAGCCGCTTCATCACGTCCCCGGCGTCCTCGCACCGCAGCGCCACCTGGCTGCCGCGCTCCGAGTGAGGCACCGGCGTCAAGGACTCCACGCGCCCCTCCCCCACATACTCCGCCACGCACTCCAGGAAGAAGTCCGTCAGCGCCAGGGACTTCGCCCGCACCGCCTCGATCGACACGCCCTCCCAGACCTCCAGCGCCGCCTCCAGGGCGAGCATGGAGAGGATGTCCGGCGTGCCGACGCGACCGCGCAGCGCGCCCGCCGCCGGCTCGAAGTCGCCGCGCATGCCGAAGGGGTCGGCGTGCGAGTTCCAGCCGGGGAGCGGGGAGTCGAAGCGGTCCTGGAGGTCCCGGCGCACATACAGGTACGCCGGTGAACCCGGGCCGCCGTTCAGGTACTTGTAGGTGCAGCCGACCGCCAGGTCCACGCCGTGCTCGTCGAGCCCGACCGGCAGCGCGCCCGCGCTGTGGCACAGGTCCCAGACGGCGAGCGCGCCCGCGGCGTGCACGGCGGCGGTGAGGGACGGCAGGTCGTGCAGCCGGCCGGTGCGGTAGTCGACGTGGTTCAGCAGGACGGCGGCGGTACGGTCACTCAGCGCGCCCGGCACCTCGGCGGGCACCACCGGCCGCAGCGTACGGCCGGTCATGCGCGCCGCCGACGCGGCGATGTAGCCGTCGGTGGGGAAGGTGGTCGCGTCGACGAGGATCTCGTCGCGGCCGGAGTCGGAACCGGACCCGGTGGCCTCCGCAATCCGCACGGCCCCCACAAGTGCCTTGAAGACATTGACACTCGTCGAGTCGCCGACCACGATCTGCCCTGCCGCCGCGCCGACCAGCGGCGCGATCCGGTCGCCGATCCGCTCGGGCGCGGTCCACCAGCCGCTCTCCTCCCAGGAGCGGATCCGCAGCTCGCCCCACTGCCGGCGCACGACGTCCTCGACGCGGCCGGGGACGTTCGCGGGCAGGGCGCCGAGCGAGTTCCCGTCCAGGTACACGACGTCATCGAGGACGAACTGCTTGCGGACCCCGGCCAGTTCGTCGGCGGCGTCCAGCGCCCCCGCCCTCGTCACCAGCTCAGACATGGGACCTCGCCGTCCACAGCTCGGGGAAGACGTTCTTGCGCGCCCGCTTCTCCAGCCAGGCCACGCCGGCCGAGCCGCCCGTGCCGGGCTTGGCGCCCATCGCGCGGCGGGTGGCGACCAGGTGGTCGTTGCGCCAGCGCCACACCAGTTCCGCGACGTCGGTCAGCGCCTCGCCGAGGCGGGCGAGTTCGGCGTTCTGGTCGCCCGCGTAGATCGCGGTCCAGGCCGCCTCGACCGCGTCGGACGGCTCGTAGCGCTGCGAGACGTCGCGCGTGAGGACGGCCTCGGGGATGTCGCAGCCACGCCGGGCGAGGAAGCGGAGCACCTCGTCGTAGAGGCTCGGCTCGTGCAGGGCCTTCTCCAGTTCCGCGTGCACGCGCGGGGCGCCGCGGTGCGGGACGAGCATGGACGCGGACTTCTCGGCGAGCAGGAACTCCATCCGGCGGTACATCGCCGACTGGAAGCCGGATCCCTCGCCGAGGGCGCTGCGGTAGGCGTTGAACTGGGCCGGGGTGAGCTGACCGAGCGGCTTCCAGGAGGCGTTCAGCGCCTCCAGCTCCCGTACGGAACGCTTCAGGGCGTCGATCGCCACGCCCGGCCGGTCCTCGCGCAGCGCCCGGGCCGCGGTCTCCCACTCATGGACGATGACCGTGAACCACAGCTCCATGACCTGGGTCGTGACCAGGAAGACCATCTCTCCGGGGTCGTCGGAGAGGGTGTGCTGGAGGTGGGTGAGGACGTCCGCCTTGACGTAGTCCTCGTAGGGCGTGGTGCCGGCGAAGTCGAGATGCGGTGTCTCGGGCTCTTGAGTCTCCGGGGAGGTTTCCGGTGATGTCTCCGCGGACTGATGAGCCTGCTGGGACATTGCTGTCTCCTGTGTAACTCCGGGTAGCGGTCCGCCCTGCCGTTATCGGCAAAGGGGCCCCGGTCCCCACCCGGCATGTTCCGGGATCGCCCCGGACATCGCAAGGCCCGCCTGATCACATCGGCGGGCCTTGCGGGGAGCGCCGTCGCCCTAGCCCAGGGTCTGGGCCGCCGTGGGTGAGGAGTCCTTCAGGAACTGGGTGCAGCGCTCGTACTCCTCCTGCTCGCCGATCGTGCCGGCGGCGCGGGCGAGGGCGTGCAGGGCGCGCAGGAAGCCGCGGTTGGGCTCGTGCTCCCAGGGGACGGGGCCGTGGCCCTTCCAGCCGCTCCTGCGCAGGGCGTCGAGGCCGCGGTGGTAGCCCGTACGGGCGTAGGCGTACGACTCCACGACGCTGCCCCGCTCGAAGGCCTCGTCGGCGAGCTGGGCCCAGGCCAGGGAGGAGGTCGGGTGCTTCGCGGCGACGTCCGCGGGGGCGGTGCCGGCGGCGAGCAGCTCGCGCGGCTCGGGGTCGTCGGGGAGGTGGGTCGGGGGCGGGCCCCCGAGAAGGTTTTCGTGAATGGCCATGGGTCCAGTCTGGCCCATGGGGTGGGCACGGCTCGGGTGCCCACCGGGTTTCCCCGCCCCCCGCCGCCCCTACCCGTCCCGTTCCCGGAGGCTGCCGCCCCCGGACCCCCGCTTCGGCCCGGAACGGGCCTCGTCCTCGAACGCCGGACGGGCTGAAAAACTACAACCGCTTCCGACTCGGCGCCCCCTCCAACGGCGGCGCCACCACCCCGCCATGTGTGCGGCACTCGGGGCGGGTGCAGTCGGGGGGCAGGCGGCGTACCGTCGCGAAGGCGAAGGCCGCGCCCGCGACCAGTACGGCCGCGCACAGGGCCATCGCCTGGTCGAAGGCATCGTCGAAGGCGTCCGGAGAGCGGTACGCCTCCGGCCCCATCCCGGTCAGCACCGGCAGCGCGGCCACGGCGATGAGGCCGGCCGCGCGGGCCGCCGCATTGTTGATGCCGCTGGCCAGCCCCGCCCGCGCGACGTCCACCGAGGCGAGGACGGTGGCGGTCAGGGGGGCCACCAGGGTGACCAGGCCGAGGCCGAGAACCGAGACGGCGGGCAGTACGTCGGCGACGTAGGAGGCATCCGGCCCGACCCGCAGCATCAGCAGCATGCCGGCCGCGCACACCAGCGGCCCGACGGTGAGCGGGATGCGCGGGCCGATCCGGTCGGCGAGGGCGCCCGAGCGGGCCGACAGCAGCAGCATCATCAGGGTCGTCGGCAGCAGCGCCGTACCGGCGGCCAACGCCGAGTAGCCCGAGACGACCTGGAGCTGGATCACGGCGAGGAAGAAGAATCCGCCGAGGGCCGCGTACACGCACAGGGTGACGAGATTGACCGCGGTGAACTGGCGGGACGCGAAGATGCCGAGCGGCATCATCGGGTCGGGGCGGCGCTTCTCGACCAGCACGAAGGCGACCCCGGCCACCACGCCGACCACCGCCGTGAGGACCACGACCGGCGAGCCCTCCCCGGCCTCGATCAGCGCGTATGTCACCAGGGCGAGGGACAGAGCACCCAGGGCGGCGCCCAGTACGTCGAAGCGGCCGTGCTTGGTGCCTCCCCCACTCTCGGCTTCGCTCGAGCGGGAGGTGCCCCCATCCGACTCGGGCACGTGCCGCACCGCGATCGGCGCGCACAGCAGCGCCAGCGGGACGTTGAGCAGGAACACCCAGCGCCAGCCCGGGCCGTCCACCAGCCAGCCGCCCAGAAAGGGGCCCACGGCCGCGCCGACGCCCCCGAAGCCGGACCACAGGCCGACCGCCCGCGCCCGGTCGTCGGGGTGGAAGGACGCCTGGATCAGGGCCAGGGACCCGGGGGTGAGCAGGGCGCCGCCGATCCCCTGCAGCGCCCGCGCGGCGACGAGCACGCCGGCGTTCGGGGCGAGGCCGCACAGCAGCGAGGCCGCGGCGAACCACACCACCCCGACGACGAAGATCTTCCGCCGCCCGTAGCGGTCCCCCAGCGAACCGCCGAGCAGGATCAGCCCGGCCAGCGTCAGCATGTACGCGTTGACGGTCCACTGGAGCGCGGCGAGGTCGGCGTCCAGGTCACGGCCGATGCGCGGGAGGGCCACGTTGACGACGGTCGAGTCCAGCATCGCCATGCTGGAGCCGAGGATGGTGGTGAGCAGGATCCACTTGCCCTGCGGGGAGGCCAGCCGGACATCGGGCATGGCCTCAGGTATACAGCGAGCCCGGCGCCGTGGGCAGGCGCCGGGCTCACCGAATACGTACGGCGAATGCGTACGGCGAATGCGTACGGCTACTTGATCTTCGTACCCGTCGAGCGCAGGTTGGCGCAGGCCTCCGTCACGCGGGCGGCCATGGACGCCTCGGCGAGCTTGCCCCAGGTGCGCGGGTCGTAGGTCTTCTTGGAGCCGACCTCGCCGTCGACCTTGAGCACACCGTCGTAGTTCTTGAACATGTGATCGGCGACCGGACGCGTGAAGGCGTACTGCGTGTCGGTGTCGATGTTCATCTTGACGACGCCGTTGTCCAGCGCGGTCGCGATCTCCTGCTCGGTGGAGCCGGAGCCGCCGTGGAAGACGAAGTCGAACGGCGACGGCTTGCCGAACTTGGCGGCGACACCCTCGTTCAGCTCCTTCAGCAGCTCGGGACGCAGGACGACGTTGCCCGGCTTGTACACGCCGTGCACGTTGCCGAAGGACGCGGCCAGCAGGTAGCGCCCCTTCTCGCCGAGGCCGAGCGCCTCAGCCGTACGGATCGCGTCGTCGACAGTCGTGTACAGCGAGTCGTTGATCTCGTGCGAGACGCCGTCCTCCTCGCCGCCGGTCGGAGTGATCTCGACCTCGAGGATGATCTTCGCGGCGCGGGCGCGCTCCAGCAGCTCCTGGGCGATGGAGAGGTTGTCGGCGAGGGTCTCGGCCGAGCCGTCCCACATGTGGGACTGGAACAGCGGGTTCTCGCCGCGGGCGACGCGCTCCTCGGACACGGCGAGCAGCGGCCGCACATACCCGTCGAGCTTGTCCTTCGGGCAGTGGTCCGTGTGCAGGGCGACGGTGACGTCGTACTTCTTGGCGACGATGTGCGCGAACTCGGCCAGGGCGACGGCGCCGGTGACCATGTCCTTGCTGTGCTGGCCGCCCAGGAACTCCGCACCACCCGTGGAGATCTGGATGATGCCGTCGCTCTCCGCCTCCGCGAAGCCGCGCAGGGCCGCGTGCAGGGTCTGGGAGGAGGTCACGTTGATGGCCGGGTAGGCGAACTTGCCTGCCTTCGCCCGGTCGAGCATCTCGTTGTAGACCTCGGGGGTTGCGATGGGCATCTGTCCGCTCCTTGGAGTGTGCGGGTTGACGTACAGCGTTAACGCGCTACTGCGTTACTGCGTTTTTTCTTACGGCCCTGACCTAGATTTTGGGGGGTGTGACGTCGTCGTCGGCCCCATCTTTCCAGACGAACCGGGATGCTCCGAGCGCCTGTCAGTCCAGACCGAGCTCGTCCTTGGAGTACGCGAACAGGTACGGCACCCCCGCGCCCTCCTGGATCTTCTCGGCGGCGCCGGTGGCCCGGTCGACGATGGTCGCCACGGCCACGACCTCGGCACCGGCCTCGCGCACGGCCTCGACGGCGGTGAGCGGGGACCCGCCGGTGGTGGAGGTGTCCTCGACGACGAGCACGCGCCGGCCCGCGATGTCCGGGCCCTCGACCCGCCGCTGCAGCCCGTGTGCCTTGGCGGCCTTGCGCACGACGAAGGCGTCGAGCCGCTTCCCGCGCGCCGCGGCGGCGTGCAGCATGGCGCCGGCGACGGGGTCGGCGCCCATCGTGAGCCCGCCCACCGCGTCGAACTCCAGCTCGGCGGTCAGGTCGAGCAGCACCTGCCCGACGAGCGGCGCGGCCTCCCCGTCGAGGGTGACGCGCCGAAGATCGACGTAGTAGTCGGCTTCCAGACCCGACGACAGGGTCACCTTGCCGTGCACCACGGCCTTGTCCTTGATCTGCTGCAGCAGCTCGCCGCGTACGTCAGTCATGCCGCCCAGCTTAGAGCCGCCGCCAGCTCCAGACGGTGGTGGCCTCCAGCGGCTCCAGGGGCGTGACCAGGCGGGGCATGCTGTTCAGCCCGTTGGGCGGCCCGGTCTGCGGCTCGACGCACACGGCGGCGTCCTGCTCGTCGTACACGACCACCCACTCCTCCCGGCTGCTCACCTTCAGCTCCAGCTCCCCCGGCCAGGTGAGCGTGACGTCGACACCGCCGGGCATGCCGAAGCAGTCGTCCCAGGGGCCGGGCTTCGGGTCGATCCGGTTCCCGGTGGGAAGGTGGTCGTCGCCGCGCTCCTCCTGCCAGGCGGGGCTGAAGTCGAGCCGCACGTCCTCGCTGCCGAGGTTGCGGTTGAACCAGGGGTGCCAGCCGATCTGTGCCGGGAAGGACGTCTCGTACGTCTCGACGGACATGGTGAGGGTGAGGCTGTCCTCGGCGAGGCGCACGATCTGGGTGACGCGGCCGGGGTAGGGCCACGGCTCGGCCAGGTCGTACGTGATGACCGCCTCGTCACCCGTGACCCGGGCGACCTTCCAGGCGCCGTCGCGCGCGGTGCCGTGGATGGCGTGCGGCGGGGCGTTCAGCGGCAACTGCTGCACCACGGCACCGTCCAGGAACCGCCCGTCCCGGACCCGCCCGCACCAGGGAACCATCGGGAAACACCCGAACCGCTCCCCCTGCCGCAGCAACTCCGTCCCCCCGACGCGCAGCCCCGCGACCCGCCCGCCGTTGCCCGGCAGCACGTCCACCTCCGCGTCACCCGCGGTCAGCGTGATGTGTTCGTTACTCACGGGGACGACCCTACTGGGGCGGCCAAGAGCGGCCCATCGGGCCCTGTCCGGCGGAGGACCGCACCTTCAGCAGCCTCTCGATCGCCTCCTGAAGGATCTCCTCGCGCTTGCAGAACGCGAACCGCACGAACGGCGCCCCCGCCTCCCGGTGGTCGTAGAAGACCGCGTTGGGAATGGCGACCACCCCGGCCCGCTCCGGCAGCGCGCGGCAGAAGGCGAAGCCGTCCCCCTCCTTTGCCAGTGCGGTGCCGAGGGGGCGGATGTCGGTGGTGATGAAGTAGGTGCCGGCGGGCTTGAACACCTCGAAGCCGGCCCGGGTGAGGCCCGCCGCCAGCAGGTCGCGCTTGGCCCGCATGTCCTCGCGGAAGGCGGTGAAGTAGCGGTCGGGCAGGGCGAGCGCCTCGGCGACGGCGTACTGGAACGGCCCCGAGGAGACGTACGTCAGGAACTGCTTCGCCGAGCGCACGGCCGTGAGCAGGGGGGACGCCGAGGTCACCCAGCCGACCTTCCAGCCGGTGAAGGAAAAACTCTTGCCGGCGGAACCGATCGTCACCGTCCGCTCGCGCATGCCGGGGAAGGTCGCCAGCGGCAGGTGCTCGGCGTCGTCGAAGACCAGGTGCTCGTACACCTCGTCGGTCACCACCAGCAGGTCCCGCGCCACGGCCAGCTCGGCGATCGCGGCCAGCTCCGCCCGGGTGAGGACGGTGCCGGTGGGGTTGTGCGGGGTGTTGATCAGCAGTAGGCGGGTGCGGTCGGTGACCGCGGCGCGCAGCTCGTCGAGGTCGAGGCGGAAGCTCGCGCCAGCCTCGTCGACGTGGGGGCGCAGGGTGACCGGCACGCGGGTGCCGCCCGCCATGGCGATGCAGGCCGCGTAGGAGTCGTAGTACGGCTCGAGGGCGATGACCTCGTCGCCGGGCTCCAGCAGGGCGAGCAGCGCGGCCGCGATGGCCTCGGTGGCGCCCGCGGTGACCAGGACCTCGGTGTCGGGGTCGTACGACAGCCCGTAGCACCGCTCCTGGTGCGCGGCGACCGCCAGGCGCAGCTCGGGGATGCCGGGGCCCGGCGGGTACTGGTTGCCGCGCCCGTCCCGCAGCGCCCGCACGGCTGCCTCGCGGACCTCCTCGGGCCCGTCGGTGTCGGGAAAGCCCTGGCCCAGGTTGATGGAGCCGGTGCTCAGGGCCAGCGCGGACATCTCCGCGAAGATCGTCGTCCCGAACTCGGCGAGCCGGCGGTTGAGCAGGGGGCGGGTGGTGGAGGTCATGCCGGCCATCCTGCGCCCAAGCTCTGGACTTCCTCAACTCTGCTTTGGGCCGCGGGACGGCCGGGCATCTGACTGCCACGCACCGAGCGGGAGGTGCCCACGGGGGGACGCCTCGGTCCGCTTCGGGGGAACGGAAGGAGGCTGACGCCATGGCCACAGTCATCGTGGGGGCGCTGGTCGCAGTGATGTTCGTCGTGATCGTGGTGTCCGTCGCGCGCCGCAGCGCGCGTCCGGCCCACCGTGCGCACGGTCGCCGGTCCAACTCGTACGACAGCGGAGGCGGCGCGGCGGCGGGCAGCTGGTGGGTCGGCGGTGGGGACGGCGGCTCGGGGGGTTCGTCCTGTGGTGGCGGCTCGTCATGCGGAGGCGGGTCGTCCTGCGGAGGGGGCGGGGGCGGATGCGGTGGCGGAGGTAGCTGACACGGGGCAGCCAACCTCCCCGAACAGGGGGAACCGCGTCCGGGAGGGAGCGGGGCCGGTGCCTGGGACCGGCCCCGCTTTCGTGCCCTGCGGTATGTGGCCTCGTGTTCTGCGGTACACGGCTTCCGGTGCGGTCGGCCGCGCCCCGGCGCACGCTCCGTCACCATCGGCGCACGCCGGAGTTGAACAGTTGAGCTGATAAGCCCTCTGAGGGATGGAAACCCCACGAACTTGGGTAAAAACGCTGTGGCGGCGCCCTAATTCATGATTCAGTGAAAATCACCAACGCAGCCCCTCGGACGTCCCGCGGACACCTTCTGACCGGCCGACTGGGCTGCCCGAGCCGATCCCTGGTGTCGGCCGGGGTGCGCCGGAGCCCGACACCTCCCTCCTTTCTTTGCGTGCTTGCGGAGCCGACCCATGCTCACGACCCTGAACACCGCTTATACCGACACGCGCGCGGCCGACCTCGCCTGGGCCCTGGGGCGCGAGCCGCTGCCCGCGCTGGCCTCGCTCGACCTCGAACTGACCGGTGCGAAGCTTCAGTTGAGACTGCTCGGCGCGTCCCACCAGGTGCTGTTGGACGAGGAGCGCGGCATCTGCTCGGAGACGGTGGCCTGTATGCCCGGCAGCAGCACACCGCTGCCGCTCGGGGTGGCCAAGCGAGCGGGGGACTGGGAGTACGAGTTCGCCGCCCGGGTGGAGATGCTGTCGCCGGGTCAGTTCGCGGCCCGGGCCCAGGAGTTGCTGGCCCTGGTCGCCGACCATCCGCACGGCCTGGTCGGCGTCTTCCCCGGCAGCCCGTACGCCTTCACCGCGCTGCTGGCCCAGCATCACGAGGGGCAGGTCCACTGGCGTACGTGGCACGCGTACCCGCAGGACGGGCAGTTGGTGGCGACGCGGACGAGAGTGGGAGCGCGGATGCCGGCGGTCTCCGCTCCGCGCCGGTCGGTGCCACTCAGCCCGTCCGGCATCTGAGGATTCCGGGGACTCCGAGATTCCGGGGACGCAAACGTCCGACACCTCAACTCCACACGTGTGGGTGACGAAGCGTACCCCGGCAGTGACGTACGGTCGCAGCGTGATCGAACCGGACGCGCCCGCCCCACCCGGCACACCGCCGCCCTGGGCAGGCCCCGCGCGGCTTCCGATCCGGCCCGGCACCGGGCGGTTCCTGGTCCTCGCGGGCGTCTTCGTCTGCGCGGCCTGCGGACTCGTGTACGAACTCGAACTCGTCGCGCTGGCCTCGTACTTGATCGGCGACTCCGTCACCCAGGCCTCCGTCGTGCTGTCCGTCATGGTGTTCGCGATGGGCATCGGCTCCCTGGCCGCGAAGCGGCTGCGCCCGTACGCCGCGGCCGGCTTCGGTGCCATCGAGGCCGTCCTCGCCCTCGTCGGCGGGTGCAGCGCGCTCGCCCTGTACGCCGTCTTCGCCTGGACCGGCGACTGGGGCGGGGTGTGGGCCAACGGCCCGCGTGTCCTCCTCGTCGCCTTCTCCCTGACCATCGGCCTGCTCATCGGCGCCGAGATCCCGCTGCTGATGGAGCTGATCCAGCGCATCCGGCGCCAGGACGCGGGCGGCGCGGTGGCCGACCTGTTCGCCGCGGACTACGTCGGCGCACTCGTCGGCGGCCTCACCTTCCCCTTCCTTCTCCTGCCCCTGCTGGGCCAGTTGACCTCGGCCCTGATCACCGGCGCGGTCAACGCCGTGGTCGGCGGGGCACTCGTGCTCGGCCTGTTCGGCCGGGACCTCACCCGCCGGGCCCGCTGGCTGCTGGTGATCGCCAACGTCACCGTGCTCGGCCTCCTCGCCTCCGCCGCCGTACTCGTCGACGACTTCGAACGGGCCGCGCGGCACGCGGTGTACGGACGGGACGTACGGGTCGCGCTGCAGACGGACGTCCAGGAGGTCGTCATCACCGGCGGCACCGGGGGCCGCCCCCTCGACCTCTTCCTCGACGGCCGGCTGCGGGTCAGCGGACGCGACGCCCGCCGCTACCACGAGGCGCTGGTGCACCCCGCGATGAGCGGCGGGCACACCCGCGTGCTGATCCTCGGCGGCGGTGACGGTCTGGCGGCGCGCGAGGTGCTGCGCCATCGGGGGGTGCACCGGCTCGACGTCGTCGACGTCGACCCCGAGGTGGTACGGCTGGCACGCCGGGACCCGCCCCTGTCCCGCCTCAACGGACACGCCTACGACGACGACCGCGTCCACATCATGACGGCGGACGCCTTCCACTGGCTGCGTACGGCGCCGCCGGCGACGTACGACGTCGTCATCTCGGACCTCCCCGACCCCGGCATCACCGCCAGCACCAAGCTGTACTCGCAGGAGTTCTACGGCCTCGCCCGCCGCGCCCTGACCCCACACGGCCGTCTCGCCGTGCACGCCGGCCCGGTCTCCTCCCGCCCCCACGCCTTCTGGACGGTCGACACCACCCTGCACGCCGCGGGCCTGCGCACCGCCCCCTACCGCGTCCGCGGCCAAGGCTCCGGCTTCACCCCGGGCCCCGACCGCTCGACCGGCCCGACCCGCGCACCACAGGACTGGGGCTTCATCCTGGCGGCGCGGGGGAAGCGACCGGACCTGCGCCTGGGCACGGGAGCGGGGGCACCGCGATTGGGGACCTTGACCCAGGCGGGCCTGGCGGCGGACGCGCGGGCGGCGGAGGGGACGCGGGTGGCGGGGCTGGGGGCGTCGACGTTGGTGCATCCGCGGTATTGAGGGGCCGGGCGATACCGGTCGAGGGCCTGCGTGAGCGGGAGGGTACGCCCGGTGGGCGGGTGTGGGGGGAGAAAGACGGGATGTGTGGGTGCGGTTCGCGTCATGCTGGGTAGGCTCGATCGGCATGGAGCATGAGGTGTTCGTTCCGGTTGCGGCGGAGCGGCTCAGGGAGGTGCTGGCCGATCCCGCACGGGTCGCCCGGGCGGTCCCCGGGCTCCAGCAGGACGCCGGGGCCGAGCCGGTCGCCGGGCGGCTGAGGGTGCGCGTCAGCGGGCACACCATCACCTATCGGGGTGCCATGCGGGTCTCCGCGCGGGAGGACGGTTCGTACGCCGTCGAGGGCGACGCGGTCGAGGCGCGCGGCAACGGTTCCGTGAAGCTCGCGCTCACCCTGCGGGTCACGGAGGCCGAGGGCGGGGCCACGGTGACGTTCTCGGGGACCGCGTCGGCGGACGGGCGGATCTCGGAGTTCTCCGCGGAGGTCGTGGGGTCCACGGTCGGCCGGCTGCTGAATCGGGTCGCGGCGCAGCTCGGGGTCGTGGCGGGCGAGGCACCGCCCCCCGAGCCGGAGCCCATGGAGGAGGCGCTGGCGCCCGGGGAGTTCGAGACACGGGTGACCAGCGACTTCGAGACGACGCCGGACGCGGACGACGCACCGGCACCGGAACCGGAACCGGAACCGGCACCCGACGAGGGCGGCGAGTCCCCTTCCGTTTTCGATGCCGAGGTGCCGCCGCCGTCGCTGGATCCGCGGGCCGAGGAAGCCGGGGAAGCCGAGGAAACGGTGTCCGAGGGCGGCTCCGGAGAGGACGCGCCGGTCGCCGAGGCGGCGCACGCCCGGCGGACGATGATCGGGCGCAGCGCGGAGGAAGTGGATCACGCGCCGCCCCGGGGGCGGTACGCGCCGGTGCCGGCCCCGCAGACCGTCGCGCCGAGCACCACCCTGCGGTGGGCGGCTCCGGCCGCGGCGCTGGTGGTGGCCTCGGCGATCGTGGCGGGGCGGATACTGCGGCGGCGTCGCTGAGGCGCGTCGGGCTGGGCCACGAGGAGCACCGTCACTGAGGCGCGTCAGGCCGGGCCACGGCTGCGAGCCCCGCCGCCGACGAAACGGCAAGAGCCCGGCCCGGCACGCGGCCGTGACGGCCGGTGCCCTGGCCGGGCTCCGCACGATGTGCGCCGAGGGTTACTCCTCGTCGCCCTCCGGCTTCTCCGCTTCGTTGATCTCCTGCTCCAGGCCGAGCTGCTCGACGAGCCACTTGTCGAACTCGATGGCGGCCCGCACCCAGCTCACCGTCGACGAGACGAAGTGCTCCAGGCTCACTCCGGTGCCGATCAGCATCTGCGCCTCGCCGATAAGGCGGACGGTGCCGTCGTCGTGCGTGTGGCTGTAGACCTTGGGCCACAGCGTCCGGCGGTTCCAGTCGTCGATCGACTCCAGAAGCTGGGGCTTCTCGTCGATCTTGTGGGGCCGGTCGTAGAACGTCCGCACCGAGAAGACCTGCTGGTCACCCTCGCCGCGGAACATGAAGTACGTACGGAACTGCTCCCACGGCGCCGCGAGGTCTCCCTCGTCGTCGACGACGTACTTCAGCTCCATCTGGTCGAGGAGCTGCTTCACGAGGTCCTGATCCGGGACAACAGGGCCGGGCGGCGGCCCGGACTGCGGCTGCTGGCCCCCGAAGTTCGGAATCGAGGACGGGTCGATGCTCACCGTGATTTTCCCTTCGTACGGATCCCGCCATCCTCCCCCATGCGGGGAGGGGGGTGGCAAGCCCTGACGGTCCTGTCAGCCGTCGGCTGACTCGATCCGGTCATCGAGTCGGGTACCCGGCTCCACCGGGTACCCGGACATCACAGCGTCTTACCGGTCGCCGGCCCCACGATCAGGCCGTCCCCGAAGGCGTCCACCCGTACCGTGTCGCCGTCCTTGACCTCGCCCGCCAGGATCTCCTTGGCGAGCCGGTCGCCGATGGCGGTCTGGACGAGGCGGCGCAGCGGGCGGGCACCGTAGGCCGGATCGTTGCCCTCGTCGGCGAGCCAGTCCAGGGCCGCGTCGGTGATCTCCAGAGTCAGCCGGCGCTCGGCCAGCCGCTTGGCCAGGCGGTCGATCTGGAGCCGGGCGATACGTGCCAGCTCGTCCTTGGTCAGGGCCGAGAAGACCACGAGGTCGTCCAGGCGGTTGAGGAACTCCGGCTTGAAGGAGGCCCGGACCACCTCCAGCACCTGCTCCTTCTTCTCCGCCTCACTGGTGATCGGGTCCACCAGGAACTGACTGCCCAGGTTGGACGTCAGCACCAGGATCGCGTTGCGGAAGTCGACCGTACGGCCCTGACCGTCCGTCAGCCGCCCGTCGTCCAGGACCTGGAGGAGGATGTCGAAGACCTCGGGATGCGCCTTCTCCACCTCGTCCAGCAGGACCACGGAGTACGGCCTGCGCCGAACCGCCTCCGTGAGCTGGCCGCCCTCCTCGTAGCCGACGTAGCCGGGAGGCGCGCCGACCAGCCGGGCGACGGAGTGCTTCTCGCCGTATTCGCTCATGTCGATGCGGACCATCGCCCGCTCGTCGTCGAAGAGGAAGTCGGCGAGGGCCTTGGCGAGTTCGGTCTTGCCGACGCCGGTCGGGCCGAGGAAGAGGAAGGAGCCGGTCGGGCGGTCGGGGTCGGCGATGCCGGCACGGGTGCGCCGTACGGCGTCGGACACGGCCCGTACGGCCTCGGTCTGCCCGATGAGCCGACGCCCCAGCTCGTCCTCCATGCGCAGCAGTTTCTGCGTCTCGCCCTCCAGGAGCCGACCGGCGGGGATGCCGGTCCAGGCCGCGACGACGTCGGCGATGTCGTCGGAGCCGACCTCCTCCTTGACCATGGTGTCCTTGGCGACCTCCTCCTCGGCGGCGGAGGCGGCCTCCAACTCCTTCTCCAGGGCGGGGATCTCGCCGTACAGCAGCTTGGAGGCGGAGTCGAAGTCGCCGTCGCGCTGGGCGCGTTCAGCCTGGCCGCGGGCTTCGTCGAGGCGTTCCTTCAGCTCGCCGACGCGGTTGAGGGACTGCTTCTCCTTCTCCCAGCGGGCGTTGAGGCCGCGCAGCTCCTCCTCCCGGTCTGCGAGGTCGCGGCGCAGCTTGTCCAGGCGCTCGCGGGAGGCGGGGTCGGTCTCCTTGTCGAGGGCCAGCTCCTCCATGCGCAGCCGGTCGACGGAGCGCTGGAGTTCATCGATCTCGACGGGGGACGAGTCGATCTCCATGCGCAGCCGGGAGGCAGCCTCGTCGACGAGGTCGATGGCCTTGTCGGGCAGGAACCGGGAGGTGATGTACCGGTCGGAGAGGGTGGCCGCGGCCACCAGCGCGCTGTCCGCGATCTGCACCTTGTGGTGGGCCTCGTAGCGTCCTTTGAGCCCGCGCAGGATGGCGATGGTGTCCTCAACGGTCGGCTCGGCGACCAGCACCTGCTGGAACCGCCGCTCCAGCGCCGGGTCCTTCTCGACCCGCTCCCGGTACTCGTCGAGGGTCGTCGCACCCACCATGCGCAGCTCACCGCGCGCGAGCATGGGCTTGAGCATGTTCCCGGCATCCATGGCGGAATCACCACCGGCACCTGCCCCCACCACGGTGTGCAACTCGTCGATGAAGGTGATGATCTGCCCGTCGGAGTCCTTGATCTCCGCGAGCACGGTCTTCAGCCGCTCCTCGAACTCACCCCGGTACTTCGCGCCCGCGACCATGGCCCCCAGGTCCAGCGCGACGAGCCGCTTGTCCTTCAGCGACTCCGGCACATCCCCCTTCACGATCCGCTGGGCGAGCCCTTCGACGACGGCGGTCTTGCCGACGCCGGGCTCACCGATGAGGACGGGGTTGTTCTTGGTCCGGCGGCTGAGCACCTGCACGACCCGCCGGATCTCCTGATCCCGCCCGATGACGGGATCGAGCTTCCCCTCCCGGGCGGCGGCGGTGAAGTCGGTCCCGAACTTCTCCAGCGCCTTGTACTGCCCCTCGGGGTCGGCGCTGGTCACCCGCCGTCCACCGCGGGCCTTCTGAAACGCCTCCAGCAGCTTCTTCGCACCGGCCCCCTGCCGGGTGAGCACCTCAGCGGCGGTGCCCCCCTTCGCGGCGATGCCGATGAGGAGGTGCTCGGTGGAGAGGTACTCGTCGCCGAGTTCCTTGGCGCGGGCCTGCGCGTCCGCGATGACGGCGAGCAGCTCACGATTGGGCTGGGGCGGCGCGACGGTGGACCCGGTCACGCTGGGCAGCGCGGCGAGCGCCTTCTCGGCACCGGCGCGCACGGCGGCCTGATCGGCGTCGACGGCCGCCAGGAGATCGACGATGTTCTCGTTGTCCTGCCCCTGGAGCAGAGCCAGCAGCAGGTGGGCGGGGGTGAGATCCGGATGCCCCTCGGTCACGGCCCGGTTACTGGCCGCATTGATCGCATCCCGGCTCCTGTTGGTCAGCTCGGCGTCCACGTGTCCGTTCTCCTCCTGGCGTCAGCGTCTCCCAGTACTGACTGAGTCAGCGTACACAAAGTTGAGCCTATTCCGCTCAAGGTAGTCGGGAGGGACTCACGGCGGCTAGGTTCCTTGGGCATGGCCGCATACCCCCAGGATCCTGGCGCGCCGGACGCGCCGTACCTCACCTTCTGGCAGGAGAGGCACCTGTGCACTCTGACGACCCTGCGCCCGGACGGCACCCCGCATGTCGTACCCGTCGGAGTGACATACGACCCCGAGGCGCGGCTGGCTCGGGTGATCACGAACAAGTCCAGCGCAAAGGTGGGCCATGTGCTGGCCGCCGGCCCCGACGGGGCGCCCGTCGCGGTCTGCCAGGTGGACGGGGGACGGTGGGCGACGCTGGAGGGACGGGCGCGGGTCCGCACCGATCCGGAGCGGGTGGCGGACGCGGTACGGCGGTACGCGCAGCGCTACGGGCGAACTCCGGGGCCGAATCCCGACCGTGTGGTGATCGAGATCGAACTGACACGGGCGCTGGGGCGGGGGTGACCGGGGGTGACGGCGAGGACGACGGGGACGACGGGGCGGGCGACCGGTTTTCGGCCACGGCCCGAATACCCGGATACCGCGAAATATCCCGCAAAACTGCAGCGGCGTCACCGTGTTCAGGTCACGGTGACGCCGCTGCGGGGGGAAGCACCTGAGCGATCTGTTACGACGGGGGAATCGCGTCAGGCACTGCGGGGGGTGGCTGAGACAGTCCTTGGGGAGGCCGGGGCCTCCGGCTCCACCAGCCGGTGGTCGCGCTGGTCGAGGTTGACGAAGATCATTCCGTACCGGATGGCACACCTCACAGGCTGCGGCGCCCCCCGAGGCCGCCGCAGACACCGGTACGCCCGTACGTCCTCATCCTCGTCCCGCGTGACGACGACCGGCTCACCGAAGACGGTCACCATCAACGAGTCACCGGGGTGGGGGATCGCGGTGACGAGGTCGATGAAGTGCCAGCCGGAGCGGTATGCCGTGGCCATTTCGCGGCGGAAGGAGCGGTCGTCGGGTGGGGTCGTCATCGCAATCAGTCCCAGGAGGTGTCGGCAGGGACAGGCGACGTTTCGCCGCTCGCGTCCACGACAGTCACACTCTGAGCGCTGCCCACCTCGTGCACGTCACTCTCCGCACCAGACAGGCCAGCCAAGGTTCCGAAGGCCGCAACGGTGGAGAAGGCGGCGACAAGCACCGAGCGAAGCATTCTCTTACACATAGTCGGCTTCGTCCTCACTTGAAGGTCCCCTCTTCCCCCGTCGAGTAAGACGATGGCTCATTCAGGCACGTCATGGCCACACGATCGATGCATCATGTTCCTGCATGTTCAGGACCCTGGGGGGTGGAGAATTGGGGACGAAAGAGACACAAGCGGCACATCCCCACGCCATAACCGAGCTATGCGACGAGGGCGCCCGGCTCTATACCGGTGCTCTCCGAGCTGGCCGTATCGCTCGAGCAGAGGTGGAGTCAGCTCCCTGCCTGCTGGAATTCGCTCTCCTGCACCCCGACCCGGACGACGCCACTTGGCTACGTCCCGTGCCACCGTCGATCGCGCTGGCCCAGCGCCTTCACCCCCTTGAACGAGAGATCACGGACCGTAGGCGTCAGTCCCTCCATCTGGCAGAAGTCTTTGAGCCGTTCATGAACGTCAGCGCCGAGGGCACCACGCCCACCCATGCCATCACTGTGCTGGAAGGGCGGGACCGTATCAATGAGGCGCTCAACGGCGCGACGTCCGAGTGTCACACCGAGGTACTCACCGTGCAGCCGGGTGGCCGCCGCCGGGAGGGAAACCTCCTGAAGGGGCTGGACCGCGACAGACCACTGATCGAGCGGGGGGTCCGCTTCCGCACGCTGTACCAGCACACCGCGCGGCACAGCCCCGAGACCCTGGCCTACGTGGACCAAATGATCTCCAGCGGCAAAGTCGAGATCCGCACGATCGACGAACTTGTGGAGCGGCTCATCATCTGCGACGAAACCGTGGCCTTCATTCCCATACGGGAGGACCGCCAGGTCGCTCTGGAACTCCGGCACCCCGGCCTGGTCCGCTATTTGATCAAGGTCTTCGAGTTCATGTGGGTGCGTGCGGTGCCTCTCAAGGTCGGGACGCCGTACGAAACGGCCCCCGACGGCATCACCGACATCCAGCACTCCATAGCCAAGCTCCTCATCGAAGGCCACGTGGACGAAGCCATAGCCCGCCGCCTGGGCATGAACGTGCGTACCTGTCGAGCCCATATAGCCAAGCTGGCCACCGCCCTGGGCAGCGGCAGCCGAGCCCAGCTCGGCTTTCTCATAGCGCAGTCAGGCATCCTGAACGGAGATCACCGACCGTCAGGAGGAGAGAGGCCGGCGTGACCGCAGAGACGCACAGTCACCCAGCAGAAGACGTGTGTGCGGCAGGTCTGGAACTGTATGCGCACGCCCTGCGTGAAGGTTCCGTGTCAGAGCAGGACGCCGCTCCGGTGTCCTGCCTACTGCATTCAGGGCTGCTCCGCCCGGACCTGGACGATGTGCGCCGACTGCGCCCCCTCACTCCTGCCCTGGCTCTCCCGAAGCTGCTGCGAAAGGTCGCCGAGGACATCGCCCAGCGCCGCCGGGCCGAGACGCGTCTGGCCGAGGCGTTCGAACCACTCCTGGCCTTGGGCTCGCAGCACGCTCCTTCAGCAGAACCAGCGGAGATCAGCCTCCTGAAGGGCTTCGACCAGATAAACCAAGCCATCACCGAGGCCATGACAGACGCCTCACGTGAACTCCTCACCATTCAGCCCCACAATGGCCGGGATCCCGGCCCCGGCCTGGCTCAGGCCCTGAACCGCGACCAAGGCCTACTCGATCGCGGCGGCCGTATCCGCACCCTCTACCAGCACACCCAGCGCCATTCCCCTGCTGTGATCGCCCGCTACGAGCATCTGAACGGCGACGCCGAGGCGCGGACTCTGGACCAAGTCACCAAACGCCTCATCGTGATCGACCGCACCGTCGCCTTCATCCCCGCCAATAGGGACCGGACCTTCGCCCTCGAAGTACGCCATCCGGCTCTGACGGACTACTTCGCCATTGTCTTCGACGTCCTTTGGCGCATGGCAACGCCGATGTACCCCCAGGCCGTCCAACCGCCTTCTCTCAACGGCATCACCCCTCGCCAACGCGCGATCGCCGCCCTCCTCGTCGAAGGCCACACCGACGCAGTCATCGCCGACCGCCTCGGCATGAACATCCGCACCGCCCGCGTCCACATCGCCAAACTCGCCGCCACCCTCAGCAGCGAGAGCCGAGCCCAACTCGGCTACCTCATCGCGCAGTCCGGAATCCTCGACAAGGATCCTGAAACCGCTGAGGAGAGTTGAGCGTGACCGCAGAGGCACACAGTCACGAGGCGGAGCAATTGTGTGAAGCGGGCTTGAAGCTGTACACCCGTGCCCTGGATCAGGGCTCCGTGCCGGATCACGAAGCACGTCAGGTGCCTTGCGTGCTCCGATCCGGCGTGCTTCGCGCAGACATCGAGAACCCGCACCGACTGCGTCCCGTCGCACCGGCTCTTGTGCTCCCGCAACTGCTTCGAAATATCGCCGAGAACGTAGCCCGGCACCGCCGCAACGAAACCTGGCTGGCCGAGGCGTTCGAGCCGCTCCTGGCGCTGGACGTCGAGCGCATACCCACCACCGACACAGCGGCGATCGATCTCCTGAACGGGTTCGAGCAGATCAACCACGCCATCAGTCAGGCGATGCTCCGGTCGACCGACGAGGTCCTGGCCATCCAGCCCGGCGGCAAGCGGCCCCTGTCCCAGCTCACCGATGCCTTCCCTCGAGAGCAGGAGACGCTCACGCGAGGCTGCAGGATGCGCACGCTCTACCAACACACCACCCGCCATGACCCAGCGGTTCTGGCCCACTACGAGCGTCTCGTAGGCGATGTCGAGGTCCGCACCCTGCATGAGGTGCCCGAACGCCTTGTCGTCCTCGATCGCGTAGTGGCCTTCATCCCTGCCAACGCGGATCGCACGCTCGCCGTCGAGATCCGTCACCGTCCCCTGGTCGCATACCTGGCTACCGCCTTTGACCGTCTTTGGCACATGGCCACCCATGTACCCCAAGGCAGTCCAGCAGCCCGCCTTCAACGGTGTCACTCCCCGCCAGCGAGCCATCGCCGGCCTGCTCATCGAGGGTCACACCGATGCCGTCATCGCCGACCGCCTCGGCATGAACATCCGCACCGTCCGCGTCCACATCGCCAAACTCGCCAAGGTCCTGGGAAGTGACAGTAGGGCTCAACTCGGCTACCTCATCGGGCAGTCGGAGATCCTTGATCTGGAACGCTGAGTGACGGCGACGATGAAACGCCTGCCGTCCGCGATGGCCCGTCCAGACCCACTTGGGCGATGCGGACGCCCAGTTGCGTACGGCTCGCTGCCCCCAGAGTCTCCGAGAGCTTGGCGATGTGGGCACGGCAAGTACGGACGCTTATGCCGAGCCGCTCGGCGATCACCGCGTCCTGGTGACCCTCCGCCAACAGCGCGGCGATGGACTGCTCACGGTGGGAGATGCCCTCGATGCCGGTGTCGGGAAGGGGGGCCGTGAGCGGGATCGCCAGGCGCCAGAAGCGTTCGAAGACCGTCACCAGATAGTGGACGAGCCCCGGATGCCGCAGTTCCAGTGCGATCGTGCGGTCCGCGTTCGCGGGGATGAAAGCCACCGTACGGTCGAAGACGATCAGTCGGTCGATGACCTCGTCCAGAGTGCGAGCCTCCACCGAATCGCCCATCAGCTCAAGGTAGTTGAGCAGGCCCTGGCCGTGCCGGGCCACGTGCGTGTACAGGTCCCGCATCCGCACGCCCCGCCTACGCAGCGCCATCGCCCGGTGCAGCCCCTCCGTCAGCTCGTGCTCGGGACGGATGCCGCCGGGCTGCACGGTCAGCACCTCCCTCGTGCACGCCTGGGTCGCCTCGTCCAGCGCGCCCTGGATGCGCGAGTCACCGTCCAGGACCCGGATCGCGGTGCCCTCGGCGCCGGACGCCTGCGACAGCGGGGGACCGAGCCCGGCGTACCACTCGAACGCCGCCACCGCCGAGCCCATCCGCCCCTGGCTCGCGCTGACCTCGTCGTAGATCCCGCGCAGCAGCCGCGTCATGACCTCCTGCGGGGAGGTCGGCACCAGCCAGTCCATGTCGTCGGGATCGGGGTGCAGCAGCGCCAGTTCCAGCAGGCAGGGCACCGCATCGGCATCCCGACGCGGCACTCGGCCCCGCCGTACAGCC
Source organism: Streptomyces sp. UG1 (assembly GCF_049974585.1). Taxonomy (NCBI): domain Bacteria; kingdom Bacillati; phylum Actinomycetota; class Actinomycetes; order Kitasatosporales; family Streptomycetaceae; genus Streptomyces; species Streptomyces sp. UG1. The sequence goes on along the minus strand of NZ_JBNGGG010000023.1, from coordinate 39,200 downwards.
CGGGAATACACCCGGTCCCCGGCCTCACACAGTCGGTCGGCGCCGTGAGGATGCTCCTCCGCCCCGTGCCCGGACATCTTCCACCCCCGACTACCGACCTTGCCGCACACTATCCGTAACCTCGTGCAGCACCCTCACAGCGTTCATGGCAACCGCCCGACCACCCCAGCGCAACTATGCGCAGAGGGGCTTGCCACCGCAACACGGCCCGAACCCTCATACGCACCTTCCAACCCGCTCCACATCAGGCATGTTCAGCATATGAAAGCCACTGCGCGTGCACATGCCATGCATGGTTGATCAAGCGACGGCAAACGAGTGCTCAGCCACGGCACAGGTCCGGCGTGGGTCGGCCGCTGGTGGAGAAGGGTGGGCTCCGGCCGGCAGTTGATCCCGCAGTCCATCCTCCTCCGGGCCCGTCTGTGCACGCCGGGGCGCGCACTGCCATGCGGCTTCCCCCTGGCGACGGCCACGGAACTGCTGGATCCGGACCTCGATCGCGCCTGCCGGCCTGTTCCGATCAGGGGATGAGGACGGTCTTGCCGGCGAGTTGTCCGGCGGCGGCTCGGTCGTGGACCGCGGCCGGGTCGGCCCGCAGCCGCTCGGCGAGATCTCCGCCCTCGACGCGGGCGACCAGCTCGGCGATCCGGGCGAACCGGTCGGCGGCGCGGGCGTGGACCCTGGCCAGGTCGGCCAGTGGCAGCCGCTCGGCCACCTCGATCGCCAGCTCTCCGGCGTCGACGCGGGCGACCAGCTCGGCGAGCTGGGCGGCGTCGCTGCGCGCGAAGGCCCGCACCGTCCGCACGCCGCGCCCGGCATCCTGTGGGCCGGGCGTGGTGATGCTGACGAAGGCCCCGCCATCGGCGGCCAGGTCCACTAGCTGCGCGTTCTCCGCTGGGCTGGTGGGCACCAGGTTCAGCACTACGTCGAACTGTTGCCCGGTCACCGCCTTCGGGAGCGGAGTGGCGGTGTAGTCGACGATCCGGTCCGCGCCGTAGGAGCGGATGCGATCGCGGCTGCGCATGGAGGCGGTCGCGGTCACGGTGGCACCGGCCCGGGTGGCGAGCTGGACCGCGTAACCCCCCACCGCGCTGCCCGCGCCGTTGATCAGGATGCTCTGCCCTGCCGTCAGGCCGGCGTGCTCGAACAGTGACTGCCAGGCCGTCAGCCCGACCAGAGGCAGGGCCGCGGCGTCGGCCGGCTCGACTGCGCGGGGGGCGGTGGCCAGCGCCTCGGCGGGTGCGGCGACGTACTCGGCGGCCGCGCCCGGCGCGGTCGCCGGCAGGAGCGCGACCACCGTCTCCCCGACGCTCCAGTCGGTCACACCCTCGCCGACCTCGGTGATGACACCGGACAGGTCGAGGTTGGGAATGTGCGGGAAGGTCACGGGCACGATGTCCTGCCGCAACCCCGAGCGCAGCGCGGCGTCCGCGTCGTTGAACGAGGTGCCGGCCACCTGCACCACCACCTGCCCCGCACCGGCCACCGGCCGGTCCGCCTCCTCGTAGACCAGGACGTCGCTGGCACCGTAGGAGTGGAATCGCACTGCCTTCATGATCTCTCCGCTCTCGTCATCCGCTATGCGCATGGTGTGCTCATGGCCAGGTCCGCCACGATCTCCTTCTCTCGACGGCGGAAACGCGTGATGACCGCGCCGGTCATCAGCAGCACCCCGCCGGTGGCGGCGAGCGGCACCAGCACCGGCGCGATGTCGAGCGCGGCGGACAGGATCAGACCCACCGCCGCAAAGAGCTCGACAGCACCGATCCCCTTGACGGCGGCGGCGCTGAAGTCGTTGACCCATCTCCCGCTGGGATGGGCCGCCAGAGTCTCCTTGGGCAGGAGCAGCTTGGTGGCACTGCCGGTCAGGAAGACGACGGCGAGCAGTCCGGCGGTGATCCACAGAGCGAGGTTCATAAGGGTTCTCCTTGCAAACTGGTCGAACACGAGATGCCGGCGACCCGATCCTTGTGACACCGCATCTGCGTGACCTGGGCCACACTCCAGGAAGGGCAACGAGTGGCACTGCTCGTGCTTCGGCTCTTCGCTCGCCGTAGTGGTGTCACAAAAACGGCGGGGCAGCTCTCTTATGGGCGACGCATCGAGAGCGGAGAGACAGGAGCACCCCGTGGCCGACACCTTCCGGATCCCCGAGGCGCCCGGCATGAGCGAGGACGACCGCCCGGACCCCGCCACAGAGGCCTTCGTCACCCACCGCAACCTGCTGTTCACCATCGCCTACGAGATGCTCGGCTCGGCCGCCGACGCCGAAGACGCCCTGCAGGAGGCCTGGCTGCGATGGGCGGACGTGGATCTCGACGCTGTACGGGACCGGCGTGCATACCTGATCCGGATCACCACCCGCCAGGCGCTGGCCCGGCTGCGCACGCTCAACCGGCGCAAGGAGTCCTACGTCGGCTCCTGGCTCCCCGAGCCGCTGCTCACCACGCCCGACGTGGCCGAGGACGTCGTGCTGGCCGACAGTGTCTCGATGGCGATGCTGCTGGTGCTGGAGACGCTCACGCCGGCCGAACGCGCGGTGTTCGTGCTGCGCGAGGTGTTCGACCTGCGGTACGACGAGATCGCGCGAGCCGTCGGCAAGCGCCCTGCCGCGGTCCGCCAGATCGCGCACCGCGCACGGGCACACGTCACCGCGCGCCGCCCACGCGGAGTCGTCTCCCCGGCCGAGACCCGAGACGCCCTCGAAGCCTTCCGGCGGGCGATCGAAACAGGCGATCTACAGGGCCTGCTCGACGTCCTCGCGCCGGACGTCGTCCTCTTGAGCGACGGCGGCGGAGTCGTGCAGGCCGTGCCCCGGCCGGTCGTGGGGGCCGACAGGGTGGTTCGCTTGCTGGCCGCCGGCCTGGACATGGTCGGCGCCCGAACCTCGGTCGAGCCGGTGCAGATCAACGGCTGCCCGGCTCTGATCATCCGGCTCGACGAGGAGACCGACAGCGTCGTGGCGGTACGGATCGACGCCGGCCTCATCACGGCGGTCTACTCCGTGCGCAACCCCGAGAAGCTGTCGCGTATCGAGCGGGCGACTGCCGTGAGCCGCTGAGCCCACGGGCGTGGCAGGAACACGAGGATCTCACCGTACTTCGCGAAAGCGCGAGGCCAACGCCTCCCCGGATACGCCGCGAACACCACCCATGCCTCCGGGGTATGCTCCGGGCGACTTCGACGCACCCCTGACCCGCGTTGCCGCCGCCGCAGCAGGTCCCCAGTGGCTCCGGCATGGCCAACAGGCCGGGAACGACAGCAGGTTGTCACGTGCGGATGCGGTCGCGTGGCTCAGTCATCAGCGAGTGGCCGCTTTGGGCCACCGGCAACCCCGGTCCCGCCTGCTCACGGCCGTCGAAGCCGACCCAAACGGGCCAATTGCCGATCCGCGCGAAGGTCGACGCCGCACGGCTTTCGGCTCGCGCGGCGCTCAGTGCCGACAGCCCTCTTGGCGTAGCTGTGCCGGTTGGCCGGCCAGGGTTCACGAAGCAGCGCCGCCCCTCTCGCCGCCCCGCTCGTCACCCCGGACGCCACCCTTCCGCCGCCACATCCCGGAAACTCCCTAGTGATCACCCCGTTACACACCCCACTTAACGTCAGGCCATGGCGGACATATTTGACGCGTACGCGTTGGCCGACGCGTGGGACGAGATGTTTGAGCGGCCAGGTGAGGTCAGGACCGCCTATGAGCCGGTGCTGGCGGCGCTTCAGCCGATCGAGCCGAGCGAACTGCGGTTCCGGGCCGACCAGATGGCCCGGGCGTTCACCGACCGGGGCGTGACCTACGCCTTCGCGGGTGAGGAGCGGCCCTGGCCGCTCGACCTGGTGCCCCGCATCCTCGACGCCCTCGAGTGGGATCTCATACAACGCGGAGTCGGTCAGCGGGTGCGGGCCCTGGAAGCCTATCTCGCCGACGCCTACGGACACGCCCGCGCCTTCGAGGACGGGGTCGTGCCCTGGCGGTTGCTGCTCAACTCCCCCCACTTCCACAGGGCGGCCCACGGGGTCGAACCACCCGGGGGCGTGCGGATCCACGTCGCCGGGATCGACCTCGTACGCGACGAGGCCGGGGACTTCCGGGTGCTGGAGGACAATGTGCGGGTGCCGAGCGGCGTCTCGTACGTGATCGAGAACCGGCGGGCCATGACCCGGATCTTCCCCTCCCTCTTCGCCGAGCAGCATGTGCTCCCCGTCGACGGTTACGCGCAGCGGCTGCTCGCCGCCCTGCGTGCCGCCGCGCCCGGCGGGACAGCCGATCCCCGGGTCGTGGTCCTCACCCCGGGGCCCAGCAACGCCGCCTACTTCGAACACGCCCTGCTCGCCCGGCTGATGGGCGTGCAGCTCGTCGAGGGCCACGACCTCGTGTGCCGCAACAACCGGGTCTGGATGCGGACCACCCGCGGCGAGGTCCCCGTCCATGTCGTATACCGACGCCTCGACGACGACTTCCTCGATCCCCTCCACTTCCGCCCCGACTCGGTGATCGGCTGCCCGGGGATCATGAGCGCCGCCATGGCCGGTAACGTCACACTCGCGAACGCCGTGGGGAATGGGATCGCCGACGACAAGCTTCTTTACACCTACGTCCCGGATCTGATCCGGTACTACCTCGACGAGGAGCCGATCCTCCCCAACGTGGAGTCCTATCGGCCGGAGGAGCCAGGGCAGTTGGAGGCCGTGCTCGATCAGATCGAGCAGCTCGTGATCAAGCCCGTCGACGGCGCCGGCGGGCAGGGCATCGTCATCGGGCCCAGGGCCGACCACGAGACGATCGAACGCACTCGCAAAGCCGTCATCGCCGACCCCCGCGGCTTCATCGCCCAGCGGCCCGTCGCCCTGTCCACCTCCCCCACCCTCGCGGGCGAGCGCATGGCACCCCGCCACATCGACCTGCGCCCCTTCGCCGTCAACGACGGCAACGATGTCTGGGTGCTGCCCGGCGGCCTCACCCGGGTCGCCCTCCAGGAGGGCAACCTCATCGTCAACTCCAGCCAGGGCGGCGGCTCCAAGGACACCTGGGTGCTGGCCGAGGGGCCGGCGGAGCGGCCTGCGGCTCCGGCCACGGCACTGCCCGACGTCGCCCCGCGCCGGCTCGGACCCGACGGCACCCCCACCGTCGTACAGGAAGGGGCACAGCAGCAGTGAACGACGTGATCCTCTCCCGCATAGCCGAGGCTCTGACCTGGACCGGACGGTATGTCGAACGCGCCGACGCCACCGGCCGCATCCTCGACGCCTATCTGCACCGCATGCTGGAGGACCCCTGGCGCGACGAGGACGTGGCCTGCCGGTCGCTGTACGCGATCCTCGGGATCGACGCGGGCGACGAACCGGTCGACATGCAGCAGGTGCTCGACCAGTTGGCCTTCGACGCCCGCTCGACCGGGTCGATCGAGGGTGCGCTGGGCGCCGCCCGGCTGAACGCGCGCAGTGCTCGCGAGGCCGTCTCCTCCGAGATGTGGGAGTGCCTGAACTCGACGTGGCACGCGCTGGAGGACCAGCGGGTCGCGGCGCGCCGCATCGGCCCGTACGCCTATCTGGAGCTGGTGCGCAGGCGGGCGGCGCTGTTCTTCGGCCTGGCCGACTCGACGATGAGCCGGGACGACAGTTGGCGTTTCGTCGTCCTTGGCCGGAGTCTGGAGCGGGTGGACATGACCGTACGGCTGCTGTCGGTGCGGGTGCTGGACGCCGCGCACGCGCCCGACTGGCCGACCCTGCTGAGCGCGTCCGGCGCGGACGAGGCGTACGCGCGCGTGTACAGCGGTTTCGGCGACACCCCTCGGGTGGCCGAGTTCCTGCTGCTCGACCGGGACTTCCCGCGCTCGGCGCTGCACGCGCTGACCACGGCGGAGGAGTGCCTCACCGCGCTCGGCCGCCCTCGCCAGGACCCGGCGCGCCGCCCGATCGGCCGGCTGCGCACCCGTCTCGAATACCTGGACACACACTCCCTTGAGGACCAGTTGCCCGGGTTGCTGAAGGACCTGCAGCAGGCCTGCATGATCTCGGCGGACGCGGTGGCCGACCGGTTCTTCCCGTACCAGGGGCCCGTCGAGTGGGCCCAGGAAGGAGCGTGAGATGACCAATCAGGGGACCATTCGGGGGACCACCCAGGGCACTCGCCGCCTCCGTATCAAGCACGTCACCCGTGTCTCGTACGCCCAGCCGGCCGCGTCCTCGCACAACGAGGTCCGCATGACCCCGCTGACCCTGCCCGGCCAGACCACCCTGGACGCCCGGATCGCCGTGAGCCCGTCGGCCACGACCTGGTCGTACTGGGATTATTGGGGCACCCAGGTCACCGGCTTCGAGCTGATGGACCCGCACGCCGATCTCACCATCACGGCGTCGAGCCTGGTGGAGACCCACCCGCCGGGCTCGCTCCCGGAGGCGCCCGTGTGGCGGGAGCTCGCCGAGCGGGTGGACTCCTCCCGGCTGCTGGAGTTCACGGGGCCGACATCGCGTACGACGGTCCCCGAGCGGCTCGTCGACAAGGCGCGGGAGGCGGCGGCCGGTCTCGATCCGCACGGGACGGCGATCGCGGTGTCGGCGCTGGTCGCCGACCAGGTGTCGTACCTCCCCGGCGCCACGGGGGTGAACACGTCCGCCGCCGAGGCCTGGGAGCAGGGCGCGGGCGTCTGCCAGGACATCGCCCACCTCACCCTCGCCCTGCTGCGCGGCCTGGGCCTGCCGGCCCGGTATGTCTCGGGCTATCTGCACCCCGAGCGCGAGGCGGAACTGCACCGCCCGGTGGCCGGCCAGAGCCATGCCTGGGTCGAGTACTGGGCGGGCGACTGGTGCGGCTACGACCCCACGAACCGGACCCGGGCCGACGAGTCCCATGTGGTGGTCGGCCGCGGCCGCGACTACGACGACGTCACCCCGCACAAGGGCGTCTACCGGGGTGTGCCCGGCGGTCCGCCGGAGGTGACGGTGGAGTTCACGCGGGTGGCGTGAACTCCCAACTCCCGGCCGCCGACGGGGGGCTGCTTCGCTACTTCAGCCCGAGCTTGCTGCAGTCCGCCTTGTACTCGCCCTTGCAGATGTCGGACACCTGGTAGATCTCGTCGGCGATGACGGTCTCCTCGATGTTCTTCTTCGTCAGGGCGACCACCGGGACGAGGCGGGCCGGGATGTCCTTGTGGGTCGGGCTGTCGACCTGCTGCTGGGTGAGCGAGTCGAACTGGATGTCATGGCCCTGGACCTTGGCCACGGCCATCTCCGCGGCGCTCTCGGCCTCCAGCGGGTACGACTTGTACACGCTCATGAACTGCTCGCCGGCCACGATCCGCTGGACGGCGTCCAGTTCGGCGTCCTGCCCGGTGATCGGCGGCAGCTTGGTGACGCCCGCCGCCTCCAGGGCCTTGACGATGCCGCCGGCCATGCCGTCGTTGGCGGAGTAGACGCCCTTGATGTTGTTGACGCCGATGGACTTGATGGCCTGGGCCATGTTGTCCTCGGCGTTCTCCGGCTTCCAGTCCTTGGTGTCGTAGGACTTGGCGATGTCCACCGCGCCCTTGAGCTCGGAGAGGGCGCCCGCCTTGAACTGCCCCGCGTTCGGGTCGGTGGGCGAGCCGTTCATCATGACGATCTTGTCGGAGGAGTCGACCGGGTTCATGGCCTCCAGGAGCGTGCGGCCCTGGACCTCGCCGACCAGTTCGTTGTCGAAGGAGACGTACGCGTCGATCGGACCCTCGGCCAGGCGGTCGTAGGCGATGACCGGGATCCCGGCCTCCTTGGCCTTCTCCACCCCGCCGGCGATGGAGTGCGCGTCGACGGCGTCCAGCAGGATGACGTCGACCTGGTCGTCGATCATCTGCTGGAGCTGGCTCGCCTGCTTGCTCGCGTCCGCGTCGGCGTTCTTGTAGACGACCCGGCCCTGCTTGTCGGTGAGCTCCAGGACCTTGTTCCTGATGATGGGGTAGTCGAACTTGTCGTAGCGCGTGTTCGCCGTCTCCGGCAGCAGCAGCCCCACCGTGATGTCGTTGCCCTTGGTCGGGCTCGCCTCGGTGCTGTCCCCGGTGACGCCCAGTGCCCCGCACGCGGCCAGCGAGAGGGTCATCGTGGACGCGGACGCCACGGCGATGGCGGTACGGCGCAGGGGGCGCAAGGGACGCATAGAGGAGCTCACTTCTGGTGCCTTCGGGACACGGGCGCGCCATTGCGCCCAGGTGACTGAAAAGCCAACGCGCCGACGCCCCTCAGCGTCAAGCAAAACCACTTAACGAGTGCGCAACACCACGCTCCGCTTTGCATGTAAAGACATGCCGGAACCTCTCCAAACAGTCATTACACCCCGTCCATCAAACCCAGGACAGCTTCACATCGCCGTACCGCGCTCGGCCACAGGATCGAACGAACCCGGCCAGCCGGCCGCCCGGCCGTCGCGGGCACGCGGGCACCCTGCTGCGAAGATCATCCGTATGACCGCCACCGAAACCCCCGTCGAGGACACCGTGTCCGGTCCGTTGACCGTCCGCCTGGACACCGAGCGCGGTGAGGTCGTCGTCGAAGGCGAGACGGTGCCGCGGATCGTGCTGCGCCGCGCCGCCGGCACCGAGGCCGAGGAGCACATCCCCGTCGGCACCCGGGACGGCGGCCGGCTGACGCTCACCGTCGACGGCGAGGAGGCGGGCGTGCACCCGGCGAAGGGTCGGCTGACCCGGCGTTCGTACGCGGTCGAGGTCCGGTATGCCGGACATGTGTGGCGGCTGGTGCCCGACTCGATACCGGACAGTCGCCTGCTGCGCGACGGGCGACGCCTCGGGGAGTTCAGCTCCGAGGGCAACGGCGAGGTCGCCGCCGACTGGCGCCCGGGCGCCACGCCCGAGGCCGTCGACGTGGCCCTCGGATACGCCCTCGCGGCGGGGTTCGGCACGGGCGCGCAGCCGATGTGGATGCTGGTCGCGGACGCGATCGGTGACCTGTTCCCCTGACCTTCGCGGCGCCCGTACAACCAATTGAGGTGCCGGCCGGTCCTGTTCGGCGACGGTTGATCACCACCGTCGCCGAACAGGACTGAAGGACCGCATGAACCCAGCCAGACGCACGACCGCGGCCACCGCGACCGCCGTCGTGCTCGCCACCGCGGGCGGCCTGCTCGGCGCCCTCGCCGCGCCCGCCTCCGCCGCCGTGACCTGCAACTCTCCGGTGTTCAAGCGGCAGTTCTTCGCGAACACCGCGTTCTCCGGCACGCCGAAGAAGACCGACTGCGACAGCGTCATCGACCAGAACTGGGGCACGGGCGCCCCGGCCACCGGTCTGCCCAGGAACTACTTCGGCGTCCGCTGGAGCCTGACCCGGGACTTCGGCTCCGGCGGCCCCTTCACCTTCAGCGCCTCCGGCCTCGACGGCATCCGGGTCTACCTCGACGGCGTCCGCAAGATCGACCTGTGGCGGAACACCTCCACGACGGTCTACAAGACGGTCAACGTCACCATCCCCTCCGGCAGGCACTCCCTGCGCGTCGACTACGTCAACTGGACCGGCAGTGCCAAGGTCAAGTTCCGCTACGCGCCCAGGACTTCGGCCACCGTCGACAAGGTCCGGCCGCTGGCCCCGACCGGCGCCGCCGTGACCTACGACCAGGCCACCAGCAAGGCGAGGGTGACCTGGGCGAGGAACAGGGAGATGGACCTCGCGGGGTACCGCGTCTACCGGCGTCTGAAGGGAACCGGTGACTACCGCGTGGTCAGCGGCGGCACCCTGCTGACCGGCACCTCCTTCACGCAGTACCTCGCGCCGACCGGCACCGCGTACTACTACGAGGTGCGGGCCGTGGACCGGGCCGGCAACGAGTCGGCGGGCAGCACCGACCAGCTCGTCACGACCGTGGACCGCACCGCGCCGCTGACGCCGGTCGTGTCCGCGAGCGACGATCCGGTGCGCGGGGTCACCCTCGACTGGCAGGACGACGCGTACGGCGTGACCTACGACGTCTACCGCGCCGCGGCCTCCGACGGGGAGTTCGTGAAGCTCGGCCTGTCGTACGGCTCCAGCCGCCTCGACGAGACCGCGCCCTACGGCGACACCTCGTACTACCGGGTCGTCGCCAAGGACGGCGCCGGCAACACCGCGGCCTCACAGGTCCTGGCCTTCACCCGCCCGCTGGCGGTGCCCGCCATGGACACCGCGGGCACCAACGAGGCGGAGACCGGGATCGAGCTGCGCTGGACGACGTCGAAGGCGGCGCCGGCCGAGTTCCGTGCCTACCGCTGGGACCGCTCCGACCCGGACGCCGTCCCGGTACACGTCGTCTGCGAGTCGTACCGGGTGGGCAACGAGGCCGACTACTACCCGCAGTACGGCTGCACCGACCACTCCGCCGAGCGGCGCACGTCGTACGCGTACTACGTGACCAGCGTCGACAGCCAGGGCCGGGAGTCGGCGCCCTCGCGCACGGTCTACGCGAGCCGCCGGGACACGACCCCGCCGCCCACGGTCACCGGCCTCACCCACACGAGCACGGAGTACGGCACGGTGCTGCAGTGGGACGAGAGCACGGCCGAGGACCTCGCCTCGTACACCGTGCTGCGCGCCACCGACGCCCGTGACACCTCCACCTACGAGTGGATGGCCTCGCTCCCGCCCGGCACGACCCGGTATGTCGACGTCGGCGTGCCCGACGACGAGAACTGGGTCTACCTCGTGGACGCGGTGGACACGTCGAACAACTCCCTCTACACGCTGTCCGGCAACCCGGCGGACGTCGTCGCCAACGTGAGCGTCGACGAGTTCGACCTCACCCCCGCCCACACGCCCCCGCACACCGCCGCCTGGACCCTGTCCGCCGAGGCGGACGAGGCCGGCCGGGCGGTGCTGTCGTGGACCTGCGGCACCGACTGTGACACCAGCGGATTCCACGTGTACCGCTGGGACCGCGCGACACAGCAGTACGTCCGCCTGACCGACGTACCCCTGGCCGCCGACGCCCGCGGGTACACCGACCCGGCCACCCCGGCCGGGACGACCAGCCACTATGTCGTCTCGGCGGTCGCCGCCGCGGACGGTTCGGAGATGTACACGGGCCTCGCACCCGTCGTCGTCGCCCCGAACGAGGGCTGAGCACCGCATGCGAAGGGGCCCGGAGGTTCTCGGCGAACCTCCGGGCCCCTTCACACACGTGCGTGCCGCCTAGTCCTTGGGCTTCTTCGGCCGCCAGACCACCAGCGCGCTGGTCTGCTGCACCTCCTGGTACGGGACCAGGTCGCGGCGGTACGACGCGTGCACCGCCGCCTCGCGCTGCTGCATCGCCGCCGCGGCGCCTTCGACGGCGGCCTGGAGTTCGGCCACCCTGGACTGCAGCGCGGCGACCTGGTTCTCGAGTTCGATGATGCGCTTGATGCCGGCCAGGTTGATGCCCTCGTCCTGCGACAACGCCTGCACCTGGCGGAGCAGTTCGATGTCGCGGGCCGAGTAACGGCGGCCGCGGCCCGGGGTGCGGTCCGGCGACACCAGGCCCAGGCGGTCGTACTGGCGCAGGGTCTGCGGGTGCAGGCCGGAGAGCTGGGCCGCCACCGAGATGACGTAGACCGGGGTCTCCTCGGTCAGTTCATACGGGTTGCGTCGACGGCCGTCCATCTCGATCAAGCTCCCTTCGCGGCCTGGAACAGCTCCGCCCGCGGGTCCTCGCCCGCGGTCGCCTCGCGATACGCCTGAAGCGCGTCACGAGCCTTCCCCGAAAGGTCCTTCGGGACACTCACCTCGACGGTGACCAGCAGGTCTCCGCGGGTGCCGTCCTTGCGGACCGCGCCCTTGCCCCGCGCCCGCATGGTGCGGCCGTTGGGGGTGCCGGGCGGCAGCTTCAGGGTGACCGGCGGTCCGCCCAGGGTGGGGACCCTGACCTCGCCGCCGAGGGCCGCCTCCGTGAAGGTCACGGGGACGGTCACCGTGAGGTTGTCGTCCTTGCGGCCGAACACCGGGTGCGCGTCGACGTGCACGGTGACGTACAGGTCACCGGCCGGGCCGCCGCGCTCGCCGGGCGCTCCCTTGCCGCGCAGCCGGATGCGCTGGCTGTCCGACACCCCGGCGGGGATGCGGACCTGCATGGTCCTCGACGACTTCGCGCGGCCGCTGCCCTTGCACTCCATGCAGGCGTGCTCGGCGATCAGGCCGCGCCCCTTGCAGTCCGGGCACGGGTCGGTGAGGGAGAACCCGCCGCCCGAGCCCCGCGCCACCTGGCCGGTGCCGACACAGGTCGGGCACACCCTCGGCGTGCCGTTCTTGTCGCCGGTGCCCGCGCAGGCCTTGCACGGCGACTGCGAGGACATCCGCAGCGGGACCGTCGCGCCCTCGATCGCCTCGGTGAAGCTGAGGGTGACCTCGGTGTCGATGTCCTGGCCCCGGCGTGGCTGGGTACGGGTGGTGCCCGTGCCGCCCCGGTTGAACAGGCCCCCGAAGACGTCACCGAGTCCGCCGCCGAAGCCGCCGGCGCCGGACTGGCCGCCCTGGGCGCCGCCTCCGAAGAGGTCGCCCAGGTCGAAGTTGAAGGAGCCGCCGCCCGCGCCCGGCCCCGGGCGGAAGCCGCCGTTGCCGAAGAGGGCGCGTGCCTCGTCGTACTCCTTGCGCTTCTTGGGGTCGCCGAGGATGTCGTTCGCCTCGGAGATCTCCTTGAAGCGCTCCTCCGCCTTGACGTTGCCCTTGTTGGCGTCCGGGTGGTACTCGCGGGCGAGCTTGCGGTACGCCTTCTTGATCTCGGCCTCGGTGGCGTCCTTGGGGACGCCGAGGACCTTGTAGAAGTCCTTCTCGATGAAGTCCTTGGTGCTCATCCTCGACGTCCCTCCTCTCTCCTCGTCAGTTCAACGTCAGCCCTCGTCCGGGCCACCGCTCTCCTTGTCGTCGGCCGTCGCGGCGCTCGCGGCGCTCTCGTCGGATCCCTCGCCCTTGACGGTCTGCGCGCCCGGCTGGGGCTCGGCGACCGCCACCCGCGCGGGGCGGATGGTGCGCTCGCCGATGCGATACCCCGGCTGGAGGATCGCGACGCAGGTCGTCTCGGTGACGTCCGGCGCGTAGGAGTGCATGAGCGCCTCGTGGATCGTCGGGTCGAAGGGCTCGCCCTCCTTGCCGAACTGCTGCAGGCCCATCTTGGCGGCGACGGTCTCCAAGGACTCCGCCACCGACTTGAACCCGCCCACGAGTTCGCCGTGTTCCCTCGCGCGGCCGATGTCGTCGAGCACGGGCAGGAGCTCGGTCAGGAGGTTCGCGATGGCGATCTCCTTGACCGTGATCCGGTCGCGCTCCACACGGCGGCGGTAGTTCTGGTACTCGGCCTGGAGCCGCTGGAGGTCCGCCGTGCGCTCACCGAGCGCCGTACGCACCTGGTCGAGCTGGGCCACCAGACCGGCGTCTGCTGCTGATACGTCCCCGGCCGGGGCCGCCCCCTCCGCGTTCGAGGAGGGCGCGGCCTTCGGCTCGGCGTCGTCGGGGGTCGCGCCGGAGGGGACGTCGGGCTTCTCCTCGAAACCCGGGGTCTCCTCCGTCATTACGCGACACCGTCCTTGCGCTCGTCGTCCACGATCTCGGCGTCGACGACGTCGTCGTCAGCGGCCTTGCCGCCCGCCGTGGCGCCCTCGGGACCGCCCGCGGCCTGCGCGCCCTGGGCGTCGGCGTACATGGCCTGGCCGACCTTCTGGGAGACCGCGGCGACCTTCTCGGTGGCGGAGCGGATCTCGGCGGTGTCCTCGCCCTTGAGCGCGGTCTTCAGCTCCTCGACGGCCGCCTCGACCTCGGTCTTGACCTCGCCGGGGACCTTGTCCTCGTTGTCCTTGAGGAACTTCTCCGTCTGGTAGACGAGCTGCTCGCCCTGGTTGCGGGACTCGGCGGCCTCGCGGCGGCGGTGGTCCTCCTCGGCGTACTGCTCGGCCTCCTGGCGCATCCGGTCGACCTCGTCCTTCGGCAGCGAGGAGCCGCCGGTGACGGTCATCTTCTGCTCCTTGCCCGTGCCCAGGTCCTTGGCGGTCACGTGCATGATGCCGTTGGCGTCGATGTCGAAGGACACCTCGATCTGCGGGACGCCACGCGGGGCCGGCGGCAGACCGGTCAGCTCGAACATCCCGAGCTTCTTGTTGTACGCCGCGATCTCGCGCTCGCCCTGGTAGACCTGGATCTGCACGGACGGCTGGTTGTCCTCCGCCGTCGTGAAGATCTCCGACCGCTTGGTCGGGATGGTCGTGTTGCGCTCGATGAGCTTGGTCATGATGCCGCCCTTGGTCTCGATGCCGAGGGACAGCGGGGTCACGTCGAGGAGCAGGACGTCCTTGACCTCACCCTTGAGGACACCGGCCTGGAGCGAGGCGCCGATGGCGACGACCTCGTCCGGGTTCACGCCCTTGTTGGCCTCCTTGCCGCCGGTCAGCTCCTTGACGAGCTCGGCGACGGCGGGCATACGGGTGGAGCCGCCGACGAGGACGACGTGGTCGATCTCGTCGATGGAGACGCCGGCGTCCTTCATGACGTTGAAGAACGGGGTCTTGCAGCGCTCGAGCAGGTCGGCCGTGAGCTGCTGGAACTGGGCCCGGGTGAGCTTCTCGTCCAGGTGCAGCGGGCCCTCGGCGGAGGCGGTGATGTAGGGCAGGTTGATCGAGGTCTCGGTGGAGCTGGACAGCTCGATCTTGGCCTTCTCGGCGGCCTCACGCAGGCGCTGGAGGGCCATCTTGTCCTTGCCGAGGTCCACGCCGTGGCCGGAGGCGAACTGCTTGACCAGGTAGTCGACGACGCGCTGGTCCCAGTCGTCACCACCGAGGTGGTTGTCGCCGTTGGTGGCCTTCACCTCGACGACGCCGTCGCCGATCTCCAGCAGGGACACGTCGAAGGTGCCGCCACCGAGGTCGAAGACGAGGATCGTCTGGTCGTCCTTGTCGAGGCCGTAGGCGAGGGCGGCCGCGGTGGGCTCGTTGACGATGCGCAGCACGTTCAGACCGGCGATCTCGCCGGCCTCCTTCGTCGCCTGGCGCTCGGAGTCGTTGAAGTAGGCCGGGACGGTGATGACCGCGTCCGTGACCTTCTCGCCCAGGTAGGACTCGGCGTCCCGCTTCAGCTTCTGGAGGATGAAGGCGGAGATCTGCTGCGGGTTGAAGGGCTTCCCGTCGAGCTCCATCTTCCAGTCGGTGCCCATGTGGCGCTTCACGGACCGGATGGTCCGGTCCACGTTGGTGACCGCCTGACGCTTGGCGACCTCGCCGACGAGCACCTCGCCGTTCTTGGCGAAGGCGACGACGGACGGCGTGGTCCTGGCGCCCTCGGCGTTGGTGATGACGGTGGGCTCGCCGCCCTCCAGAACGCTGACGACGGAGTTAGTCGTGCCCAGGTCGATGCCGACCGCACGTGCCATGGTTGATTCCTCCAGCTGACTTGAGTGGAACGGACTCAAGTGTGCACGACGGCTCCCCCGGGGTCAACAGAGCTGAGTCGACCCCACTCAACTCTTATCCGTTCCTTACGCGCAACGGCGCCCTGACCTGCGACGATGTCGCCTGCACCGGCGGCCGAACAGGGTCCCCTACGGGAAAATAGGGTTGACGCCGAGGCCCGTAGGGCTTGATGTGCAGCAGCGCGAATACGGCGATCAGGGCACCCACTCCCACCCACAACGCCCCGGACCGCGCCATCCATCCCATATGCACGAGAACGCCGACGAGCATCCCGGCGAAGCCCGCGACCCCCAGCAGGACGGCCGCGCCCTGCGGGGTGAGGCCGATGCGGCGCAGGCGGTGGGCGAGATGGTCGGGCCCGCGCCGCAGCAGCGGCCGTCCGGCCAGCCGCCGGGACAGCGCCACGAGCAGGAGGTCGGCGGTGGCCAGGGCGGTGAGCGAGTAGAGCACGCCCGCGCTCGACACCGGATCGCGCCCGGCCCGGACCATCACGGCCGACGACGCCAGCACGAACCCGACGAAGAGCGACCCACAGGCCCCGAGGCCGATCCGCGCGGGATGCCAGTTGTGCATGAGGAACCCGGTCAGCGCGGCGGCCAGCACGCTGAGCAGCACGGCGAGTTCGTCCATCACCTCGGCGGCGGCGCAGACGCCGACCCCGAAGGCGGTGAGCACCCCGACGGTCCCGACCAGCCCGTCGGCGTGATCCAGCGCCTTGAAGCCGACGGCCACCAGCACGATCCAGCCGACGGCCACCAGCCCCAGCAGGATCCCGGTGTCGCCGTACGGCACCACGCAGGCCGCCGCCACGGCCGTACCGCCGACCAGGAACCTCGCCTTCACCCGCCGTACGTCGGCGACCAGCCCGAGCACGGCGACGGCGCCCGCGGCGACCAGCAGCCGCATGATCTCCGGGCCGAGCGGGGCGAACCTGGTCCACTGCCCGGCGGCGGCGACCAGGCAGGTCACGAGCGCGACGGCGACGCCGCCGAGCAGCGGCAGCGGACGCCGGCACCGCCGGTCGAGGACGCCGAAGCGCAGGGCGGGCAGGCGGAGCAGTGCCGCGAGGAGGGCGGTCAGCAGGAGGGCGGTGGTGGCGGCGGCGATCCCGTAAAGCACGGGCCTAGATTAGTGGCGTATATACCATTTCGGGATGAATAACACGATCTGTTCTTAAGGCAAGCCTCAGCGACCCAGATCACCTCGCGCCTGGCTACAGTGCGATGGGGGATGCGGGTAGTCTCAGAGGACTGCATAAGTTACCGCTTAGTAATGTCGCCCCCTCGCAGGCCCGAGGAGCCCCGAAATGCAACTCGCCGCGATCATCGTCTCGATGGTCCTCATGGCAGTCGGCGTCGCCCTGTTCGGCCGTGCCATCGTGCAGATCTTCCGATTCGTGATGCTCGGCCAGCCCCTTGCCGCCGGGGCCCGGACCAATGACCCCGTCCTGCGCACCATCACCTTGGTCAAGGAGTTCCTGGGCCACACCAGGATGAACCGCTGGGGCATCGTCGGCGTCGCGCACTGGTTCGTGGCGATCGGCTTCTACACGCTGCTCCTGACGATCGTGAACGCCATCGGCCAGCTCTTCCAGGCCGACTGGATCCTGCCGGTCATCGGCGACTGGGCGCCGTACAACGTCTTCGTCGAGTTCATCGGCACGATGACGGTGGTCGGCATCCTGACGCTGATCGTCATCCGGCAGTTGTCCCGGCCGGGCAGGGCGGGCCGCAAGTCCCGGTTCGCGGGCTCCAACACCGGCCAGGCGTACTTCGTCGAGGCGATCATCATGATCGTCGGCATCTGCATCTTCATGCTGCACGCGCTGGAGGGCGCCCAGCACCACGTGGACGGCTACGAGGCCTCGTTCTTCATCTCGTACCCGGTCGTCTCGTGGCTGGAGGGCATGGACCTGGCCACCCTGCAGAACCTCACGTACCTCTTCGCGGGCCTGAAGATCGCCGCCTCCTTCATCTGGATGATCACGGTCTCCCTGAAGACCGACATGGGTGTGGCCTGGCACCGCTTCCTGGGCTTCCCGAACATCTGGTTCAAGCGCAACGCCGACGGCTCCACCTCGCTCGGCGCCCTGCTGCCGATGACGTCGGGCGGCAAGCCGATCGACTTCACCGACCCGGGCGACGACGACGTCTTCGGCGTCTCCCAGGTCGAGCAGTTCTCCTGGAAGGGCCTGCTGGACTTCTCCACCTGCACCGAGTGCGGCCGCTGCCAGTCGCAGTGCCCGGCTTGGAACACGGGTAAGCCGCTGTCGCCGAAGCTGCTGATCATGTCCCTGCGCGACCACGCGCACGCCAAGGCGCCGTACCTGCTGGCCGGCGGCGGCAAGGACATGGAGGGCGAGGAGAAGGCGTCCGCCGAGGCGTTGAAGGACGTCCCGGCGGCGGCGCTGGCGGAGGCCGAGCGCCCGCTGATCGGCACCGTGGAGGAGAACGGCGTCATCGACCCGGACGTCCTGTGGTCCTGCACCACCTGCGGCGCCTGCGTGGAGCAGTGCCCGGTGGACATCGAGCACGTCGACCACATCGTCGACATG
This sequence comes from Streptomyces sp. UG1, assembly GCF_049974585.1. NCBI lineage: Bacteria > Bacillati > Actinomycetota > Actinomycetes > Kitasatosporales > Streptomycetaceae > Streptomyces > Streptomyces sp. UG1. The sequence goes on along the minus strand of NZ_JBNGGG010000023.1, from coordinate 21,278 downwards.
CGCCGCTACCAGGTGATGATCGAGTCCGCGTTCCCGTCCGAGGCGGGCACGATGCTCAAGAACCTGGAGAAGAAGGGCAACCCCTGGGGCCTGGCCAAGAAGCAGCGCCTGGAGTGGCTCAAGGAGGTCGACTTCGAGGTCCCGGTCGTCGGCAAGGACATCGAGGACCTGAGCGACGTCGAATACCTCTACTGGGTCGGCTGCGCGGGCGCGCTGGAAGACCGCGCCAAGAAAACGACGAAGGCCTTCGCCGAACTCCTCCACATGGCGGGCGTCAAGTTCGCGATCATGGGCGGCGACGAGAAGTGCACCGGTGACTCCGCCCGCCGCCTGGGCAACGAGCCCCTGTTCCAGGAGCTCGGCATGGAGAACGTGATGGCGCTGAACATGGCGTTCGGCGAGGAGATGGACGACGAGGGCAAGGTCGTCCCCGAGTCGGCGAAGCCCAAGTCCGCCAAGAAGATCGTCGCCACCTGCCCGCACTGCCTCAACACGCTCGGCAACGAGTACCCGCAGATCGGCGGCGACTACGAGGTCATCCACCACACCCAGCTCCTGCAGCACCTGGTGGACGAGGGCAAGCTGACCCCGGTGACCCCGGTCGAGGGCATCATCACCTACCACGACCCGTGCTACCTGGGCCGCCACAACAAGATCTACACGCCGCCGCGCGAGATCATCGCCAGCGTCCCGGGCGTCCGCAACGAGGAGATGCACCGCCACAAGGAGCGCGGCTTCTGCTGCGGCGCCGGCGGTGCCCGGATGTGGATGGAGGAGCGGATCGGCAAGCGCATCAACGACGAGCGTGTCGACGAGGCGCTGTCCGTGAACCCCGACATCGTCTCCACGGCCTGCCCGTTCTGCCTCGTCATGCTCACGGACTCCGTGAACGGCAAGAAGAGCGACGGCAAGGCCAAGGAGTCCATCCAGGTCGTCGACGTCGCCCAGCTCCTGCTGGAGTCGGTCAAGACCCCGGTGGACCCGCAGGACACGGCGGAGACCGAGAGCGAGCCGGAGCCGGCCCCGGCGAAGTGACCGGCCCGACAGCACGACGGCGCCCCCTGTCCCGTACGGTCCGTGCGGGACAGGGGGCGCCGTATTGCGGCAGGCTGTAGAGCAGGAACTGATCGAAAAGGTCGGAGAGGATCGGAAAGGACCACGGCGTGATCATTTTCGGCACCAAGGGCTACCTGTACCAGCTCGCGATACTCACCCTGGTGTGCGGCCAGTGCGGCAACCCCGCGGCGCACACGCTGCGCAAGCGCGTCACGAAGTTCACGCTGTTCTTCGTGCCGTTGTTCCCGGTCTCGACCAAGTACGCGACGCAGTGCACCTTCTGCGGCGCGGAGCAGAAGGTGACGCAGGAGCAGGCCGAGCAGCTCCAGGCGCAGGCCACCGCCGGGGGCCCCGGCGGTCAGCAGCCGTACGGACAGCCTCAGCAGCCGTACCGGTCCTGACCCGACCGGCTTTCCGGAACCCCGGGCGGCGGCCTACGACTTCGGCTGCTTGGGCCCGTTGATCGTGTCGGCGGCGTGCTTGGGGCCGGGGCGCGACGAGAACTGGCCGACCAGCTCGCGAAAGCAGACCAGTGCGGTGATCGGTGGGATTCCGACGATCACCATCGCCAGCAGGGAACCCGCGGACTGGCCGATGCACAGGGCGACGGCCACGCCGGAGGAGATGAACATGACCGCCCAGGAACGCCGGGCGGTCCGGCGCTGGACGGATGCGCGGAGAATGGACAGGCCGGCCAGCAGCCACGGCCCGTACACCGTCAGCGGCCACCAATGCGCCAGCTCCGGCGAGACCACGAGCAGCGCGATGGAACGTAGCTGATCGTACGAATATGAAATGGACCAGGTGAGCATCGTCACTGCACACAGGGTGATGAGTGTGACCAGGATGGAGACGGTGAGGAATCTCGGGTTTCGGGTGAGGCTGTGGGCGCCCGGCTGCGGTCGCTTGCGGTGCACCGGACGGGTCGGCGGGGTCGGCCGGTCCTTCTCCCGCCGGGGCGGAGCGTGTTCCACGACGGGCGTGGAACCCAGCATCTGCGCCAGCTCCCGGTCCAGGTCCCACCCCTCCGGCGAGAACGCCGGATCGGACACCTGCCACAGGTTCTGCATGTCGAGCTGCTGGGTGTAATGGGGCTGTTCGTCTACCGCTTCATAGTCGGTCCTCATTTCTAGAAGTTCTCCCCTTCCATCGCGGCCCGGAGATATTCACGCTCCATCCGGCTGATGGTTTTCAGGAAATCGTCCAGCAGATCAGAGCAGTGCGTGATGCTTTCCGCAGCGGTCTGATCAGCTACCTGAAGCGGACGGACCGGAAGACCGTCAGCCGCGTATTTTTCCTGCCAAGTCACGCCCACATAACGAGTGCCATGCGGGGCAGGACATCTGGCATTCGGGGGAATATGCGTCAACGGTGATTATCTGGAATATCCAATGACCGCCCCCGGAAGCTGAAATTCAGACGGGTTGCATGGATGACGACGACCCATCAATGACTCCGTATGAATTCCGATCATGGCCGACTTCAGACCCCGTGGGCCCCGTAGGTCCCGAACCGCGGAGTTCCCACCGCTTCGAAGACGTGTACGAACAGTCCGCCGGGCGTCGTCCGATGACTGACGAGGCGGAAGCCCGCGGGCGCGCCGCCGTCCGGGAACAGCCGCCGGCCCTGCCCCACCACGACCGGGGCGATCACGAGGCGCAGGGTGTCGATCAGGCCGGCGGCCAGCAGGGACTGGGCGAGCCGGGCGCTGCCGTGGATCTGCAGCTCGCGGCCCGGCTGCCGCTTCAGCTCGGCGACCTGGGCCGGCACATCCCCGGAGAGGATCGTGGTGGGGTTCCAGTCGGCCCGGGTGAGGGTCTGAGTGGCCACGTACTTCGGGAGGCCGTTCAGCGTGGCGGCGGCCGGATGGTCGTGCATTTCCGGCCAGTCCCTGGCGAAGTTCTCATACGTACGACGCCCGAACAGAAACGCGTCCGCCTCGCGGAGCCAGCTCCCGGCCAGCCGCTCGAACTCCTCGTCGAGATACGGCACGAACCAGCCGCCCCGAGTGAACCCACCACTGGTGTCCTCGTCCGGGGACCCGGGCCCCTGCGAGACACCGTCCAACGACACAAACTCCTGCACCGCGACCTTCATGGGGCACCCTTTTTCGCTGAGCTCGTGGACGTCCTTCCCTATGGACCCTATGGACCGACCCTATGGACTTTGGAGGACGCGGGCACTCATCTGGCCTTCGGGGGATGCGGGAGCTCAGCTGGCCTTCGGGGGATGCGGGAACTCATCGCTCGCCGGGCTGGTCCGGGGCGGCGTCGGCGCCGCGGGGGTGGCGTGGGCGCCGCGGGGGTGGCGTGGGCGCGCGCACTCATCGCTCGGCACCGGAGCCGTGGGTGAGGGCCGTCCGGCATCCCCCTGCGCACCTCGCACGGCCCGCGCACCCTCATCGCTCGCCCCGCTGGCTTCGACACGGCTCCGATCGTGGCTCCCCGGCGGGTCGCCAGGCCGGAGCGGGACCGGCGGCGAGGGCCTCGTAGCCGTGGGTGAGAGTGGCCGTCCGGCATCCCCCTGCGCACCTCGTACGGCCCGCGCACTCTCATCGGTCGCCCGGCTGCTCCGGTACGGCCTCGGGTGCGGCGCCCCGCCTCGCGGCCAGGGTCAGGGCAGGGCCGAGGGCGATCAGGAGGGCGAGGGCCGCGTAGCCGTAGGCGAGGGTGGCTGTGGTGGCGATCGAGGCCACCAGTAGGGGGCCGCCCGCGTCGCCGAGTTCGCGGCCCAGTTCGGCCGAGCCCATCGTCTGGCCCAGGCGTTCCGCGGGGGTGGCGGCGGCCAGGGCGGCGAAGGCGAGCGGGGTGATCAGGCCGGTGCCGGTGCCGATGAGGGCGGCGGCGAGAAGGAGGCCGGCCAGTCCGGGGAGGGTCGCGCAGGCCAGCCCCGCCGCGGTGGTCAGCAGCCCGGCGGTGAGGCCGGTGCGGACGGTGAAGCGACCGGCGTCCAGGGCCCGCCCGGCCTTCGGCTGTACGACGGCCGCGCAGGCCGCCAGCACCGAGACCGCCGCACCGGTCGCCACCGTGCCGAGGCCGGCGGTGGCGCCGGAGACCGGCAGGAAGCCGACGCCGACGGAGAGGGCGGCGGTAGCCGCGGCCAGGGCGGCCGTGGGGCGCAGGAACGCCGGGTCGGCCAGGCGCCGGGTCAGGTCCAGCACCGTCTGGCGCTGCTTGGGAAGCGGCGGTACGTGTGGGACGGCGACGGCGGCCCACAGCGCGACCGCCGCGCCGAGCACCGCCAGCACCGTGAACAGCAGCCGCAGCCCGCCGGCCCACACCAGGACCCCGCCGAGCAGCGGGCCGAGGGTGTAGCCGACGGACTTGTGGAAGCCGTAGCTGCCGAAGACCCGCCCGTGCCGCGCCGCCGGGTTCAGCCGGGCGACCAGTGCGGAGGCGGACGGCGAGAACGCCGAGGCCGCGGCGCCCTGACCGAGCCGGGCGGCCCAGAGCCAGCCGGGGCTGTCGGCGACGGCGTAGGCGGCGGAGGCGAGCGCGAACCCCACCAGCCCGCCGAGCAGTACCGGACGCGCGCCGATCCGGTCGGCGAGGGTGCCGAAGACCGGCTTGAGCACCACCTCGGCGCCGTCGTACAGGGCGAGCAGGCCGCCGAGCACGAGCAGGGACGTCACCGCGTCCTCGGAGTGGCCGCCGAGGTTGGCGGCGATGCCGTGCGCGCCGAAGGCGGTGGTGAAGCCGGCGGCGTACAGGGGCCACATCCGGGCGGCGGGGGTGGGGGCAGGGGCAGGGGCGGCTTCCGGGGGCCGTATCCCACTCATCGGCCGGACTCCTCCCCGGGCGCCGGCCTTCGTTTCTCGGGGGCGGGCTTTCCCTCCTCGGGGGTCGGTCTCCCCTCCTCGGGGGTCGGTCTCCCCTGCTCAGGCGCCGATCTCCCCTCCTCGGGGGCCGGCCTTCCCTCCTCAGGGGCCGATCTCCCCTCCTCAGGGGCCGATCTCCCCTCCTCAGGGGCCGATCTCCCCTCCTCGGGGGCCGGTCTCCCCTCCTCGGGGGCCGGTCTCCCCTCCTCCGGCGCCCGCTGCTCCGGCACCTGATGCAGTGCGGCGAAGACGCGCTCGGCGTAGTCCTCGCAGGCGGCGACGCAGCCCTTGAGGCGTTCGGTGGCCGCCGAGACCTCGGGGGCGCCGAAGACGTCCCGGGCCGTCAGATCCCGGTGCCAGCGGCGCAGCCGTTCCAGCGACTGTTCCTCTTCCTCAAGCTCGGCGAGGGTGAACTTGGCGATACGGATCTCTTTCGCCAGCTCCGCCTCGAACTTGCCGCAGTCGGCGAGGAACTCGGCCCAGTCGGCGGAGCGAGCGGCCGTGAACATCTCCCGCAGCCGCCGCCCGTCCTGCGCCCCGCGCCCGCTCGCCGCCAGCGACACCGCCTCGCCCCCGGCCCGCTCGGTCAGCTCCAGCGCCCGGGCGATCCCGGCGCCGAACACCGGCACGTCCGGTACGGCCCACACGCCCTGCCCGAGCGACAGCGCACCGATCTTCCGCAGCTCACGCCAGACCGCGACCCGGTGCCGGGAGGGCTCGGCGGGAACCTTGACGACGAGCACGATCCATCGCGTACCGCTACTGCTGCCACTGCCACTGCCAGTCACACATCGGAATGTATCAACCGTTACATCCGCCAGCCAGAGGGCGCCGAGCCCGAGGGCTATGGGCGTCCGAGAGCCGGTGTGCCGACCGCTCGTACGCCGCCGGCTTGTCCGGCATCAGCACCCGGTAGAGGCCCTGGATGCCGTGCACCCTGTCCCGCCACAGGACTGTCGCCCCACCTCGAACGCATGCATGATTACCCAGTTGTTGCCCCTGACACTCACGAGGTGAGCGGTGCGCGTGCGAAGAAGCGGGATGTGTGCGGCGGCTATGGCCTGCACCCTTGCCACCCTCGGCACCCTGGCCCTCACGGCCTGCGGCAGCACCTCGCACGACGGCTCCGAGTCCGCCCGGCACACCCCCGTCCAGGTGGCCGACGCCCCCGCACTGCTCCCTGTCCCGCAGGGCGAGGGCAGCGAGGTGCCGGACGACTTCAACGGCGACGGACACCGCGACCTCGTCCTCAACGACCTGGTCAAGGCACAGGCCCACGCGGACGACGCCGGCATCGGCATCGTCTACGGCAGCGAGCGCGGACTCACCCCGGGCGCACGGCAGTTGCTCCGCCCCGAGCGGCAGGCCGCCCCGACCGGAGGCCAACTCCCGGCCGTCTTCGACGCGGAGGCGACCTGCGACCTGGACGGCGACGGCTTCACGGACCTGGTCGTCTCCACCGACCCGCCCTACGACGGCCAAGGACAGCCCCCGGTGCCGCTCCAGCTCCTCTTCGGCTCCCCCAAGGGCCTCACCGGCAAGGCGGTCAAGCTGGTCATCCCACCGCGCGCCCGCGTCGGCAACGACTGGCCCGACCAGCCGGTGTGCGGGGACTTCGACGGCGACGACGCGCAGGACCTGGTGGTGCACGCGTCGGGCGGCCAACTGAGCTTCCTGCGAGGCCCGTTCACCCGCAAGGGCACCCCACGCGCGGCGGCCGCCCCCATCCAGGCGCCCGGCAACGTCCCCACGGGCCCCGCGGCCGACGTCGACGACGACGGCTACGACGACCTGGTGGTCCGTACGGCAGCGGGCCAGGGCCCCTCCGCACTCGTCCTCGGCGGCCCGACCGGCCCCACCCGCACCGGAGCCGCCCTGCCCGCCGGCATCGACGTGGCCCTCGGCACCTTCGGCAGGGGCAAGGCGGCCCTGGACGCGGCGATCGGCACGATGGACGGAACGTCCCTGCGCTACGACCTCCCGACCCCCGCCGCACGCGGCACCCTCCCCTCCCCCGGATCGATCCTCGACGCCGCCGACTTCGACGGCGACGGCCTGAGCGAACTCCTCTCCAGCGGCTCGCGGTTGCGCATCTTCCACGGCCGTACGACAGGACTCGCCACGACGGGCATGGTGACCGTCGAGCCCCCCGCACCGGGCACCACCCGCGTCGTGTCCACCGGCGACTTCGAGGGCGACCGCCGGGCCGACCTGGTCGTGCGCACATACGCCGGCGAAACGAAGGACACGGTGGCGGTGTACCCGGGCACGAAGAAGGGCCTGGTGACGGCGAAGCCGTCGGTGACCTTCTCCAGCGCGGAGTTCCTGGCGCGGTAGCCGGCGCCGCGCGTTCGGCGTCAGCCGGGAACGTTCCGTCCGGACACCCCGTTGAACTTCCGGACACCTCGTTGATCTGTCGACCTCACGCCGCCCACCGAACCGAGGAGCGCCTTGCCCGAGACGTCGCCGCCCGCCGACCTGCCCCCTCTCCCGCCGCTCACCACCCAGGCGGAGCATCTGATCGCGCTAGGCGTACCCGACCTCGCGGCGATACCGGCCGACGAGCTGCGCGCCTTCGCCGAGAAGGCCGAGCGCGGCGACGGCGGCACCCTGCTCGCCGTCCACCCGGACCGCGCCCCCGCCTCCGCCCTCGCCCCACTGCTCCGGCGCGCCGACAAGCCCGGCTTCGCCGTCGTGGACATGCCCGACGTCGACGACTTCGCCCCCGACGGCATCGAGCTGCCCGACGCTCCCCTCTACGTCGTCACCGGCATCGACCGAGGCGACCAGATGGCCAACTGGAGCCCGGAGGAGGCGCTCCCCGCGCTCACCGAGCAGACCCGCACCCCGCTGCTGCTCACCGAGGGCATCCACTGGGTGCTCCAGCAACCGGCGGCCCTGGAGCGCAACCGCTGCTTCATGACGATCGGCTCCCGGCTGCGCAAGGCCAACGGCGCCCTGGACGCCCGTACCCCGGCGATCTGGATCAGCAACGGCACGGGACGCGACGGCCGCGAGCGGCGCGACGCCCCGAAGGTCGGCTGGTGCTGGTGGGGCAACCGCCACACGTGGCTGGGCTTCGCCTCCACGACCGGCCGCAGGTAGGAGAAGGGGAGGGGAGGAGCCGTACGGCATTCCTGAGCGGTCCTGGGGCGGTGTCCCGGTGGCAGCCCCCTGCTGGTCGTCTGCGGTTGCCTGATGGTTGCCCGAGCTTTCCCTGAGTGGCCCCTGAAACCTCCCCTCCCCCTCCCCTGGCTTCCCTTAGGGGATGTCACAGCTCGGCCGCAAAGCCGGGCCCTGACCGCAGGGCCCGGCACGCGATTCTCCGGGACCAGGTACGTTCGAAGACGTGGCTGGATTCAGGATCGGACGGGGCAGCCGGAACAACGGCACCCCGCAAACGCGCCCCCAACAACCTCCGTACGGGCAGCAGGCGCCCCAGGGACCGTCGTACGGCTACCCCCCGCAGCAGCCGCACGCCGGCTCGGGCGGCGGGAGCGGCTGGCCGCAGGCGAACGGCGGTGGCGGCTACGGCGGTTACGGCCCCGGCGGGCAGGGCGGGCACGGCGAGCCGGAGTACTTCGGCGACGCCGGCTACCCGCACGGCCCGGGCGGCGGCGCCCCGGACCCGTACGCGGCGAACAACCCGGGCCACACCCAGGCGTTCTCGGTCGGCGACGACCCCTACAGCCAGGGCGAGACCTACCAGGCGGGCGCGGCCCCGGCGGCCCCGATCGGCCCCCGCCTGCACTGGAAGGCCCTGCTGCGCGGCATCGTCCTCTCCCCCACGCAGACCTTCCTCCAGATGCGGGACTACTCGATGTGGGGCACCGCCCTGATCGTGACGTTCCTCTACGGCCTGCTGGCCGTCTTCGGCTTCGACACCGCACGCCAGGACGCGATCAACGCGACCCTCTCGAACGCGGTCCCGATCGTCCTGACGACGGCGGTGGCGATGGTCCTGTCGTCCTTCGTCCTGGGCGTGGTGACCCACACCCTGGCCCGCCAGCTCGGCGGCGACGGCGCCTGGCAGCCCACGGTCGGCCTCTCCATGCTGATCATGTCCCTGACGGACGCCCCCCGCCTGGTCTTCGCCATGTTCGCCGGCGGCGACGCGACCTTCGTCCAGGCCCTCGGCTGGGCGACCTGGGTGGCGGCCGGCGCCCTGCTCACCCTGATGGTCACCAAGTCCCACGACCTGCCCTGGCCGAAGGCCCTGGGCGCGAGCGCGATCCAGTTGGTCGCGCTGCTGTCGATCGTGAAGCTGGGCACGTTCTAGGTCCACCGACAGGTGACCCGGCGTGTATGTGGAAGGGCCCCGGCGCACGCGCGCGGGGCCCTTCTCAGGTGCTGGGTGCTGGGTGCTGGGTGCTGCACACCTGTCAGGCGTCGAGCACCTGCCCGGCCCGCTGGACGACGGGCGGTTCGACGCTCCACGGGAAGTTGATCCACTCGTCGGTGCGCTTCCACACGTACTCGCACTTCACGAGGGAGTGGGACTTCTCATAGATCACGGCGGACCGCACCTCGGCGACATGCTCGACGCAGAAGTCGTGGACGAGCTTCAGGGTCTTGCCGGTGTCGGCGACGTCGTCGGCGATCAGCACCTTCTTGTCGGTGAAGTCGATGGCGTTGGGGACGGGCGCGAGCATGACGGGCATCTCGAGGGTCGTCCCCACCCCCGTATAGAACTCGACGTTCACCAGGTGGAGGTTCTTGCAGTCGAGGGCGTAGGCGAGCCCGCCGGCGACGAAGACCCCGCCCCGGGCGATGCTGAGCACGATGTCCGGCTCGAACCCGTCGTCGGCGATGGTCTGCGCGAGCTCACGGACGGCGGTGCCGAACCGCTCGTAGCTGAGGTTCTCCCGCACCTCCCTCACACCTGAGTCCGGTGGAAGTTCTTGAAGGACCGGGAGGCGGTGGGCCCGCGCTGCCCCTGGTACCGGGATCCGTACCGCTCGCTCCCGTACGGGAACTCGGCGGGCGAGGTGAGCCGGAACATGCAGAGCTGGCCGATCTTCATGCCGGGCCAGAGCTTGATGGGGAGGGTGGCGAGGTTGGACAGCTCGAGCGTGACGTGCCCGCTGAACCCCGGGTCGATGAACCCGGCGGTGGAGTGGGTGACGAGCCCGAGCCGCCCGAGCGAGGATTTCCCCTCGAGCCGGGAGGCGAGATCATCGGGGAGGGTGATGACCTCGTACGTCGAGGCGAGCACGAACTCCCCGGGATGCAGAATGAACGGCTCGTCGCCCTCGGGCTCGACGAGCCGCGTGAGATCGGCCTGCTCGATGGAGGGGTCGATGTGCGGGTACCGGTGGTTCTCGAACACCCGGAAATACCGGTCCAGCCGCACGTCGACGCTGGACGGCTGCACCATGGTCTGGTCGTAGGGATCGATCCGTACCCGCCCGGCGTCGATCTCGGCCCGGATGTCCTTGTCTGAGAGAAGCACGCCCCGAGGATACGCAAGGCGCGCGGAACGACGACAATCGCGACGTCCGCGCGCCCGGCGCACACCTGCGGTGACTGCTGCTGCTACCGCTTCTCCATCTGCACCGGCACCACACTGCGGAGCCGCGCACACCGAGGACACCGGACGAGCCGGCCCGGTCCGAGGCGCTCGGCCTGCTGCATCGGGAACGAAGCGGTGCTGAACACGTGCCCATCGGCACAACGGACGACGGTGCGCTCCATCAAGTCCTTTAAGTCCCTTCCCCAAGAGCCGCGTCTGGCTGCTGCCTGCCTGACGACGAGAGGCCACATTACGGGATCAAAGGGACGGCCCTCCAGACGGCACTCCGACCCCGCCCGGACCCTCTCCCACCCCTCCACCGTACGCCCCAACTCAGGCCCACTGCACCCGGATCCCACCCCTGAAACGCACTCAGGCCCCACGGCGTCAGCGCCGGAGGCCAGTCATGAGGTACAGTGACGAAGTGATCGGACACCGCCTCCGGATCTTGGGGCGGCGATCTTACGCGGGTGTAGTTTAATGGTAGAACATCAGCTTCCCAAGCTGAGAGCGCGAGTTCGATTCTCGTCACCCGCTCCATGATGAAACCCCAGGTCATTGACCTGGGGTTTGTTAGTTGTCTAGTCCAATTTGAGGGCTACGTACCCTCTGCGTCCTCTAAGTTGCGCGAATGCGCCCACGAGAGGGGCTCCGGAGGCCACTCCCTGACGAGGCATCAGCCGAACGCCTCGAATAGCGAGACGCACTTCTTGTGACCCGCGTCACCTCCCAGGCGTTCGCGGGTGAAGTCACATACGCAAAGCGCCAGTTCGCTAGCCCAGGCAAGCGCCATCCAGCGCACCCGTTTCGGTCGCACTCATCCGCCGGCAAAGGCGAGCCTCCCTGGGCGGCGCGCGCAGGCAACACTCCGGCACCGGAGCGACCAGCGAAGGACAAAGTCGCAGGTTGCGGTGCATTCAACCGTTGAATGCGGAACTTACGTTGGTGCGGTGGCAGCTCCCATCGGTTGCTGGGAGGGGGTTCGTGGTCGCCTCCGTGATCACGGCGGTGCTCAGCCTGGACGCGACGGTCGTCCTGCTGACCCCGGTCGTCTTCGCCACCGCAGCACGGGCCGGCTCCCGGCCGCCGCCGCACGTCTACGCCACCGCCCACCTGGCCAACTCCGCCTCCCTGCTGCTGCCGGTGTCGAACCTGACGAACCTGTTGGCGTTCACCGCGAGCGGTCTGACCTTCACTCGGTTCGGAGGCTGATGACGTTGCCCTGGCTGGCCGCGATCGCCGTCGAGTACGCCGTCTTCCTCCGCCACTTCCGTGCCGATCTGGCTGCCGGCACGGCACCGAGCAGGTCCGAGAGGGGCCGGGCGGTACCCGTCTTCACGCTCGTCGTGCTGGCTCTGACACTCGGCGGATTCGTCGTGACGTCCTTCGCCGGGCTGGATCCCTCCTGGGCGGCATTCGGCGGGGTCGTCGTGCTCGGCCTCAGGGCGCTCGGGCAGCGCCGTACGACCGTCAGGGCGCTGGTCGGCGCGGCGGCTCCGCTGTTCTGCCTGTTCGTCCTGGCCCTGGGCGTCGTGGTCAAGGCAGTCGTCGACAACGACCTGGACGCTGGCCTCGGGCATCTGCTGCCGGCCGGGGACTCGCTGCCCACTCTGCTCGCGGTCGCGGTGGTGGCCGCGGCGCTCGCCAACGTGATCAACAACCTGCCTCGCGGTTCTGGCCCCGCTGCCGCTCGTGGCCCCGAGCGGCCCGGGTCCCGTCCTCGCGGCACTGATCGGCGTGAACCTCGGCCCCAACCTCACTTACGTCGGCTCACTGGCCACCCTGCTGTGGCGGTGGATCCTGCACGCCCACGACACTCGGGCGGAGCTCGGCCACTTCACCCGCCTCGGCCTGGTCACCGTACCGACTACGCTCCTTGCCTCCACCGTGGCCCTGTGGGGAATGCTGCACACCATCGGGACCTGACCTTCCGCTGCCTCCGGAGCCGCTCATGAGCGTCATCGTCTGGATCACCGAGGGCACCTGGCCCGCCTGCGTCGACGCCGCGATCGACCGCGCCGCACCGGAGGAGGACCTCGTGCTGCTGTACGTCCACGACGACACGGTCGCCGAGACGGCACACGGCGCGTTCGCCGGCCTCCTCGGCCGCGGCCACCCGGAACGCGACCCCGGCCGCCGGATGGAGCAACTCGCCGAGTCCGCGGTCCAGGACCTGCTCGCCGCCGCCGAAGAACGCCTGGGCCGCCCGTCCCGGCGGCTCCTGGCCCACGGCCCCACCGAGCGCACGGTGGTCGAAGCCGCCACAGACGCGAACCTGCTGATCTGCGCCCGCGACGGCGGCCCCACCCGGCTCGGCCCGCACAGCCTCGGCCACGCCACCCGCTTCGTCGTCGACCACGCCCCTTGCCCGGTGCTGCTGGTCTGGCCCAGGAACGCTCCCCGCACCCGCACGGGCCGGATCATCCCCCGCCTCCACCACCCGGGCATCGCCTGTGATCTGCAGCTCGACGGTCTCCAGACCGACCCCGCCAAAGATCGTGTGGGCCGAACTGGAAGCACCATGGCCAAGTCCTGAGACCTCGCACGTTCTTGACGCTGATGCCGTCAGGGGCATACGCAGGCGCTGCGCGTGCGCGCTGTAATGGCCAGCCTCGCCGTGCGGGCAACGGGCGCGGATCGTGGGACTGTTGCTGTCCGGCACCGGCACTTCCCTGTGTGACATCCGCCCACGACATCCATCAGCGCTTGTCGGACGCCGCTGCTAGGACGCAGGCAGCGACGGAACCCCGGCAGGTAGGCCGAAGAGGTGCCACAACGCCCGCCTCTTGAGGCCAAGACCGTTGGCATACGGGGAGATGAACTGGTCGATCTGGGCGATGCCTGCCGCCCCTGCCACACATAAAACGAATGGTGCTATCGTCAGTAGCACCATGTTGCTGAGACTGGATGTCGCAGAGAATCGCCCCCTGCACGAGCAGGTGGCAGGCGCGATCCGGCGCGCCATCACCGACGGAGAGTGCGGTCCGGGGGATCGATTGCCCCCGGCGCGCGACCTTTCCCAGGCGTTGGGCGTCAACGTCAACACCGTGCTGCGCGGCCTGCGGACGCTGCGCGACGAGGGTGTGCTGGAGTTCCGGCGCGGCCGGGGTGTGACGGTGGCCGACGGGGCGGACCAGCGCTCCGTACTGCTGGATCGCGTGGGCGATCTGGTGGCCGAAGCGGCGCGCCTCGGCTACAGCAAGAACGACGTCATCGAGATGATCAGGGGGATTCCGTGAACAAGCACTCGGCCCGCGGTGGCGGAACTAAGTGGGGCCTTGTCGGGTGGTGCACCGGGATCCTGCTGATGCTGGTGGGGATGCCTCTGGCTGCGAGCGGACGGTTGCCGGAGAGGCTGGCCACGCACTGGAGCGGAGCGGGGGAACCCGACAGTTCCATGCCGCTGTGGGCGGCGGCAGCCTTCCCGGCTCTGATCTGGACAGTGCTGACTGTGGGGGTGACGCTCGGATCGCGGCGCGCAGGTCCGGACTCCGGCGGGGCGATCCGCGGATGGACGGGTGTCACGCTGACGACCGGGGGGATCTTCCTGGTCGGCGGGCAGGCTTCGGTCGTGCGGGCGAATCTGGACCGGTCCGACTGGCGCGAGGCGGGTTCGGTGACGAGTCTGGTCGTGGCGACCGCCGTGGTGGCGGCCACGGCAGGCGCGCTCGCCTGGCTCGCCACCCGTCAGGAGCCTGCGACGCAGGGCCAGGCGGCGGACGGTCCGAGCATGGACATCCCTGAAGGCCAGCGACTGGCGTGGTTCTCCCGCACGTCCAACCCGTGGCTTCAGATGACATCCGCCGGCACGGGGCTGGTGGCCCTGACCGCCGCCGTGGCCGCCGTGGGGGGCCTGACAGATCCGCTTCCGGCGCTGATCCTCATGGCACCGTTCGCGCTCGCCTCGGTTCTGGTCCTCGGCTGCGCCTCGGTACAGGCGCGGGTCAGCGAGGAGGGGCTGAAAGTGTCCTTCGGTCCGCTGGGCTGGCCGGCACGACGCTGGGCCGTCCAGGACATCGAATCGGCCCGCGTCGACCACCGCACACCGGCGCAGGTGGGGGGATGGGGGTACCGGCTGAGCGGGCTGGGGACCACCGTGATGCTTCGCCGTGGCGAGTGTCTTGTCGTCCGCGCAAAGGGCAAGGACTTCGCCGTAAGCGTGGACGACGCCGAACGGGGCGCCGCACTCCTGAACTCCTTGGGCGCAAAGTCCCCAAGGTGAGAAGTCGGCCTGGCCCACGTTTCCCCCGGCGCGGGCCGGGCCGACCCCGACAGAAAGCGATTAGACCACCGCTCGCATTCCCCTCGTGTGACGTCGGCCACTTTTGTTCGACTTCCTCTTTTCCGTGTCTGATGATCTTCGACGGCATAACGCTCCGGGGGAAGCGTGGTGACCGCATCGAGGGGAACGAATTGAATATCAAGCAGCGCGGGATATTGGCTGTAGCCGGCGTTACCGCGGCGGCTCTCTGTGTGGCTGCAGCACCGACGGCGATCGCGGACACCACCAGCACGTCCGCCAAGCCGGCAGCCGTCGCGACTGCCGCCTCGGCCAAGTCCGACGGCGAGAACGTCTTCCGCGGGCTGTTCTTCGGGCAGGGCAAGGTCGGCGAGAACCTGGCCGAGCTGGAGCTCTTCTCGGCGGCACGCCAGCACATCGGCAACGACTCCCCGGACGAGGTCCGCGCGTCCAATGCGGTGATCGAACTGATCAACAAGAAGTCGCCCGGCTTCTTCGCCGACCTCAGCCGCAAGACGCGCAGCGGCGACCCGCGCCAGGTGGAGAAGGCTGTCAGCAGCGCTCAGGAGATGCTCCTCGCAGTGGCCAAGACGGACAAGTCGGCCGCTCCCAGGGAGAACGGGCAGCGCTGCGGCGTCACCGTGGCCGTTGGTGCCGCAGTCGTCCACATCGCAACCGTGGTTACCGCGGCCGGCGCCGTCGTCACGGTGACCGTCGCGGTGGGCGCCAACTTCGTCAAGGGCAAGAACTGGTTCTGGAGCGCGAAGCCGACCAGCGGTGACGAGACGCCGCTGTCGAAGGACGAGGCCGTCGCGCAGGTCACGGAGGCACTCAAGGCCGCCTAGTACCGAACGGGGCGGGGAGGCTGCAGACTCCCCGCCCTCGCGGCCGGGCCTTTCAGCGCCTCACGGGGGCAGGAACTCACCACCATGAAAATAAAATTCCGTCGCTTCTGCGAGGCTTTTACGCAAAGCTGTGACGGCTCGGTCTCCGTTTCGCTGAAAGCGGT
Organism: Streptomyces sp. UG1; assembly: GCF_049974585.1. Taxonomy (NCBI): domain Bacteria; kingdom Bacillati; phylum Actinomycetota; class Actinomycetes; order Kitasatosporales; family Streptomycetaceae; genus Streptomyces; species Streptomyces sp. UG1. The sequence goes on along the minus strand of NZ_JBNGGG010000023.1, from coordinate 5,644 downwards.
GGCCACTGTTTGCACTGCATGGATCATCGTGATTGCATACGTGGCCCAGGAACAGCTACCGAAGAACGTCATCTCACTGCCCGCCCAGGAGAAGGTGAAGTATACGGTCGTAAATCTGGCTCCGCAGGGTTGGGCATTCTTCACCAAGTCACCTCGGGACCCTGAAATCGTTCCCTTCAAAAAGGCACCAGGGGACTGGAGACCGCTTGCACTGACTCCCCATGCCTCACCACGGAACGCCTTCGGCCTCAATCGCGAATCGCGCGCTCAGGGCGTCGAGATCGCGGTGCTGCTTTCCGCCGCGAAGAAGGACGACTGGCGCGAGTGCTCCGACGACAGACAGCACTGCCTGAAGAGTTTCGGCACGCCCGCGCGGCACGTCGAGAACCGCTCACCGGACCCCACCCTCTGCGGAACCGTCGGCCTCTTGCAGGAACGCCCCACCCCGTGGGCATGGCGTGACCTGATGCCCGAGGCCCACAGCCCGGAACGCGTCATGGTGCTGGAGGTGACGTGCTGATGCGTCGGCGCACCATCCCCATACCGTGGACCACCGGCTACGGTCTGGCCCGTACGCTGCTGGCCCTCGGCACACTCGGCACGCTGGCGTTCAGCGACGCGGCCACCCTCTTCCGGGAGGTGGCCACCGTCGGCCAGTACCCGCTGTGCCGCGGTGTCACGGCCGGCGGCGCCTTCTGCCTAGTGGAACCCGACCACTACGACACCATGCGCTGGCTGTGCTGTCTCGTCCTCGTCATCGCGGCCAGTGGTTGGCGGCCCCGCTTCACCGCCATCCCGCACGCCTACGTGGCCTTCAGCGTCTTCACCGGCATCTCCATCCCCGACGGCGGCGATCAGATCACCTGGGTACTCACCTCCTGATCGCCATCGTGGCCCTGGGAGACTCACGCCGCTGGCACTGGCAGCCCAGCCCGCCTGAACTCCCCCAGTCCGAAGGGCGCGACCTGCTCGCCCTCCTCGGCATCAGCGCAATCGTCGTAGCGCGGATCCAGATGGCCGTCCTGTACTTCCAGTCCTGCGTGGCCAAACTCCCCCACGCCGAGTGGGCCGACGGAACCGCCCTGTACTACTGGGTCAACAACTACGACTTCGGCTCCCCCGGCTGGCTGCGGCCGATGGTCAACGCCATCGTCCACAACCCAGTTGGCGTGGCCGCGATGACCTGGGGTCCTCTCGTCATCGAGATCGCCCTCGCTGCCGCACTCCTGATGCCGCAAAAGGTCCGCTGGATCCTGCTGCCTGCCGGGGTCCTTCTGCACTTGTCCATCGCCGTCGTCATGGGCCTGTGGAGCTTCGCCTTCGCCATGTGGGCCGGCCTGCTCCTCCTCCTGGCACCCCTCGGCCACGACCCCGACCTCGGACGCATCCTCCGCGCGTTGTCACGACGGACTCCGGGGCCAGAGCCGGTACACGACGGGCCCATCGACGAACCCGTCAAGGAACACGCCCACGCCTGACGCAAGGAACAGCACCATGCCGTCACACATGCTCAAGACCGCCGCCGTAGCTCTGGCCTCCACCAGCGCTGTCCTGCTCTCCGGCACGCCCTCGTCCGCCGCAGACGTGCAGTGGAACGTCGCGCACGGAACCGCCACCGCTCAGGGAACCCGCACGATCCAGAAGGGTCCTCTGAACTCCACGCTCGTTGTCCGAGGCGAACTGACGAACACTGGGAACGACTGCTACTCGGTGTGGTTCCAGTTCACCCATGACTTCGTGCCCGGCCCCACCATCAAGCAGGCCACCCAGTGCGGCCCCGGCTCGGCCCCGATCGACTTCCGCACGACGACCAGGCCGACCACCACCGGCTCCGTCTTCATCTGCAAGGGCGAGACCCGGGAGGACTGCGGAGACCGCAGAAGCATCACCTCCTGGCCCGTTCAGAAACCCACCCCTCGTAACAGCTGACCGACACCGCCCAGGGTCGGCAGCCTGGACTGCGGAGTAGCCGCCCCCGCGGCGCGTGCGGCCCTCGGCCAGGACGCCGCGCCAGAGGCTGACGGACGAGATGCAGACGTCCAGGTCGTCGCCCTGGCCATGTCCGTCGAGCACGCGTCCTCGGCAACCAAAGACGAGAACGTCTCCGTACGAGGCAGCCCATGGGTATGTGCGCTGTCGGCAGCACCGGTCTCTCCCCTTCCAAGGTGCCGTGCCCTCCGCGTGCCCGTAAGGACGGAAAACCACGGTCAACAGCGGTGCAATCCGACCCCAACGACCACCCCGAGGAGCAGATATCTGCGCAGGTCAGAGCCGTACGGCCCGCTCCATGAATAAGGCCCAGGTCATCGACCTGGGCCCTCTTGCTGTCCGTCGTGATCAGCGCTCGCGAGCCAGATTCGTGCCACAAGGCTTGTCAGGCTCCTTCTCCGCACGGGCGGCGGCACGAGCCTTCCGAACCGTCGCGTCCACCCGGCGGCGACCTCCTCTTGGCGCTCGTCGTCAGAGTGGAACCGGAAGCCCTCCGGCATGCCGACGATCTCACGTGCCTTCCGCCACTTCCGCCCGAAGGTGCTCCGCCGGAAGGGAGCGCCTTTCTCGCCGACGAACAGCAGCCCGTCGGGGCCCCGGCTCGGCGTAGCTATCCAGGTGTCGGCGGAGCTCCCGACGGAGGAACGCGGGAAGAATCACAGTCCGGCCGGCAGCGCACCGTGAGGACATGAAGGCCGAGCGAGATACGGACCAGGCGGTTCGGCTCCTCGAAGAGGTCGACGAAGACCACTTGAGATCCCATCTCCAAGCGGCGTTGTTCCTCAAGAGGTCGTCAGCGTGCAGGGACACCGACACCCTCCGCGAACACAACGTCGGCCTTCACAACCACAGCAGGTCATGAACGCCGACGTCACGTTCGCCCCCAGGAGTCGCCAACGGTTACCCGGTGGCCGCGACCTTGTCCCACAGCATGCAGTGGTGGGCGGCGGTGAAGTCACCGGCCGGGCGCGGGCCGCCGGCCGACGCGGTCTGCAGGACCATCACCTCGCCCGGCCGGACGCGCTGGTCGGCCATGTCGGGGAGGCCGGGGGCACGGGGGACTCCGTCTGCGACGAACGACGACCAGTACCGGATCATCTGCCGGGACAGCTGCCGCTCCTCGGCGTTGAACGGCGCCTCGCGTCCGTTGTGCCGGAAGAGGTACTGGAGGTCGTTGGTGTGCGTGGCCCCGAAGTCGTAGTCGGTGTTCTGGTTGCGGAGATTCTCGGCGGGCGGACCGGTCACGTCCGCGAACTCGTACTGATACACCGGGGCGCCCTTGGCGAGTTGCCGGCTGACCCGGGCGGTCGGACAGGAATAGTCCCGGTCGCCGCGGGCGGCGGCGTGTGCAAGCGTCGGGGTCGGGTGCCCGGTCAGGGGATAGCGCGCCAGCACCTCGTCTGCGATGTCCTCGCCGAACCAGTCGCGCATGGTCCGGGGGTACTGCTCCGCCATCAGCGGCTGTCCCTTGCCGTCGAAGTCGAAGTAGTCGAAGTACCGTCCCTCGGTGCGGGTGGTACCGAAGAGGGTCGGCACCTTGGCCTGCTGACCGGCCGCGAAGGTCTCGGCAGGCTGGCGCGGCAGCACGCGGTCGCCGACGATGGGTCCCCAGCCGTGACCGGACTGTGCGGCGAGAAGTTCCTGCGGGGTTTTGGTGCGCAGGCAGTCCAGCACGGCGGCCGAGTCGGTGTCCGTGCAGCCCAGAGCGTCGGCGTAGGCGCGACCGGTGGTCTCGGCACTCTTGGCGGGGATGGCCGCGCAGTCGCGGTAGGAGGCGGACTGACTGATCGCGGCCCGGAACAGCCCGCGTGCGGTGGGCGAGGCCAGCTGGGTGCACACGGCACGGCCCCCTGAGGACTCACCGGCGATGGTGACCGCGTGCGGGTCGCCGCCGAAGCGAGCGATGTTGGCGCGTACCCAGCGCAGAGCCGCCTGCTGGTCGAGCAGGCCGTAGTTGCCCTGCACACCGGGCAGAGTGAGGAAACCGGAGGCTCCGAGACGGTAGTTGATGGTCACCACGATCACGTTGCCGTCCGCGGCGAAACGGTCAGCGACGTAGTCTTCGCCGCCGCCCTGGATCATCCCGCCGCCATGGATCCACACCATCACGGGCACCCGCCGCGGCTTCGCCGGAGTGTAGACGTTCAGGTTCAGGCAGTTCTCGGTGTAGGTGCCCTGTTGCGGATTCGTGCCCTGCAGGCAGCGGGGGCCGAACGCCGTGGCGTCGCGTATGCCCTTCCAGGCCGGGTGGGGCTGTGGCGGACGCCAGCGCAGCGCGCCGACCGGATCGGCGGCGTACGGGACGCCGAGGAACTGCCGCCCCTCGGCGGTCGCCTGGCCCCGGAGCGGGCCGGCGGTGGTCTGTATCACCGGGGACCGGTCTAACGCGGTCCGCGCGGGATCGGCGCCAGAGGCAGAGGTGGGGGTGAGCACAGCCAGTAGGGTCGCGAGACACGCTACGGCAGCTGTGCGATGGGCTCGGAACATGGGGTTCGTCCTTCCATCGCTCGACGTACTGCAGTTGTGCAGTAGGCAGCACGGAAAGGATATTGAAAGTCCAACTTCTTGCGGTCGGAAAAGCGGAACTGCCCACTCACCGGGAGAGGGGCTGGTCACAGATGCTGCCTGCGGACACCGTCGATGGCGCAGGCTCGACCGGTCCCCCTTGTTGCCCACAGTGCAGTTTCCCAGTTGTGCCGGAGTCTGCCGGATGGCGCTGCGCACCCGGCCGGCCCCAGCCGGGGCGCTGGGACCCGGCGGCGTTCAGCGACGTCAGCGGACGTCGACGTAATCGCCGGAGGCGGTGGCGGGTGCGGTGGTGGACGAGCCGGCGAAGGTGTAACGCCAGTAGTCGGCCGTCGACGCCTTCGCCGTGGTCTTCAGGTTTCCGGAGCTGTCGGTGGTGATCGTCTTCACGGTCGTGTACGCGAACGTCCCCTTCTTGCGGAACTGCAGCTTCACCTTCAAGTGAGTCAGGCAAGTGATCACTTCACCGGAGGGCTGTGCACTGGCGAAAGCTTCCCGAGCTGAGGGCACGAACGAGCCGAGCACACAGCCCGTTCATACAGGCGCCCGTTCTTCGAGGCCGTGCCCACAGCGTGCCCGTAAGGACGGACAACCACGGTCAACAGGGGTGCGATCGGGTCGGCGCGACGACATCGGCCCGATGATTCCCCGCAGGTCACCAGGCATGTGACTGCCCTAGCGCCGTCGCTTCCCAAGCTGAGAGCGCGAGTTCGATTCTCGTCACCCGCTCCATGATGAAGGCCCAGGTCAGAGACCTGGGCCTTGTTGCTGTGCGTGGTGATCAGTCGGTGGTCAGTCGCCGCATGCCGGATTCGTACCAGTGCGCGTCGTCGTCTTGCTCTTCCCCTCGTCCCTGGCACCGGTGCCCTTCTCGCCGCAGCCGGCCAAGGTGAGACCGAACGCTGCGACCGCGGAGACCGCGCTCAGGGCGCAGCGGGCCGGGCGGTGAGGAGAACGGGAACGGGGCTTGTGCATGCTGTCCGGAGGAGCTCGCCAGGGACCCCAAGAGTTCACGCCTCGTCTGTTGTTCTTCTCGGGGGGCGCGTAGCCCACCGGTGGGACCTGCGGCCCCGCCCATGGTCACGCTCCGGGGTGCAGCCCGAGCCAGCCCGGCGTGGGGTCGCCCTTG
>NZ_JBNGGG010000022.1:0-174870 GCF_049974585.1 Streptomyces sp. UG1 | reverse complement strand
CGAGCACTTCCTGGCCTTCACCGCCATCGCCTGCAGCCTCATCTGCTACCGCAGACTCACCAAATGAGACGACGTCTTAGGCCGTCGAGGAGGAGGCGTGGAACAGCACGAACCGTCCAGCACAACGGGGCCGACCGGTGAGACCGATCCCGCCAGGGAGCCAGAGGTCGACTCAGACGGCACGGAGGGCTGGCGGGACATGGAAATCTGGAAGGTGCTCACCGGGGCAGACTCTGAACTGGACCCGGAATTCCTAGATTCGACATATGTTGAGACAGATGAAATCTTGACAGACGAATGATCCCGAACTCGGCCACCCCTAAAATTAAATAACACTTGATGCCCATGATCGTTTGATCATAGTATTTAGTTATTACCTCACAGGAACCCATCCTGCGAGACAAGAGCGCAAGGAGTCAGCGACATGAGCGTCACCGAAGCGAACATCGAGGTCATCGCGATCCCGCTCGCGGACATCGAGCCCAACCCGGACCAGCCCCGCAAGTTCTTCGACGAGGCCAAGCTGGAGGAGCTGGCCGCCCAGTTCCGCTCGGTCGGCCAGCTCCAGCCGATCGTGGTCCGCCCGGCCGGCGACAAGCTCCAGATCGTGATGGGTGAGCGCCGGTGGCGGGCGATGCACCTGGTGGAGGGTGCCTCGACCATCGAGGCCAAGGTCGTCGGCAGCGTGGACGACGAGAAGGCGTTCGTGATGGGCATCTCCGAGAACATCGGCCGCGCGGACATGACGCTGATGGAGGAGGCGCAGGCGTACGCGGACCTGGTCGGGTTCGGGTACATGGCGGAGGCCATCGCGGAGATGTTCGGCAAGACCACCGACTACGTGCGGTGGCGGATGGACCTGCTCAACCTCACGACCGACATCGCGGAACTGGTCACCGAGGGCAAGATCAAGGCCGACTTCGCCTGGTACCTGTCCAAGCTCTCGCCGGCGAACCAGAAGGTGGCCGTCACCCGGTACATGAAGGGCGACTTCAAGACGGAGACCGACGCCTCGACCTTCGCGCAGGCCCTGCGGATGAAGGAGAACCAGGAAGGCTTCTTCTCCGACAAGGAGCTGTCGACCAAGGAGAAGGAGGACAAGGCCAAGGAGCGTAAGCAGGCCAAGTCCAAGGTGGACCAGGTCGAGCGGGCCGGGACTCTGCTGGAGGAGCTTGCAAAGCTGACGCCCACGGAGCTGGCGGATCTGTTCGAGGGCGAGGTCGGCAAGCACCTGGACGCGGTGGAGCGGGTACGGAAGTCGGCCGCCGAGGCCGTGAAGAAGCTGCGCAAGGCGAAGGCTATGTCGGAGGCGAAGCAGTTGACGGTGCGCCCGGAGCTGGAGGTCGAGCCGAAGGCGGAGGGCGGCGAGGGCGAGCCGGAGCCGACGGAGTCCGAGCTCGCGGAGGCAGCCAAGCTGGAGGCGACTGCCGGGCGGGAGCAGGAGGAGCCGGTGGCTGCCTGAGATCCTGAGCAGAGAGTAGGTCGGGGGTCCCACCGGAGGACTCCCGGCCACTTTTGCGTACGGGGTGCGGCGGAAGTGGGGTGAGCGTGGGGTGGCTTGGCACCTCCATCTGGGGGCGGACGGAGCATGGGCCCAGGGGGGCGGGGAGCCCTTGCTTCCCCTCGACCACGCTTGAGTGATAAATGAAACTTGGCGGCACGTAATGTTGATGATAGTATTTAATTATCATGAATAAGCTCAATCTCTTGACCGCCTTAATAAATCCACAGGGAGCGGAGGCATCGTGACCGACGTCGTGATCTTCGATCAGGAGTGGATCGTGGACGAGGAGTCCGAGGTCAGTCACGGACTGATGGCCAGGCTGGCCGTCATCGCCGAGACAGGCCGGGAGCGGGCCGAGAGAGCGAATCGCGAGCTCCGCGAGGAGTGGCCGTACGGAGAACGACCATCTCGACTACTTCCTCGACCTGGCCAAGCCTCAGGGGCAGGCCAGGATCCGGGAAGCGGTGTAAGCGGTGATGGCCGGGTTGGGGGCGAGCCCCTGGCCCGGCCATCACCTCATGTCGAGGCCCCAATGGGCCCAGCAGCGAGGAGGAGCATGTTCGAACTGTTCACACACAGGTACCAGGGCTTCGAGCCGTCGATGGGTGTACCGGTGCGCATCACCCTGGGCGCGCCGCGGTGGACCTTGCCGTACACGCTGGAGCACCAGGTACGAGAGGCCGCACCGAGCCGGGAGTACTTCGGGTCCGCGCGCCCGGCGTATGAGACGGCGTACCACGCCCAACTGGAGCGGCATGGAGTCGAGTTCTTCGCCTCCCGCTTCCAGGAGATCGCGGTGGCAGCCAGCGACCTGCGGCTGGTGCTGCTGTGCTTCGAGGACTTGGCGAAGCCGGAGCAGTGGTGCCACCGGCGGATGTTCGCCGAGTGGTGGCAGGAGAGGACCGGGGCGAAGGTGAGGGAGCTGGGGCCCCTCGGTCCGGGATACGAGCAGGGGACGCTGCTGTGACCGAGAAGCAGAGGCCCAACTGGGCCGAGATGAAGCGCGAGGACTTCGAGGCCCCGCCGCAGCCGAGGCCGGCACCGCCAGGCCAAATGGAGCTGTTCGCGCCCGGGCCGGGCAAGGCGAAGGTGAAACCGAAGCCCCAGTCGGAGTGCCCGGCGGGGACGCTGAGCCTGCTAGACGTCGCCTCCCCGGAGGAGTAGCCGCCCTCGTCACAACCCGAGGGGTACCAGCTCATGTGGCGGGCGCAGTACCGCGCCCTCTACATGTGTCGCGACAGTTGAGCGTCTGATACCGTTCAATCAGTGGCGAGGCGACCGACCGTCCAGGTCGCCTCGCCGCGCGCCGGTAGTGCACCTGGCAGCACGCCCCGCCCCCGGTGGGGAGGAGCCCGTTCGAGTCGGGCCCGGCGCTCGAGGACGCGTCCGCACAGGCACGTGGTGCGGAGCCGACCAGCCACGGAACCACCCCCCCTCCAGGCGTCCCCCGCGCCTCCTGGTTCCCCGGCGGCCCGGCACGGCAGGACCAGCCCCCTGCCCCTCCGGTCCCGCGTCCTTGCCCCACCAACTCCGTGCAGGGGAGGCAGCGTTGTTCCACGGCTCGATCCCCGCGGACCTTCGCGCGATCATCCACGAGCACGCAGCAACCTGGCGCGGTCAGGCCGAAGACGTCTATGTCGGCTGTTCGGGCAACTTCACCATCGAGCGCGTCCTGCACGACACTGGCTTCCGGCTCCATGGCTGCGACGTGCAGCTGTACTCGTCGGCGATCGGCTGGTACCTCGCTGGCCAGGAGCTGCCCATCACGATCCGCCCCGAGTCAGCGGGCGAACTCGCCTGGCTGGCCCCCTACTTCGACAGCAGGGCGGGAACGCTCGCGGTGGTCCTCCTCGGCTCCCGCTTCTTCCAGTAGCTCGGCCGCGGCGACCACCCGTACTACGGGCGGATGCTGGCCGCGTACCGGAAGCAGTTCCCCGAGCTCCACGCCAAGACGGTCACGAAGATCGAGGCACTGCCGCTGCGACTCGCCTCGTACACGCCGATGGACGTGAACCAGTGGCTGGCCGAGCGGGTGCCGAACGATGCGCCCGTGGTGGCCTTCCCGCCGTTCTACGCGGGGGACTACGAGGGCCAGTTCGCGGCGTTGGACAAGCACCTCCAGTGGCCGGCGCCGGAGTACCCGACGCTGGACGACGCGGCGAAGCAGACGCTGATCGAGCGCGTCACCGACCGGCCGCACTGGATGCTCGGCCTGCACTTCGACGTTGACGAGTTGGCCGGGCATCTACGCGGTCAGGTGCAGACGGCCAACCGAGGGCTGCCGATCAACGTGTACTCGTCGGTGCCGCGGTCACGGATCGTGCGCCCCAATCAGCGTCTGGAGCCGGTGTGCGCCCCACGACTGGTACCGGGCCGGCGACTCGGCGGGACGCTGACGCTGGCCCCGCTGTCCATGGGGCAGTTCGCAACGCTGCGCTCGCAGTACATGAACCACAACATCCGCCCAGGCACCCCGACGATGGCACTGACGGTCCTGGCCGACGGGCTCGTAGTGGGGGCGTTCGCGTTCTCGACGCCGAAGTACGACCCGCACAACGTGTACATGCTCTCCGACTTCCCAGTGGCGCCGACGTCGTACGGGCGCCTGGCCAAGCTCGTGCTGTACGCGGCGCTGTCGAGGGAGGCCCAGTTCCTGGCGCAGCGGACCATGAACACCCGCCTGACCCGGCTGAACACGACGGCGTTCACGCAGCGCCCGGCGTCCATGAAGTACCGCGGGCTGCTGCGCCTGAACTCCCGCAAGGACTCCACCGACCCCGCCTACCGCTACCAGCTCGACTACGGCAGCGAGCTGGGCCGCTGGTCGCTGGCCGAGGGGTTCGCCGAGTGGAGCCGCAAGCACGGATACATCACCGAAGGACTCCAGGAGGACACACCCCGGTGACCCAGCTCAGCAAGCCCCGCATCGTCGAGGGCGACCCGCGCGACCTGACGCTGCTCGACGTGAACGCCCGATTCATGCGGCACGAGCAGTTCCAGCGCCTGGTCGCGAACATCCGCGAGGACGGTCACCTGACGTCGACCCCGCTGGTGTGGCACAACGCCGACTCCGGGCGCCGCATCGTCCTGTCCGGGAACCACCGTACGAAGGCGGCCATCGAGGCCGGCCTGCCAACGATCTTCTGGCTGGAGATCACCGACCCACTCCCCCGCCAGAAGCAGATCGCGCTGCAACTGTCCCACAACGCGATCGCCGGCGAGGACGACCCGGCGACGCTGAAGGCGCTGTACGAGGAGCTGGAGGACGTCTCCATGCGCCTGTACTCGGGGCTGGACGACAAGACCCTCGACCTGCTCGACGAGGTCACCGTGCCAAGCCTCGCGGAGGCGAACTTGGACTTCGCGACCGTGCAGATCGTGTTTCTGCCGGAGGAGAAGGAGGCTGCGGAGAAGGCGCTGGAAGCAGCCCGGAAGGCGGCCGCCGCCGACGCCCGCTGGCTGGCACGCATCGAGCAGTACGAGAGCGTGCTGGACACCCTCGACACGACGAAGGGCGCGCACAACATTGGCAACGTCGCTGCCGCGTTCGCGATCATCCTCACGGTCGTGGAGCGGCACCTCGGCGAACTGGCGGAGGGCTGGTACGACCCCGACGAGCTGACCGCGAAGCGCAAGGGCACCGCTCCGATCGAGACGGTGCTCGCGACACGCACCATGCCGGCCGACGCCGCAGCGGTCGTCCAGCGGGCCATCGACCGCATGGAGCGGGACGGCGACATCGAGGCCGGGCAGCGGTGGCGGGCTTTGGAACTGTGGGCCGCCGACTATCTGGCCGGCGCGACGTGAGCGCGGTCTGGAAGGCGAACGAGGATCTGTACCGCAAGCTGCTCACCGAGCGATACGGCCCTCTGGACCATCTGGAGGCCGAGCGCTACCCCATGGTCGAGGAGACGACCGAGTCGGGGATGGGTGCGAGCGAGGAGCAGTGGCGCCGCCAGGTCCGCGGCATAGCCGTCCGCTACGGTTGGCGGCTGCAGTACCACACCGCAGACTCCCGCCGTTCCGATCCTGGCTGGCCGGACGAGGTCTTCGGCCATCTCGACCAACATCGCACGCTCTTTGTCGAGTTCAAGACAGACGCGGGACGGATCCGCCCAGCTCAGCGAGAGTGGCTGGCCCACCTGGCCGACAGCGGCTTCGAAGTCGCCATATGGCGACCGCGAGATCTGCACACCGTGCTGCGCGTCCTCGGCCCCGCCCGGCAACGCGCCACACTTCCGCCGAACTTCCGGAGGCCTACGCCGTGAACGACTTGCCGACCATCAAGCACGCCCGCCTCTGTGACGTCGAGGCGACGCCGGGCGACGTCCGCAAACGGATCGCGCAATGAACCTGGCCAAGGACTCCTCGTCGTGGGAACGCACGGTCTCGGTCACCCCGCTGCCTGAGGCCGTGCGCCGCAGAGCCGCACTGCAGGTCGCCGCTCGTGCGGTGGGCCGGAGCCGGGGGCAGCGCAGAGCGGACTGCGCCGACCTCCTGGAACACCTGGGGCTGCGCGATCCGACGCTGCGCAGAATGACGGGGTGACCGACATCGTGGAAGCCCAATGGCAGCGGATCCGACCGACGGCGAGCGGACCCACCTGGCTCGTGAACAGCTTCACGGCGCTCGTGCAGGCCGCGTACGAGGAGCCGCGGCTGCGGCGGCTCTACCCCTGGACGGGCATGTGGGAGCTGCACTTCAGCCGATGCACCGAGCCGCGTTTCACCTGGGACATCCCATACGCTGCTCCGCTGACCGGCGGTGGCTACCGGGTCGATGGACCATCGCGCAGTCAGCACATCGGCGAGGCAGCCACCGCGCACGAGGCTGTCGCCCTGGTGGTCGAGCGCCTGCCCTCCGGCTGTGGCCGGGCCTTCATCGGTACCGCGGCGGAGCTGAAGCAACAGGAGAGGGCACAAGCAGACGGGTAGGAGCACGACGATCGGATGGCGGACAGCGCCGAGGCATGGGAGCGGCAGCCGGGCGAATCGGCCGCCGCGTGGGAGGCGTTTGCCTGCTACCGCGACCTCGGCCTGTCCCGCAGCATCGGCAAGGTCGCCGAGCGGCTGGTGAAGTCCCGCACCCTCATCGAACGCTGGTCAACGGCCCACCGCTGGGTGCTGCGCGCCGAGGCGTGGGACCGCGAACAGGACCGGCTCTGGCGCGCCGAACGACACCAAGCCGCCCGCGAGGTCGCCCGTCGACACGCCCGCCTCGCCTCCGCCGCCCAGTCGAAGATCGTCGCCCAGCTCCAGCAACTCGACCCCTCACGCCTCAGCCCGTCGGACGTGATCCGCTGGCTTGAGGTGACGATCCGCATCGAGCGCCAGGCATACGGCATGGACGTGGGCGACGTCAGCCCGGCTTCGAGGGGCCCTGAGACGACGGAGGTGTCCGGGCTGACGGACGAGGAGCGCCGCGCCCGGATGGAACAGCTGCGTCGTGAACTTGAGGCCCGTATCGGATCGTTGGGCGGTGAACAGACCTGACCGCTCACTCCCCGACCGGGCTGCCGGACCCCGCAGGCATGTCCGACGCCGAGCTTCACGCCGAGATCTCCGCACTGATCGAGGCGGACGCCTCGTCGGCACGCCGCTGGGCATGCGACCGCACCGGCTGCGACGGCCTGCCCCATGAAGGCTGGCTGCACCACCATGCCCGCGCCGCGCAACGACTGCCCGAGGGCGACTGGGCGGCATGGATGATGCTGACGGGACGAGGTTGGGGGAAGACCAAGTCCGCCGCCGAGGCCGTATGGGAATGGACGACCACTCCGGGCACGATGATCGCGGTCGTCGCGAAGAACGCCAACCTGGTCAAGGAGATCTGCTTCGAATCCCCCAAGTCCGGCCTCCTGGCAGTCATTCCACCCGAGGACATCCGCCGCTACAGCCCCGGCAACGGTCTGACGACCCTCCGCCTGAAGAACGGCTCGACGATCTACGGCTTCGGCGCCGAAACCCCGGACAACCTGCGCGGCTTCGCCTTCGACAAGGGTTGGCTCGACGAGTACGCCGCCTGGAACCGCCACACCGCCCAGTCGGTGTACGACATGCTGTGGTTCTGCCTACGCGAGGCACCGAGCCCACAGGTCGTCGTCTCCACCACCCCCAAGCCACTCCCCCACGTCAAGCGCCTGGTAGAGCGCGGACGCCGCCCCGGCTCCACCGTGGTGCTGACGACCGGCCGCACCGAGGACAACCGCGCCAACCTCTCCCCTGCCGCCCTCGCCGAACTCGACTCCGAATACGGCGGGACCCGCCTCGGGCGCCAGGAACTCGACGGCGTCCTTCTGGAAGACGTCGAAGGCGCCCTGTGGAAGCAATGGATGTTCGAGGTCGAGGGCTTCCGCATCGCCCGCACCGCAATCCCGCCGCTCGACCGCCTGGTCGTCGCCGTCGACCCAGCGGTCACAACGACGGATACCGCGGACCTGACCGCCTTCACAGTGGCCGGCCGCTCCTTTCCCCTGGAGCAGATGTACGGCGACCGCCGCCCCCGCGGCTACGTCCTGCACGCCGAACAAGACCGCTACACCCCGACCGCCGCGATGCGCCGAGCCGCTGCCCTGTACCACGAGCACCAAGCGGACTGCGTGGTCATCGAGGCCAACAACGGCGGCGACTACCTTCCCGCTCTCCTCGCCGAGGTCGATCCGACGGTCCCATGTCGCGTCGTCCACGCTACCCGCGGCAAGCGGGCCCGCGCGGCCCCGGTGGCAATGCTGTACGAGCAGTCGCGCATCAGCCACGCCGGACCCCCGCGGACGTTCGCAGTGCTGGAGGAGCAGATGACGACGTATGTCGGCGCCTCCGAGGCCGAGGAGAAATCGCCGGACCTACTCGACTCGTGCGTATGGGCTCTCACAGACCTGTTCCTCGACGCATCGGCGCCGGGCGCGCCGACTGGAGCGCAGGACCGGCGTCTGCAAGGCCGCCGATGACGGGGAGGCCACTTCAGCAACGTGAGCCCCGGGTGGGTGCCGGCCTGTTGGTCGGCACCCACCACGGGGCCGTGGGGCGGTACTACTGGTAGCGGATGCGGCGCGGGACCGCGAGGTACTGGCCGTATTCGCTGAGGTAGTCGTCGAGGAGTTCACGCAGCTTCTGAGCCTCTGCCGGGAGCGCCGCCGAGAAGGCGGCCCATCCGGCGAGGGTCAGTTCGTGCGGGAGGTCGACGAGGCCGGTGATCGCGTCCCAGAAGGCGTTCCAGTTGCGGCCGTAGAAGTCGGGGAACATCAGCTCCCGCTGCAGGAGCCGTTGGAGTTCCTCGGCGTCCCGTACCTTGGTCAGGTCGATGACCAGTGAGTCGGGGACCGTGGGTTCCGCTTCGTTTGTTCCGTCTGTCTCGTCTGTCATCACGGCCAGGGTCTTTCAATAGGTGCCGACGAAATCGACGGTCTTGTAGTGGTCGGTGGTCACGTACAGCAGGCCGTCGTCGGAGTAGAGCAGTCGCGTGCCCGGCTGCTTGGACCGCTTCATGGTATTGGTCAGGCCGACATCGGCCTCGTACCACACACGTCCCGACTTGGTGGGCAGGCCGATGGAGGCGGGGTCGCGGAAGACATCGCCGCCGATCTGGCCTCCCGGCACGTGGTTGCCGAGTGCCTTGCCCGGTTCCCAGCCCTTCTGGGCGGCCTGGCTCTTCGTCACGTAGTTCGAGGGGAGCTTGCCGGTCTTGCGCAGGCTGTCGATGAGCGGGTTGGCCTTCTCCGTGGTGCTCAGTACGGCGGTGAGCCGGGAGGCGTTGTACAGGCTGTCGGCGCCCTTGTACCCGGCCTTCATCGTGCGCAGGATGACGACCGCTCCCACAGCGCGGTCCAGGCCGGACAGGGGTTCACCGGTGGCGGAGTCCGTGCCGGTGATGGCCTGCCAGATGCCCTTGATGTCCCCGATCCCCGGGGTGAGGTCGAGCAGCACGGACAGCTTGCGCTGCTGGGCCGCGTCCTGGGCGAAGGACTTCTTGCTGCCGAAGAGGGTGTCCAGGTTGGAGAAGTCGAAGTCGATCCGGCCGGGGGTGATGTGGTTCAGCCGCTCGAACCCCTTGGCCATCTTCTTGACGGCCTTGTTGGTCTCGGCCAGGGCCTTGTTCGCTTCGCTGATCCCCTTGTTCATCTGGGCCATGCCGCTGTTGGCGCGGTCGATGCCGGCGTTCGCCTGCTTGAGCCCGGCGTTGACCTCCGCCACACCCTGGTTCATCTGGTCGAGCCCGGAGTTCATCTGCGCCATTCCGGCGTTCATGGTGTCCAGGGCACCCATGATGTCCTTGTAGGTCTTGCCGACCTCCAGCTCCTTGATCAGGTACATCGTGTCCCTGAGCAGCTTGGCGGTCGACTTGGTGGCCTTCACCGCCTCGCGGCCGAATTCGGCGGCGGCCCTGCCCTTCTTCTCCGCCTGCGCGGCGGACTGGAGGAATTTCGTGCGGAGCGCCTTGTCCGTCAGCAGCAGTGACGGATCGTCCGCTGCCGCGTATGCCTTGACGGTGGCGTCGTATGCGTACTGGGCATCGAGCTGTCCGTCGCGGGCCTCATGGATGAGGTGCAGCACGAGGAACCATGTGACACCTCGCTCGGCTATCTGATGGACCAGGTTCTGAAGGCAGGCCGGGCGCTCGGTCAGTGGCTTGTTCAAGCACTCCTGCACCGAGGCATCGGCGGTCTTCTTCAGGGCGTCCCTGACACAGCCGATCTTCTTCAGAGGGGTCAGGTCCTTGCAGGAGGCGAGGGGGCTCGATGCGGCGGCGGCCGACTGTGCGGGCGCGGCGGCGACGGTTCCGGTCAAGGCCAGGACCAGTGCCAGGACGGCAGTGACGATCCGGGATACCGGCTTGTTCTGTCTCAATTGTTCCCCCGCGTCATCACGGAATGCCCCGCACCCCCGTAAGGAGGTCACCCCTGGTCAGGGAGTGGGCGACAGACCGGAGACGCCGTTTGGCGAAAATGTGCACACTTATGTTACTAGAGAGTAGGAAGGTTCTCGGCCAATGGGGCCGTCGGTGACGAGACCGCGCAACGAGGGTCCGGCCGCTGATGTGGCGTCGAAGGCCCAGGACTCTCGTTAGGCTGCGCCGCCCTTGGAACGGATCACGACCCGGGAGTGCGGACATGCGGCGCTGGCGGCAGCTCATCATCGACACTTGGGGAGCGCTCTCATACAAACCGGCGTTCCAAGCAGCGGCCGAAGGGCGCCCCACGCGGCTGCCGGGTCCCATGGCGGCATCGTGGCTGCCGGAGTCGGAACGCCGTCGGCTGGCCGCGTACACCGTGCTGGCCGCCTACGACAACAACCAGGCCGCCCCTCTTCTCGGTGAGGACGGCGACGACCGGCGCGAGTATGGCGACGCCTCCCTGATCGTCGACCAGACATTGAGCCATCTGCTCGGCGAGACGCAGCAGATCGTCGTCGAGGGCGCCGAGGACGGCACAGCAGCCCAGGAACGCGAGGCATTGCTGCGGGAGTGGGCACAGGCCGAGCATCTGCCGATGCGGATGCAGCATGCCGAGCGCACCGCGGTGCTGCTGGGCGACACCGTCTACCTGCTGGCCTGGTCACGCACCAAGGCCCGCCCTGTCCTGAAGGTCATCGACCCCGGCTTCTACTTTCCTGTACTGCCGGACGGCGCGCTCGACGCAACGGAGTACCCAGACCGCGTGCACCTGGCGTGGGAGGTACCAGAGGACGCGACGACCGGCCGCAAGGGCACGCTGCGGAGGGTCACGTACGAGCTGGGCCCCATCGGAGAGGGCGGCGGGACTATGCGCACCTACTCGTGGTCAAGCCAACCGAGCAACGTCACCTGCTACCTCACCGACGCCGAATGGGACCTGGACCAGGTCGACAAGATCGACGACATCGACGCGCTCTCCCTGTCACGCGCCCGCTTCCGTACCAACGCCGATGGCGAGGTCCTGAACCGGCTCGACCTCCAGTTGGACTTCATCCCGGTCATCCACGTCCCGAACACGATCAACGGTGCCGACCACTTCGGCCAGTCGAGCCTGCTCTCCGCCGCACAGCTCCTTGACGACCTCGCCGCAGCCGATACGGACAGCCAGCGCGCCTCGGCGACCACCGGTTCACCGATCATCGGCCTGTCCGGGGCACGACTGCCGGTCGACCGCAGGACCGGCAACCCGCTGCCGGTCCAGGTGGAACCGGGAATGGTCTGGCCGCTCGGCGACAGTGGACAGCTCAGTACCGTCGACACTTCGGCCCAGCTCGCCGAACTCCGCGAGTACGTCAAGACGTTGCGCGACCGCCTGTCGGTGGTGACCCGCCTCCCGAGCAGCGTGCTGGGCACGGTCCGCCCCTCCGAGGTGCCGTCCGGATACGCTCTGCAGCTCAGCTTCGGCCCACTGGACGCCATGGTCCGTTCCATGCGGCTGGCCCGCGAGGCGAAGTACCCGCTGCTGCTGAAGATGGTGCAGCGGCTATACCAGCTCGGCGGTGCACTGCCTCCCGGCGACAACCCCCGCGCCACGATCTCCTTCGGCGCCTACCTGCCTACCGACCTGTCCGCCGCCCTGGACCTGGCAACGCAAGGGGTCCAGGCGGGTGTGCTCTCACTCGAGACGGCCGTACGACTGCTGGTCGATGCCGGCTTCCCGATCGAGGACGCCGCCCTCGAAATGGAGCGCATCCGGGAGCGCGATGTCGGCGGCTGCACGGAAGAACACCGACGACGAGGGGGAAGCAGAGAGCGACGAGGCCGCCTGATCCTCTGAGAAGGCAACCACACGACGCCCACTGATGGTTAGACTGCGCGCCGACGCGGGGGGCGTCTGGGCGAGGAGTCCTGCCCATGACCGTACGAACGCCGCGCACAAGCCCGCCCCTGCCGCTCGCCCCGCTCGGATACCGCCGCGACGGCCGCCCGATCCTGCCGATCCTCGGAGCCTCCTCAGACGACCCCGGTGCACCGCCGTCGTCAGGCTCCGAGAGGACGACGGAGGACACCGACGGGTCGATGGTCACGATCCCCCAGGACGAACTGTCCCGCCGCTTTGCCCGCGAGAAGGACCAGGGTCGCCGCGCCGGCGTGCGGGACCTGCTCGGCCAACTCGGCTTCGAGTCGGCGAAGGCCCTGACGGAGTACGTGGAGGGTCAACGCCAGGCGGAACAGCAGCGGAAGGACGACGAACGAGGACGCCTTTCCGAAGTCGAGCGGCGCGAACAGGCCGCCAGGGACCGCGAACAGCAGGCGCAGGACCGTGAGGCAGCGGCGGTTGCCCGGGAGCGCGATGCTGCTCGCCGAGCTGCACTGGTCGGCTTGGGAGCCACGGGCACGGAACTGGAGGACGCGGTCGTGCTGCTCGCCCGCCAGGTCTACCCGGATTCCGATGACACCGCTCTGGCCCAGGCCGCTGAGGATCTCAAGCAGCGCCGCCCAGAACTCTTCGGCTCACGGACCCCACAGGCCCCGGCAGCTCCACCCTCGGGTAGCCCAGCCGCGGTCCCTTCCCGCTCCGGCGGAACCCCGCCCCGCCCGGGGCACTTCGGCCTGGACATCGCCCGGCGCCGAGGCCACCTGAAGACCTCCTGACTCCCCGGCCACCCACGGGGACCGCGCCCCCCGTACCCGCGGACTACGGCACCACCCGGTGACCGTACGGACTCACCGCCGACACGGCCTGCCCGAAAGAACCTGGCGTGGACCTCCAGCCGATCACCTACTCCGAGTCCGCCACAGCCGACCGCCCCTGGCTGGCATCGGTCCACGGACTCGACACCCCGCTCACCATCACGCTCGACACGACCCTCTTTACCCAGGGCACCCACTACACCCCACCCACCCTGGGCCAGCCCCGCAACGTCATGCAGGCCGGCATCCCCCTCGGCCGCGTCACCGCCACCGGCCTGTACGGCCCCTGGGACAAGGACGCCACCGACGGCCGCGCCACCTTCACCGGCGTCCTGCTCGCGGACGTGCCCTTCACCCCCGGCGGCACGCGCGCCGGCGCGGCCCTGTTCTGGCACGGCGTGATCGCCGCCACTCACCTCCCCGGCGGCCTGGACGTGTCCACCATCACCGACTCGGCCGCGCAGATCCACTTCATCTGACACACGCCCGCCAAGGAGCCCCGCCCACCATGCTCGAGACCCTGCTGCGCGATATCGACGCGGCCGACCTCAACGCCTTCGCCCGCACCATGCAGACGCCGGCCGACTTCGAGCTGACCCGCACAGTCATGCCCGAACGCCGCCTGAACTCCGTCAAGTTCAGAATCAAGAGCAGTAAGCGCCGCGTGAACGCCGCCAAGTTCCGCGCGTATGACGCCCAGACCGCCGTCGCCCGCCGCCAGGCCGAGAAGATCATCACCGAGGGCATGCTGCCCCCGCTCGGCCAGAAGCTGATCGTCGGCGAACTGGAGCAGATCCTCCTCGACACTGCCCGCGGCGCCGACGCCTCCGAGTTCGTCGAGCTGCTCTACGACGACATCGAGCGCCACGTCGAGTCCATCCACAACCGCATGGAGCTCGCCGCCGGCGACCTCCTCCTCGACGGCAAGTTCACCCTCAACGGCGAGAACGGCCTCACCCTGGAAGCCGACTTCGGCGTCCCGGCCGCCAACATGCCCACCGCCGCCAAGCCCTGGTCAGACCCGACCAGCGACCCCATCGCCGACGAACTGCGCTGGATCGAATACCTGCGTTCCATCGGCGCCCCGCTCCCAGCCCGGGCGCTCACGTCCTACAAGGCCCGCGCCACACTGGCCGCGAACGACGCCTACCGAGCGGCGTACTACGGCAGCGTCAACGGCTCCACCACCCCCACCGCGGTCCTCGCTCCGAACGAGGTCGAGGTGGTGCGCGCCCGCTACAACCTCCCACCGATCACGGTCTACGACGTCCAGATCTCCGTCGACGACGTCTACCAGCGTGTCATCCCGGAGGACCGCTGGATCTTGCTCCCGCCCAACCCCGAGTCCTGGGCGGAGACCCAGTACGGCATCACCGCCGAGTCCCTGGTCTTGTCCTCCGGTACCAAGCCGGCGATCACCCGTGAGGATGCCCCGGGCATCGTCATCACCGCCGACTACCAGGATGATCCGGTCCAAGTATGGACGAAGGGTGCCGCGGTCGCCATGCCGGTCATGTACGTCCCTGACATCCACATCACCGCGAAGGTCCTCTGATGCCCACCGCGCGCACTCTGGCCACCGCGGTCTTCGTCACCGATCCGAAGACCCACGAGACCCTGCTTCTCCAGGGCGGAGAGCAAGTCAACGACCCGGCCATCGCAGACCAGATCACCCACCCCGATGCCTGGGCGTCCGAGCCACCTCGCCGGTCCCGTAGCATCAAGGCCGAGGCGCCGTGAGCCTGACCGAGGCCGATTACGCCTACCTCCGCTCGGAACTCGGCGAAGCCGACCGTGCCGACCTTGGCACCCGCTACCAGCGTCTCGGTTCACTCCAAGCCGTCGCGGTCGAGGTCCTCCGTGAACGCAAGGCGGCTCTCGTCTCGGATCCCCTCGCTGTGACGGTCCAGGGCATCGCCACCGTGAACAATGCGGAGAACGTAAGAGCGCTGGAGCGACAGATCACAGCACTCGAGGAAGTCAGACCGGACGAAAGCGCACGCGTGACCCCCGTCCCATTGCTGCGTCGACACAGCCGCTGACCTACGCGGCCTGCGCACCAGGGCGCTTGAACACCTTCTGCTCGTGCGAGGAGACGTACTTGGGATCAACGGCGAGTCGGCCGGGCCGGGGCTTCGCGACGGCCGACCAGGAGTGTCCCACCCCACGTCGCCGCGCGATCGCAGTCGACGGCAGCAGGAGGAGCACTCCCCGCAGCCAGCGGCGCACCGTGGAGGCGGAGGCCTGGCTACCGCCGGCAATCTCGGCCAACCGATGGTCATGGCGTGGGACCGCGAGCACGATTGTGATGATCACACTCGGCGGCAACGTCCCCGGCATCGAGCCGATCTTCTTCAGATGGCCGCGCAGCAGGTCACTCACGAGCGCCAAGGTGGCCGTGGGCAACCACAGGCTCGACTGGTAGACAGCCGTCCCGGAGCCCTCAGCGGGGCTGTCCTTCTTTCGTGTACCACACCAACCACCCCCGGGGGCATCGCCGTTATGGCGTGATCCGGCCACCGTGGGTGGCGCGGCGCTGGTCACAGCGCGGTGGCGAACACCCCCCGGGGAGGCGTCTTGGCGGCGCGCCTGCCTGGATGGGGCGGGAGGGGTCCCGGTCGGGAGGTGGTTCCGTGGCGGCCATGATGCGTAGAACGTCATCCACCGCCGTCACCGTCGTTGTCGCTGTTGTGTTCGCCGCTCTCACGTCGTGTTCCTTGAATTCTTCGGATGAGCCCCCAGCCGAGGGCCGGCCCAGCGGGTCCGGCTCCGCGTCACCGGCGTCCGACCCCACTCCGACTCCCACGGAGACGGGCACGCCGTCGTCCTCGCCGACCGGGCCGTGCGCTGAAGGGACGTGCGAGGTCGAGGTGACCGTGGGGGACGTGGTGACCGTGCCGGAAACGTACGGTCTCGGGCCGATCGAGGTGACGGCGATCACCGGCGGCCGGGTCGAGATGGCCGCGCTGCTGACGGGGTCGGGCGTCAGCGTTTCAGGTTGTGCCGGGGGCAGCAGCGTGTCGTCGAAGGGTGGCGGCGGCGTCCGGCTGAGCTGCGGCGAGGGACCCGCCGCGACCATCAACGACGCCATGAGCCTTCAGGTCGTCGAGATCCTCGACACCGCCGCCGTCCTCCGTATCAAACCCGCCAGGTGACGTAGAGCTCAGCCCCTGGGGCAGGGCCCCCTCGCGGCTCCGTTCGAGGGTGCCGGTCACGCGGGGCCGTGCCGGGAGGGCTGGGGCCCATGGGCGCGCGGGCGTCGCTTGCTCGGCACCGGCGTGCAGTTGTCCGGACAGGCGGTGCATCACCCGGACTCGAGATCATTGAAGTTGCAGACGCGTCGCGAGGCGGTCGGCATGCTGAGCGCATGGCGGATCCGGATCATCAGCACCAAGAGGAACGACCTGTTCGGCAGCCCATCTTCTCCCGTGCGGCTCGTTTGATCACGATATTGCTCACCGTATGCGTGGTTGCCCTCGCCGCCATTGTGGTGTGGCGAAGCGACACCAGTGACCCTCTCTCGGTACGAGCAGGTGAGCCGCGGCAGCCGACGCTGAAGCCAGGAGGAGAGACGCTCGTCGATTTCAGGCTGCCGGAGGGCTACAACACGCTCGCCGCCACGCTTTTGTTGACTCGAACGGCAGGCAATGTTGCGGAGTGCCCTGCGGAAGGGCAGCCGGTGGACATCCGCTCGGAGGACGGCAGCGCGGACCCGGGCTGGCGCCTGCAAGGAGCAGTGGACGACGCCTTGGTGGAGGTGCCCATCGCCAAGTCCGCGGACGCCCTGACCCTGTCGTTGGCCATGTCCGGCACCGGAAACTGCCAGTACGAGTCCAGTTGCGGGACGCCCGCGTGACGATGGAGTCGTACGAGGCGCAAGACGAGCCGTGGTTGACCCTTGAGAATGTCATTGCCGTACTGACCACGGTGTTGGGTGTCGCGGCTGCTCTCGGAATGGTCCTGTACGAGCGGCGGACCCAGCAGGAGCGCGAGGAAGGCAGCAGGCGCGTCCGTTCAGCAGAGGAAGGGCTGGAGGCTGCGCTGCGACGCAACTCGCCCGAGGCCGGAGCGCCGACCCAGGTGTCAGAGGGCATGCCCCCACCTCCCTACCACGTGGAACCTGATGCTCCAGGTGTTGTCACCGGATCAGCCGTACCGGTGCCCGGGTACGAGATGCGGCCCGGGTCGGAGGGACGGGCACTCGCTCTGCACGCACTGTGGTCCGTAACGCACGCCCGGCTCGACCACTACCACAGGATCGCCCTTGGCCAGGCCGAGAAGTCCTTCCGAAATGCGCAGATCGTCATGGGCGTGGGCTTCGCGTTGCTCGTGGGCTTCAGCGTGCTCGCCCTGCGAGCCGAAACCACCGCCGCCAGCGTGGTAGCAGGCGCACTCGGCGTCACCGCCGCCGGGCTCGCCGGATACGTGAGCAGAACCTTCGTGCGCTCGCAGGAGATATCGGCCGGTCACTTGCGTGCCTACTTCGACCAGCCCCTCGAGTTCTCCCGCTATCTCGCAGCAGAGCGGCTCATCGCCGACGTGGACATGAGCCGTGAGCAGAGGGCCGCAGTCCTGGGCGAACTGATACGGACCATGGCGGCGCCGAACGGGCAGCCCTCCCAGGCCACGCAGGAGCTGTCGAACTCTGCGGAGGCCAGGCAACAGGAAGCCTGGACACGGTTCTCCGCGAGTGGGGCGTGCTGGGCCCGCCCGGCGACCCGAGTACTGGTCGGGGTCGCAGCGGTCTCGGCCCGATGACGGCCTGTTCTTCCAGGCGGCGCAGCACCCGCTCGGCCACCAGCAGTTCCTCGCGCTCGACTTGGACCTGCTGCAGATGTTTGGTCAGCTGCTCGGCGAGCGTGTCCAGTTCGGCCCGGCGGGCGGTGATTCGCTCCAGCGTCCCCGCACCCTCCCGACATCTCCCCGCGTGCTGGTCTGGTAAGGGATCGTAGGTGGGAGCCGGGCGGTCGCGCATCCAACCACGCATCCCCCGAGACCGGCCTGCCAGATGATCTACGTCTTGGGCATGGGCCGCCGACCAGCGCGAGTATCCGGCCCGCTCCTCACACCCGGATCTGTGACCCGCGACTTCACGATGCACATAGCCCATCGGGGAAACCATCACACCGCCGAAAAGGCTGGTGGGCTATGCCACCGGGCTGAGGAAATCAAGTGCGGCCGTCCGTACTCGCCGGTTCAGCCCTACCCATACTTGTAGTAGTCACTGCTGACCTCCGGGTACGTCCAGTCCCAGCCCTTCCAGGCCGGATA
The DNA here is from genome assembly GCF_049974585.1 of Streptomyces sp. UG1. Taxonomy (NCBI): domain Bacteria; kingdom Bacillati; phylum Actinomycetota; class Actinomycetes; order Kitasatosporales; family Streptomycetaceae; genus Streptomyces; species Streptomyces sp. UG1. The sequence goes on along the minus strand of NZ_JBNGGG010000022.1, from coordinate 156,512 downwards.
GTCCGTCCACTCGGAGCGGGTGCGGCGGGTGTGGACGGGGATTGGGGTCAGGGCGCGCTGTGGGGAGCGGACGGCGCCGCTTACGGACCCCCGGCTCGACCAGCCACGCGGCCGTGTCTACGCGGCGTCTAAAACTGACGATCATCGTTGACACCTGGGTCTCCGATCACTACGGAGATCCACATGCCGAAGTCCACCTCCACCACCCCGCCGCTTGACCGTGAGGCCAAGCGGCGCCTGGCGGTCATACGCCACGTCGAAGAAGTCACCGGCAACGTCGCCATGACCTGCCGGTACTTCGGCATCAGTCGGCAGGCGGTGATCCGTAGCCGCTCCTGAGGCCTGACCTCCCGAGACAGAGTCGACCCCACATGCCAGCTCACTCGTACGTTCTTCATCGTGCGGAGGACACAACAGCAGCATCGTTGCCTCGTGGTCCAAGCCGTCGTCAGGGAACACCTCTCACCGCTCGGCGAACCCTCAGTTCCCCAACTGACCGAGGCCCCTGACGACCGCTGGGATTGCGAACGACCGATCGGATGACGGGCCCGTAAGCCCTGCCATTAGGAAGACGCGCAACCCCTGCCCAGCGAGGACCAGCACACCACCGCCAACCAGAAGACACCCCTATGACCAGCATGTTCTACGACATCGACTGGGCCACCGACCACCACGACATCGCCCTGCTCGACGAGACCGGTACCCACCTCGCCAAGCTCCGCATCGACGACAGCCCCAAGGGCCTGACCCAGCTCCTCGACCTCCTGGCCCGCCACGGAGACAACCCCGACAACCCGATCCCCGTCGCCATCGAGACCTCCCACGGACTCCTGGTCGCCTGCCTGCGCGCCACCGGCCGACCGATCTACGTCATCAACCCGCTCACCGCCACCCGCTACCGCGACCGCTACGCACTCAGCCGCAAGAAGTCCGACCACCTCGACGCCAGAGTCCTGGCCCACATCCTGCGCACCGACCCCACCGAACACCGCCCCATGCCAGCCGACAGCCACCTCGCCCAGGCCATCACCGTCCTGGCCCGAGCCCAGCAGGACGCCGTCTGGGACCGCGTCCAGACCGGCAACCGCCTGTGCTCCCACCTGCGCGAGACTTCCCCGCCTTCCAACACTTCCGCGAGGGCCTCACCTCACCCGTCAGCCGCACCCTGCTTGCCGCAGCCCCCACACCCACACAAGCCGCCCAGCTCACCTGCCCCCCAACTGCGAGCCATCCTCAAGAAGGCCAGCCGCCGACGCGAGATCACCGGCGAGGTCGAACGCCTCCACGGCTTACTGCGCGCACCCCAGATGCAACAGCCACCCCTGGTGGAGCAGGCGATGGGTACCAAAACCCTTGCTCTGCTGCGGCAGTACGAAGCGGCCTGCCCCAGCGCCGACGAACTGGAGGCCGCGGTCGTCGACGCCTTCACCGCCCACGAGGACGCCGAGATCATCACCAGCTTCCCCGGCTTCGGCCACCTCACCGACGCCCGCGTCCTGGCCGAACTCGGCGACGGCCACACCCGCTTCGGCGGCCTCACACCGACTGCGCCTGGAACCACCGTCAAGGCACCAATTCGCGCAATTAGATCCATACGAGCCAAGTGCACGTTCGTTGCCGTGACCTACGTCGTGACAGACGGTACTCTCAGGCCAACCCCGAGTGTGACAGGGTGGGGAGTCGGCAGTTGGGCATGCATGTCAACGTGCACACTGGTGAGATGACTATGCCTCAACACGACCCAGATTTGGTCAAAACCGTCGTCTCTTGGTGCCGACGGTCCCGAGTCGAACCCATGGCTCAGGCGATGATCCCTGGTGCGACGCTGAAGCAACGTCAGTCGCTTGCGGCACTGGGAGGGCTAGCAGCGGCCCTGGCCGAGATCTATGGTCCGACACCTAGCTCACTAGACCGGTGGCCAGACGCCGTGGCCGCTTGGGCCAAGACAGCTCCGCGCCCTCCTCAGGATCTGGTTTCGCGCGTCGGCTCCGCTCTGAAGAGCGACGACGGCAGCGCTCTATTCGCGGCTGTCTACGAACGTATTGTCGCCGGTCCGAATCGACGACAGCTCGGTACCTTCTTTACTCCCTCAGCAGTGCTTGACTTCATGCTGACGCGCGTGACATCGGTCTCGCCAGAACCCGACGTAATCATTGATCCTGGCGCCGGCGTTGGGGCATTCACTGAAGCAGCGCTGTACAAATGGCCGCATGCATCCGTGCATGCGATCGACGTTAACGTCGTGACCCTAGGCCTTCTGGCAGCTAGGTGCTCAGCTATGGGTACCAGCCAGGAACCAGTTTTCCATCACTATGACTATTTGGACTGGATTCAAGGCGAAGACCTCGACAAAGACACTCGCAAACTCGTAATTGGCAACCCGCCATATACCCGACACCATCTCATGAACCCGGCGACAAAAAGGGTGGCCAAAGAAGCCTCGGGTAAACTCTGCCCAAGCGGCCAGGCGGGGCTATCTACACATTTCCTTGCGGCCACTTTGCGGAAGATGAAGGCACACGACACGGTTTGCTTCTTGCTCCCCGCTAACTGGCTCGAAACTCACTACGGAAAGCATATCCGCGAGCATCTTTGGGAGCTCAATAGCCGTCCGGTCGAAATCCACATGTTCCCTCACGGCTCCTCAGTTTTTCCCAACGCTCAGGTCTCGGCCATGGTGGTACTCATCGGTCCGCAGATGAAAAAAGAGCAAGACCTGCTCTACTTCCAAGTCACTCAGCACGGTAGCGGCAAGTACGTAGCTGAGAGCGTCGCAAAAAGCACACGCGCGAGCAGCGTACCGTCTGTCTTCACCCCGGAAAGCTTGTCACAGAAAAGGGCCAACGGTGGTAGCAAGGGACATCCATTCACTCGACCATTGAGCGAAATCGCGACCGTTCGACGTGGGGTCGCCACGGGTGACAATAAATTCTTCCTCCGCTCTGATACCGACGTATCAGCTCTTCCAGAAGCTGCATATGTCCGGGCCCTTCCTAGCCTACGGAACATTGCATTCGATGACTTGACTTCGAAACAACACGAAGGCATGGGTAAACAAGGTGTCAGGCGTTGGCTGCTTCGCCTAGATGAAGCCGACCTTACTAACCCGGTTGTTGCTGCTCTCGTGCGCGAAGGAGAAGAAAAGGGTACGCCAGAGCGGTATCTATGCAAGGTTCGTTCGCCATGGTATGCCGTGGAAGAAGTGCCCATCCCAGATATCCTGATCGCGCCAATGTCGAAGTCAAATTTCAAAGTGGTCAACAACTCCGTCGGAGCGATTCCAACGAACTCTCTCTACGGGATAAGACTGCTCGATCGAGTTACCGCCGAGCGGGTCGCGGAACCACTGGCCCTATGGCTTCGTAGCGAGGATGGCCAAAACTCCCTACGGGCGATTGCCCGCCGGCACAGCGATGGAATATTCAAGCTGGAGCCACGCGCACTTTCTGGGTTGCATGTCCCCGACACCGTGTTCGGGCTAGGCGCATGAGCCATCTCGGGCAAAGGTAAGTGCAGGAGAGAGAGATGGACGAATTCCGCTTCACCGTCGACACCCACCTTTTCCGTGAGCTGGGAGAACTACTTGTTGGTCGAGACAGTACGGCATTGATTGAGCTCATCAAGAATGCTTACGATGCGGATGCGACGCGCGTCTGCGTTCGAGGGGATAACCTCGCAAACTCTGGATCGATAAAGATCAGCGACGACGGAAACGGCATGACCGACGACGTCTTCCGGGAGGCGTTTCTTAGAATCGCCGGGCGGTACAAAGAAGGTGGGAGTCGGAGAAGTCCACTCTATGGACGCCGGTATACGGGCGCTAAAGGGGTGGGGCGCCTCAGTGCGCACAAGCTTGCTCGCAAGCTTGAGGTGATTTCTGTGCCCAACACTGATGTCTTCAGGAGAGAAGCTACCGATTCCCCAACCGGAGTTCGAGCGCAAATCGACTGGGACGCTCTAGAGAACCTGAACAAAACGCTGGACACTGCTACTAATGGTCTAAAGGTGGAAGTCCTTACGGATCCTCTTGAAAAGGTTCCCGGGACCACCCTGAAACTCAGCAGTCTCAAGTCCTCCTGGCAGCCTGCGCAACTGAACAGGTTCCTCGATGAACTGCACTCTGCCCGTCCTGCCACAGAGCTAGTTCTCCCTCCCGGTAGAAACCTCGTAGGCGAAGAAAGCCTGATCGGAGAAGTCAACCCGAGCTCGACAGGCGCTAATGACCCAGGGTTCCAGATCATCACTGAAGGCGACTTGCATGCTGGCGAATCGCTGTGGTCTGAACTGATCTCTCGATCCCATTGGTTGCTTGAAATCGATGCGACGGGGCCTCTCGTCCAATATTCCATCCAACCTACTCGCACCTATACCGAGCGTCTAAACAACGCGCGATCTTATCTCTTCACACGAGAACACCCTTCTTCGAACATAGGACCACATTTCAAAGCGCGCATCTACGCCCGCGAAGGGTCCCTCGGCACCAAAAATCGAGCGTCCGAGCTTATCCGATTCAACTCGCGCCGCGGCGGGGTGAGAGTTTACTTGGAAGGATTCCGGGTACTCCCGTATGGCGGTCGACGTGATGACTGGCTTGGGTTGGACAGAGACTATGCCCGCAAGCCACGGACTTTTGAAATTGACTTCGCTGAGACGTCAAGCACGGTCCTCCTTCCTCAAGAGAACGAAGGGTATCTGAGCCAGGGCAATGACCAATATTTCGGTGCGGTCTTTCTCACTGCAGATGGCGCTGAGGCCCTTCGACCTGTGGTGAATCGAGAGGGGTTCGTAGAGGACGAGGCTTTCGAGATTCTCCGAAACCTTACGAGGACGGGAATCGACCTCGTCACGCGAGCGCGTGCAGCTAACCTCCGGGAGCGACAAGCCGAGGAGGAAGCGCAAGAAACGCTCTATTTGGAGAGCCGTCTCTCCTCGGATACTGGATCAGAATCCGAGGATGAAAGCGCACCCACGCCCGCAGACGAGGCACCGGCTGAGGAAGTACCTCCACAAGCTCCGCCAAAGGAAGCTGTTAAGCGACCTTTGATTACCGTGCGCCAGGAACTAACCATCCTAGGTGATACACCAAATCTCCCTCAAGAAGCTCGGGCTCAGGTAGAACGTGCTCAGATCGCCGCCGAATTGGCCGAGTCACGGGAACGCGCTTGGGATGAAGAGCGCACGATGCTTCGGGTTCTGGCCGGCGTCGGGCTTCAGTTTGCAGCCTTCGTGCACGAGATCAATGGGATCTTGGGACAAGCAAATACTGTGCGCGAATTGGCAAGCTTCCTGGTCTCAGCGAGTCCAGCGGAGAGGCGGCAGATTCTGGGCCAGCTATCCGACGCCGTCGAGCAACTCGTTCAATCACTCGCCCGTCAGAGTAGCTACCTGACAGATGTTGTAGGTCCGGACGCTAGGCGCAGGCGTAGGCGGATGCGTCTGCCGGACATCGTGAGCTCTTCGACTCAGCTTCTTGCCAAGACAATGAGGGAGCGCGGCATTCGCCTCACTCTCGACTTGGAGTCAACAGCCAAAACACCACCTATGTTTCCCGCTGAAATGACCGTCATAATGACTAACTTGTTGACCAATGCCGTAAAGGCCATCGGGAGCAACGGCGAGGTAGTTGTAAGCGGACATGTAGACGCTTCGGGAAACACAGTGATCCGTGTCGACAATACCGGCAATCGAGTCGATCTCGTCGATTCTGAGCGTTGGTTCCAACCCTTCGAGTCCACCACTACGGAAATTGACGTTGTATTGGGGCAAGGGTTGGGTCTCGGCTTGCCGATCACCCGTCGCATCATCGAAGAATACGGCGGAAAGATCTACTTCACTAATCCGAAATCAGGTTTCGCCACAGCTGTCCAGATCTCTCTTCCCCCGCGAGGAGCTAAAGTATGACAGAGACCCCTGCAAACCCGCTGATCCTGATCGTGGATGATAAGCCCGAAGCAGAAAAGGGTCGCGCCAGCGTTATATCCAACCTAGGTCTCAGGGCTATCGTCAAGACGCCCCAGGAAGTGACCATTGAGGACATCAAGGATGCCTCAGTAGTGGCAGTGGACGAGTACCTGGAGTGGGGGGCGGACTCACATCCCGAGACTCTTGCCTTTTTTCCAGTCGACGGCTTGGCAGTGGTCCGGGTGCTTCAAAGGCACGCATGGGCAAACAAGGTAGCGCCTGCCTTCGTTTTGCGGAGTGGTGAGCTCGCCAAACTTGGAGCAGCTCTACCAGCAGGAATCCGAGAGTCAGCCCTGGCGACACAGCATGACCTTGACTGGGCCTTCAATAAAAATGACGAGAACGAGAGCCGACGTATCGTAGAACTTGCGGCTGCCACGCATAGCCTGCGGGAGGTATTTGCTGGAGGCGCCGACTGGGACAGCGGAGCCGGGTGGCTAAGCCTCGAGGAAAGCGAGTGGAGCAAGCTTGCGATGGCTCAGGTGGATGCATGCCGTCCACCAGACAGTTCGGTGGCAGACTACACGGCTGGCTCCTCCTGGCTGCGGTGGTTCACTCAGAGGATTCTGCCCTACCCTAGTTTCCTTCTGTCTGACCTGCACGCGTCCTTGCGTCTCCGCCTTGGCCTTCAGTCCTTCAATGCTGTGATGGAGTCAGACTCCGAGCTGGCTCGTATTCTGCGACCTTTCCAATACTGCGGCAACCTTAGGGATTTCTGCGGCCGCCGATGGTGGCGTGCTGGGATTGAGCTGTTCATCGACAGCATTGTCGCTGACGCAGACTGGGACACCAGTGAAGCTGATGCTCTGACCGAGAGGATCTCGGAGCTACACGGTGATGAGCTCGACTTCATCGAAGAAGAGCACCCCGTTCCTGTAATTGACTCAGATTATGTCGAGAGTCAGTGGGTGATTGATTCCTCAGACGCAGTCAGGCTCAGCCCAGACCTGTGGCCCGTCTTTGCCGACGAACCATGGGCCAGCATAGAGGATGTACAGGATGATGCCACCCTTAAGGCGCTGGTGGCGAAAGAGGATCGTGCGCGGATCTGATGGGGGGCGTTTCGGGCGTGGAAGAGTCGAAAAGTGTCGGTCAAACCGGGGGGCGATCGGTCGTCACGGATACCGGACCTCTTCTTTCTTTTGGCCACATACCTAAAGGCATAAGGCTATTCCGAGATAGGTACTTCGGTCGCATATTCTGGACTGAGGCAGTCTCGGGTGAATTGACTAATCACTCTCGCCGACGGAACCCGGTTGGAGATGCCGCCCGAAAATGGGACGCGCGGGCAAAAAGGTTCTTGGGCGAGCCGACACAATTGAGTGACCAACAGGCGGTCCAAGCCATGCGCGCGCGCGTACAGGCTGCTTCACGGCATCATGACCCGTCGAATTCGTCAGCTTCTGCAGACCAAGGTGAGTCGGAAGTTTTGGTTCTGGCACATCAGGACGGGCACGCGATGCTCTGCAACGAGGATGCAGCCACAGCTGTCGCACGTATTCTCGGCGTAGATTCATTTTGCGCCGCAGACATCCTCGCGTCAGACGTCCGAGACGGCCGCATATCTCGCCACGACGCGTACACCTACATGCGAGGCATGGTCAGCGTCGGGATCGACCCAGGGAAGAGAGTACGCGGTCCTCTCGACTTCACTCGCTGGAAGTCGTTTGCTCCGTGACGTTTTCGGAACATGCGCCGAGTAGCAAAGGGATTGTCAGCGCGATCTCACTGACTCTCGGCGCATTCTGACTCACCGTGGTCCCCGGCTGACGAGGGCCTGATGCGTATGCCGCTACCCAGGAAGCACCTTCGCAAGGTCAGGTGCGAAGTAGCCGCATGAGGACTCCACTGTGGGACAGTTGCGCTCTGGATCAGTTGTGGACTCAAGTGGCGCAGCAAGTGTCTGCATCAGGGGATGACCAGCAGCTTCTTGCTGGAAAGCGAAGGCCTCCGGAGCCGTGCGCAGACGCTCTCTGGGGCCCGGCGAACCCTGTACGGATCACGGTCACGTCCGCTGGAGTGGTGTATCGACGGCCACTCGGTGATCTCGTTTTGAGGCTATGCGGTGAGTTCGGTCGGGAGGATGGTCTCGTCGGTTTCTGACTCGATCGGGTGGAGTCGGGCCTTGGCGAGCAGGTCGAGTCCCATGTAGCGGCGGGCCTCGGTCCACTCGTCGTTCTGTTCGGCCAGGACCGCGCCGATCAGGCGGATCAGGGCGGTGCGGTCGGGGAAGATGCCGACCACGTCGGTGCGGCGGCGGATTTCCTTGTTGAGGCGTTCCTGCGGGTTGTTCGACCAGATCTGCCGCCAGATCTCGCGTGGGAACGCGGTGAACGCCAGCACGTCGCTCTGAGCGGCGTCCAAGTGAGCCGCTGCTTTGGGGAACTTGGCTTCCAGGGCATCGAGGACGTGCCGCATCTGGGCCTGGACGGCGTCGGTGTCGGGTTGTTCGAAGATGGTCCGCAGCAGGGTGGCCACCCAGGGCTGGGCCGACTTGGGGACCTGGCTCAGCAGGGCGCGGGCGTAGTGCGTGCGGCAGCGCTGCCAGGAAGCGCCGGGCAGAACCGCGCCGATGGCATCGACCAGGCCGGCGTGGGCGTCGGAGATGACCAGCTGGACGCCGGACAGGCCGCGGGCGATCAGTGAGCGCAGGAAGGCCAGCCAGCCGGCTCCGTCCTCGGCGGTGGCCACGTCCAGGCCGAGGATCTCGCGGTGTCCGTCGGCGTTGACGCCGACCGCGATCAGCGCGTGGACGTTGATGATCCGGCCGCCTTCGCGGACCTTCTGGGTCAGCGCATCCACCCAGACGAACGCGTAGGGGCCGGCGTCCAGGGGCCGGTTGCGGAAGGCGGTGACCTGCTCGTCGAGGTGCTTGGCCATCGCGCTGACCTGGGACTTCGACAACTGGGTGACACCGAGGGACTCGGCGAACTTCTCGACACGACGCGTGCTGACGCCGAGCAGGTAGGCGGTGGCGACCACCGAGATGAGGGCCTGCTCGGCCCGGCGGCGTCGCTCCAGCAGCCAGTGCGGGAAGTAACTGCCTTGGCGCAGCTTGGGGATGGCGAGTTCGACGGTGCCTGCGCGGGTGTCCCACTCGCGCGAGCGATAGCCATTGCGGTGGTTGACCCTCTCGTCGCTGACCTGCCCGTATTCAGCGTTGCAGAGGGCGTCGGCCTCGGCGGACATGAGCGCGTCTGCGAACGTCTTGACCATCGCGCGCAGCAGATCGGGACTCGCCGCGGCGAGGTTGTTCTCGGTGAGGGCGTGCAGGGGCAGACTGTCGGGTGCGGTCATCGTGCTGATCTCCTTCGAGGCTTCGACACTTCGAAGATCAGCCGGTGGCCGTTCGTCTATGCGGGCCTCATCCCGATGCCGGAGCAAACCCCCGGATCAGGTCGAACCCGTACACCATTCCCCTGTACGCAACCCGGATCACCGCGCTGATGAGGCACTAGAGGGCGCAGAAGCTATGGGCATGGACGAAGCCGGGATGACACACGGACGCACCACAACCGCACCAGATCGGGCGGGGAACAGCGGGGAATCGCGGTGAAGACAGCCAAGCGCGAAGGGACATCTCCCCGGCCGTTTGCCCAGTTCAGCGACCGACCCGGCCACAAAGAGCCGCAGCTTCCCAAGCTGAGGGCTCTGAAGCCGTGATCGCGCCCGCTCCGGTCGACCACACAACATCGGGCAGCATGGCTAGGGCCAGAGAGTGCAGCGAGGCACACGCTCGCCGATCTGAGTTCCGGAGGCTGCCGGCGCTGAGGGGTCGAAAATTCGAGGGCCTCGTTCCCTGGCAGGTGAACGAGGCCCTCTGGATTGTCACGCCGCAGATGGCCGTCCCGTTTTCCGCTCCCACCGCTCGGCGAACCGCGCAATAGAGGCAGGCGTGTAAAGAGGGCGGCCAGCCAAGGCTGCTACTGGACTAGGAAAGTCCTTGTGTTTCTTGGCTAGTTGGGCTGCTCGCTGTCGGCTGACGCCTAGGACGATGGCGATCTCGGCGTACCCCAGGAGGTCGTCGATCTCAGTCGAAGTGTCCTCGTCGCCTACCCGCACATCCACGATGCGTGCGAGCAGTCCTGCCTCAGTGAGCATCTTCTCGGCTTGACTGACGGCTTCGGTTACTGCATCCGCCAGTGACAACTCGTTGATCTCCCATGCCAGAGTAAGGGTCTCCATCACCTTGTCGCGGGTGACGCTCCTCAGCTTTGTCATGAGGTAGGCGAGCTGATCCTCTGTAGGGTCAGTGGCGACCCCCGCCACCGTGACGCGTGCGTACCATCGCAATGCGTGTCCCTTCTCCTTCTTTCCTTGTCGCCGGGAACCTCCCGGTAGGTATTGCCATTGGTCGACGAGGCCACAGGTGCATGGACCCCCGGAGGGCTCCCCCGCCGAGAGCCCTCCGGACGCCATCAGTCGTCGTCTTGGTCGTCTTCCGGTGGGAAGACGAGGCCGAACCGCTTGAGCGCGTTAAGGAAGTCGATCAGATCTCTTGGGGTCGCGGGGGCCGCGAGGCAGATCCAGCTTCCGTCTCGGTCTCGACTGATGGTCCAGTCCCCACTCTGGGTCTGGACAGCCTTGAAACCCTGCGACTTGAGGGCCTCAAGGAGCTGGTCCATCCGGTCTGCCGCCATCTGCCTCCCTTTTTCTGTTGGCAATGACAACACTTTAGCGAGAAGGCTTGTCGTTGACAACTCTTTACTGAGAGTCATCGGACCCTACGCTTCCGGACGTGCACCTCGAACTGCATGCCAAACCCGAAGGCATGCCGTCGATGAGATGCGCCGATTGCCCCCCGTCTCATTCAGCTCCGTTCGCGGCCGTTCGCACGGGGCCGCAACTGGTCGCCGCCCCCTCAGCTAGCCGCCCATGTACCCAGGTGAACGGCCCTGAACGCGACCCGGCGCCCCACCATCACAGTTGGAAGAACCGCGATGACGGCGTCGATGGCGGCAGGTGAGATGAAGGGCTCGTCTCCCTGGACGTTGACGATCACGTCGGCGTCCAGGGATTCGGCGCACTCGGCCACACGATCCGTGCCAGTGGGGTGCTCGCCGGCCATCTGGTGAGGGATGCCGAGCTGCGTGCAGGCGTCGGCTATCCGGTCGTCGTCGGTGGCGACGACGGCCTCGTCGACGTGCTGGGCCTTGAGGCACTGCTGGTGGACGTGCCACAGCAGCGGCATGCCGGCCAGCCGGGCGAGGGGCTTGCCGGGGAAGCGGGTGGAGGCGTAGCGGCAGGGGATGACGGCTACGACGCGGGGCATCAGCCGGATTCCTTCAGGTGGCGGAGTTGGCGGTCCATGCCGTCGATCAGGGCAACCTCCGGCTTCCAGCCGAGGAGGTCGCGGGCCTGGGTGATGTCGGCGAGAGTGGCCGGGACGTCGCCGGCGGCGGCTGCGGAGCGTAGGGCGGGGACGGGGCGGCCGGTGAGTTGGTGGGCGATATTGAGGACGTCGGTGATGGTGTTGCTGGATCCCGCGCCCACGTTGATCACCGTGCTGGCCACGGGGGCGACGGCGGCCGCGATGGTGGCGCGTACGGCGTCGTCGACGTACGTGAAGTCCCGCTGCTGCAGGCCGTTGCCGAAGATGGAGAGCGAGGTCTGGCCGAGGGTTGCGGTCAGGACCCGGTGGATGAGCATGTCGGGGCGTTGGCGTGGGCCGTACACGGTGAAGTAGCGGAGCGCGATGGCCTCCGTTGCTGTGCCGGGGCGGGCCGCGTGGGCCAGGCACAGGTGCTCGGCGGCGAGCTTGCTGACGGCGTAGGGCGAGAGCGGGGCAGGGCGGTCGGTCTCGCGGCTCGGGGAGCCGTCGGTCGCGCCGTACACGCTGGACGAGGACGCGAGGACCACGCGTCTTATGTGGAGGCGGGTTGCCGCGGTCATGATCCGCTGAACCGTCTGGATGTTCGCGGCGACGTACGAGTCGAATTTGGGGCCCCAGGAGGGACGTACACCGGGGATCGCGGCGAGGTGAAAGACGGCGTCGGCGTCGAGCAGGACCGGGTCCAGGGCGCAGGTCGTCAGGTCCGCGGTGAGCGGGACGAAGTTCGGGAACGAGGTGAGCTCGGCGAGGTTCGCGGCGGCCAGAGGATCTCGCTGCGGGTGCCGGCGATCGACGCCGACCACGGTGGTGCCCGCCTCCAGGAGTGCACGGCTGAGGTGCGAGCCGATGAAGCCGGCCGCGCCCGTGACGACGACGCGACGGAGTCGGTGTGCGGTGGAGAGGTCCGTGGGGTCGTGGGTCAACTGCATGTCTCTCTCCCAGGTGTCGGCCGTACGCGCGTCCAAGGCCGGCGGTAGCCGCCGCGGCCGAGGTAGGGCGCCGTGAAGATGCCGTGGAGGTCGGCGTGCTCCATGAACTGGGCGAGGGTGGCCTGGCCCAGTCGGGGGTGGTGCGTGGCGGCGGCTGTGTTGTACGCGGTGAGTGCTCGGCCGATCCTGTCGACGGTGAAGGGGCCGTACGTCATGGACAAGGTGACGACCAGCTTCGCCAGGTCATAGCCGAACGGGGCGAGGGAGAGGTCGTCGGTGTCGATGGTGACCGGCGGGCCGGACGGGGTGATCAGGATGTTGCGCGGGTTGGTGTCCTTGTAGAAAGCGGCGGGGCCGTCTGCCGCGCGGTGGAGGCAGGCCAGGACGTCGTCCAGAGTTTGGGCCGTGGTGATGTGGCCCGCGCGGAAGCGTCGGCCCAGGGCGGCGGCGCGAGGGCCCAGGAAGCCGGGGAGAACGTGGCCGTCCGACACGTGTGCCTTCGTCAGGCGGGCCTTGTGGAGGGTGCTGCGCCATGCCGCCCCGTGGCAGGCGCCCAGGTGCTCCGCGATGCGCTCAAGGTCGCGTGGCTGCGCGTGGCGGCCCTCTATGTGTGCGAACGACAGCGTGTTCCACCGGACTCCGGTGATCGGGGGCAGGATCATCGGGTCGGCGTGGCGGCTGAGCCACTCGTGGTTGCGCTGGGCCGTTACGCGCTGCGGCTCGGTGGCGTAGGTCTTGGTGAAGGTCCGCTTGTTCATGAGCGGACCGATCGGGCGGAGGGGAGGCCGGCCGTGGTGGCTACGTGGCCGTCGTCTCGTCGAGCCAACGCCGCGCGTGGCGGCGGCTGGTCAGGATGACGACCTGCGCGTGGTCGCGGGCGTGATCGTCGATCTTCGCCAGTACGCGCGGGCGCATCTTGCGGCGGTACGAGAGGACGTAGCGGATCACGCCCATGTGGATGCGGTTGTAGATTCCGTTGCCCTTGTTCTGGCCGTGGCCGTGGCGGAGCTGGCGGGAGAGCACGCCCCACAGGCAGGTCAGGGTGGGCATGTCCATGAAGACGACGGTGTCGCACGCCTCCAGCCGGATCTGGAGCGTCGAGTTGTAGTTGCCGTCGATCACCCAGCGCGGGGCGGCCACCAGGTCGCGCTGCAGCTCGGCGAACTTGTCCTTCGGAAGCTCGTTCCACTCGTCGTCGTAGTACACCGCGTCCAGGTGTGTCACCGGGGCATCGAGCCGATGGCCCAGCTCCCGGGCGACGTGCGACTTTCCGCTGCCTCCGCAGCCGACGATGGCGACCCTCTTCATGGTGCTCCAGGGTAGGGGTGAGGCGTGGGTTCATCGGGTCGCTCCGGTGAGGGCGCGTGCGAGGGGGTCCAGGAGGCCGTTGAGCACCTGGATCTGCCTGCTCAGACGGAATGGTTCGAGGCGGGACACGCAGTCCGCGAGCAGGCGGGCGCGGGTCTCGGTGTCGGTGCCGGTGCGGAGCCAGTGCAGCGTGCGCATGACGTCCGCGCCGTTGCGTACGAGGAGCGGGGCCGGGACGAAGCGCTCGGCGTGACGCATCTCCGTGGGGCAGAGCGGCAGGCAGCCGGACAGGACCGCCTCGAAGATCCGCTGGGTCATCTGCCCGGCTCGGGCGTAGCGCCGGGGCAGGAGCAGGACGGTGGCCAGTGATCTCTCGTAGAGCGCCATCGCGTCGTGGAAGGCGAGGCGGCCGAGGAGGGTGAGGTGGGGCCAGCGTGCGGTGTTCTGCCACTTGCCCGCCACGGCGTGCGACACGTGCTTGGCAGCCGGGGCGAAGTAGCGGTCGAACGGCTCGTCCCGGTCGTACTGGTTGCCGACGTACGCGAGGGAGATGGGGCGATCCTCGCGGGCCAGCTCGTTGGGGTCGGCGCTGTCGAGCCACTCGTCGGCGGCCGGGAAGAGCAGCGAGGTGGCTCCGGGTGAGGGGGTCAGGGCCGCCTCGCAGACGGTGGCCCCGGGATGGTGCCGCCATGCGGAGTCGGCCGGGAGCCGGCGGTCCTTGTCCCAGATGACCGTGGGGATCCGGTGGGTCGTCGTGTAGTGGCTAAGGAGTTCGTCCTGGCGGTGCAGGTCGCAGGTGTGGTCGGGGGTGCCGCACTCCGTGGTGTTCCGGCCGGGGATCGGCCAGCGCCACTCCAGGAACAGGGCGTCGATCTCGGGGAACCCGGCGTCGAAGTCGTAGCCGAGTGGGTCGTTCGCTTCGAGGCGGTCGCGGTCCGGCTGGAGGAAGACGATCCGGTGGCCGGAGGCGTCGAGCGCGTCGATGAGGGGGCGGCGGTGGCTGCGTCCGCCGTCGGGAGTGTCGGTGATGCCGGGGCCGAGGAAACCCCAGAAGCTGTAGCCGATCCTCACTTCGCCATCCACCAGTCCTCGAGGAGGAGTCCGTCGAGCCCGGACTCGATCAGGCAGTCCAGGGCCATGTCCGGCGTGCCGCAGATCGGCTTGCCCTTGACGTTGAGGGATGTGTTGATCAGCACGGGTACGCCGGTGCGCCGGGCGAAGGCGTCCAGTACGGAGTGCAGCAGCGGATTCTCGTCGGGCCTGACCGTCTGTACGCGGGCGGTGCCGTTGGCGTGCACGATCGCCGGGATCTGTTCGCGGGCCTTCGCCGTGACTCGCGACGCCATCGACATGAACGGTGCGGCCTGGCCGAGCGTGAAGTACTCGGCCGCGCGCTCCTCCGGAACGACCGGCGCGAAGGGGCGGAACGGTTCGCGGAACTTCACCGTCGCGTTCAGCCGCTCCACGACGCCCCGGCTCAGCGGCGACGCCAGGATGGAGCGGTTGCCGAGTGCCCGAGGGCCTGCTTCCACTCGCCCCTGGAAGAGCCCGACGATCTGTCCCTCCGCAAGCCGGTCGGCGAGGAACTCCGCCCGGTCGGAGCCGAGGTGCTCCACCTGGAGCCTCGGCCTATGGGTCCAGGCGACGACCGGGGGCGGCCAGGAAGGGCCGAGGTAGCACGCGCCCTCTACACCCGCCAATGGCTGTGGAGCGCTGGCCAGGTGTACGGCCGCTGCGGCACCGATGGCCGTTCCGGAGTCACCCGGCGCAGGTGGTACGAAGACCTCCTCGAAGACGCCCTCCTCGACTATCCGCCCGATACCGACGCAGTTGGCCGCCACTCCGCCGCCCACGCAGAGGCGAGAGGAGCTGGTCGACTGCCTTGCCAGACGGGCGAGATGAAGGAGTACTGCCTCCGTGCGCTCCTGGAGCGCGGCGGCCAGATCCCGGTGGACCTGCTCGACCGGCTCATCCGACCGGCGGGGAGGACACGTCGCCGCGACGAACCGCGGTGTCACACGGGCCGCTCCACTCCGCAGGGTCCTTGGCGGGAACAAGTCCGGGGCGACGACGAAGCCGCTGTGCGTCGTCCGTACGGCTCGCGCGAACAAGGGACGGAAACGGGCCGGGTCTCCGAGCGCGGCCAGCGCCATCACCGTGCCCTCCTCGTCACCGCGCCGCCAGCCGAGGTGCATGGTGACCGCGCCGTACATGTAGCCCAGCGATGCCGGGTCGTCGATCGCGTGGAGGGAGCGCAGCGCGGGGCGACCGCGCTGCGGTTGCCGGCCGTGCGCGATGGTCGTGGTCTGGGTCTCGCCGAGGCTGTCCACCACCAGGACGGCCGCCTCCTCGAAGCCGGAGGCTGCGAAGGCGTACATCTGGTGGGCCTTGTGGTGGACAAGCGTGCGGAGCCGGGCGCGCGGGAACTTCCCGGCCAGAGCCTTCCGGCGCGCCATCGTGCGCAGTGCGACCGTGGTGAAGCCCAGGGCGCGCGGGAGTGCCCGGCCGCGCGTGTCCCGGGAGAGCAGGAGTGCTGCGGTACGCGGCATCGCCCGCAAGTAGTGCCCGGCTGAGAAGTTGTACGCGACCGCGTCGATCTCCTCCGGTCGGAGTCCGGCCTCCCGCAGCAGCCAGTCGACGGCGAGTTCCGGGTACGCCTTGGTGTGCTTCACCTGGCAGAGCCGTTCCTCCTCGACGAAGCCGACGAGACGGCCGTCGACGATCAGTGCGGCCGACGAGTCATGGGTGTACGAGCAGAGACCGAGCACGGCGTTCATCGGCCCGCCCCGGCGGTTGCGAGGCGCTGGTTCCTGCGGGCGCGCAGATGGGCGTACCAGTCGACCAACGCGGTACCGAGCGGTCCCGGCACCTCCCGGGCGACGGACTCCGCACGCTCCAGCTCACCGCCCTTCCACAGTCGGTAGCTGTGCATCGCCGCCGCCATCTGGCCCCAGGCCGTCCGTCCGGCCAGGGTCCCGCCTCGCCGGACCTGGCCGAGGAGCTCGTCGAAGTCCTCCCAAGGGGTGGCGAGTTCGGGCATCTCGGTGTCCGAGCCGGTCTGGGTGAGCGGAAGTGCCACGGCGGCGGAGACGTCTCGTTCGTAGAGGTGCAGCGAGTCGACGTGGTGGTGGTACTCGCCGAGCTCGGCGCCCAACCACCCCGCGACCAGTTCCTGCAGCACGGTGGCGAAGAACAGGTCGTACGGGAACCCCACCCACACGTCCTGACTGCGCATCGTGGTCGACATGTGCAGCCGCCCCTGGCGCAGTTGGAAGCGGAAGCCGAGCGTGCAGGGCACGTCGCGGTGGCCCGAGGCGTCACGGGCCGGGTCGTACAGCTGGATCACCGCACGTCGTGAGTCGGGGTCCTGGCGGAGGGTCTCGACCACCTGCGCGAGTTGGTCGAGGTGGCCGCCCCAGCGGCGCATCCTCGGGCCGTACGCGCCGCGCAGCACCCCGTCGTCCGCGTACTGACGCAACTGGCCGTTGTAGTCGAAGATCCAGGGCGCGTCCGTGCCGAGCAGGTGCCAGACGGTTTCGGCGATGGCGAAGGCGGGGTTGAGGATCCGGGCCGGCGGCAGGTGCAGCAGCCGGGCACGCGGCCTGGTCAGGACGAGGTGTACGCCGAGGAGTTCCCGGGTCGGCATGGATCGGGGGCTGACCTGGCGTCCTCGGTCGGCGGTCTCGCGTACGGCCTCGGCGAAGAGCCAGGAGGCGCTGTCGCCCTCGAACGAGATGGTCACTGGTCCGCCCTTTCTGTTGCGGGTCCGGGGTGGGGGCTCATGGTCATCGGTGGTCTGTTCCGGTATGCATTGCCGCGTCATGAGGCGCTGCTCTCGGCCAGTGCTCTGACGACCAGGTCGGCTACGGCGGCGGCGCTGTGACCGTCCCAGTGGCAGATCGACTCCCTGGCCGCGTCGGGGATCCGGACGGTGGCCGGCGTCCGGTCGATGCGCGAGAGGGCGACGGTGATCTCGGCGCCGGAGGAACAGCGCTGCGCGGCTCCGTACTCGGCGAGTTCGAGGGTGGGGGTGGCGGGCAGGGTCAGTTCCAGCACGGGGATGTCGAGCAGCAATGCCTCGATGCCGCAGGTGGACGACGCGCTGATCAGTGCGTCCGCGCCGGCCAGGCAGCCGCGGGCGCCCACCTCCGGGGCGGCCACTGCGACCGTGATGTCCTTGGCCGAGTCGAGGAGCGGGGTGAAGGCGGACAGGCTCTGCGCGGGATGCGGAGCAATGACCAGCCCCCAACGGTGAGATGTGCTTCGAAGCCCTTCGGCGATCACGTCGAACTGCCCGGCGAGCCGCTGTTCGCTGAACGGCTGGCAGGACCAGACCGCGATCCTCGATGGCCCGGCGCCCTCCTGTTCCGTCAGCAGGCCCCACAGGTACGCGCTGTGCCGGGCTCGGTCGACGCCGACGAGAGCATCGAAGCGGGGCTGCCCGACAATGTGCGTACGGGCGTCGGCGCGGCGCGTCCAGGCGTGCGCGACACGCACGTCGCGTGCACCCATGACGGCGATGTGGCGGCAGTGCTGTGCCCGCCATCCGACCTGCGACCCGATCCAGGCGCCGTGCTGGACGTACACGGTCTCCGCACCCCGGCGTTCGGCCGTGTCGACGGCCAGGATGCCGAGCGGGCTGGTGTCGTTGCTGCACAGCAGTACGCCGGGCCGGAGCCGGGCGAGAACTCCGTCAAGCCACTGCTCGGCTCCGAGGACCGCCGCCCAGGACGGCTGGGTACATCCGGCGCTGCACACGAGCACGTACGAGGCGAGTCGGGCCAGACGGCCGAGGTGGATTTCGTGCCCGCCGACCGTCGCGCACGAGCCGTCCGAGAGCGAGGCACCCCACGGAAGCGGTGGCTCGCCTTCACGGGCGAAGATCGAGTCGGGAAGCCGCAGCACGGTGATGCCTGGTGCCAGCGGCTCGGGGAAGCGTTGCTCCGGCTCGGTCGACGCGTCCACGACCGTGCTGGAGACCCCCCGGCGCGCCAGTTCGACGAGCACCGGGACCAGGGTTGCGGCGTGCCGGGACGACCAGGAGGTCGCGCACACCGGCGTGTTCGAGATGTGTGACGGCGGTTCCGCGTCCTCGGGGTGAGGGTTCCGCGGCGCGGGCTGTGGCTCCTCATGCTGACGCCCCAGCACGTATGCGACACCCGCGTCGGTCACGTCGTACGAGACGTAGCCGATCGCGGCGCTGTCACGGCCCACGACGAAGGACTCGGGCCCGTCGGCGGGTGGCACGGACTCCCCGGTCACCCACAGGCGCCTCACGAGGCGAGTGATCAGCCGGCGGACCGGGACGTGGTGCACCCGGAGCCAACTCACTCCGCCAGGGGTGACCGCAGCGGCACCGTACGCCTCCGTCAGAGCGAGCATCAGCGCGTCTACGTCGCGGTCCAGTGTGTCCCCGCTCATGCCGAGCCCGCCTCCCGCTCCCTGCGGACCAGGCCGACCAGTTCGGCGGGCTTGTTGAGGAGGTACGGCAGCGGCTCCGTGGGCGAGCCGTACCCCCACCCGGCGTGTACGTACCGCACGCCGGCTCGGCAAGCGGCCTCCTGGTCAACGGCCATGTCACCGACGTACAGGGCGTTCCCGGGATCGGTCCTCGTGTCGACGAGTGCCAGCAGCAAGGTGTCGGGGGAAGGCTTGCCGCGGCCGTGATCCGGAGTGCGCAGGACGGAGAACGGGGAGTCGAGGCGGTTCAGCATCGTCACCGCGCGGGCGGAGGACTTCGACGTCACGACTCCGAGTCGGCAGCCGGCCGCCGTGATGTCTCGCAGAGCCTCGTCGACTCCGGTGAACGGCCGCGCGAGATGGGCGAAACGGGTGGCCGCGCTGTTGTACGTCTCGACGAGC
Source organism: Streptomyces sp. UG1 (assembly GCF_049974585.1). Classification (NCBI taxonomy): domain Bacteria; kingdom Bacillati; phylum Actinomycetota; class Actinomycetes; order Kitasatosporales; family Streptomycetaceae; genus Streptomyces; species Streptomyces sp. UG1. Next base: position 137,120 of record NZ_JBNGGG010000022.1, on the reverse strand, counting down.
CTTTCGGCGTCGTTGCCCAGGCCGAGCAGCGTCAGGATGTCCGCGAAGGGCCTGCCGAGGTGCCGGGCGTACGACTCGAAGGGGACCTGGATTCCGTGCTCTGCCTGGAGGGTTTCCCAGGCGGACCGCATCACGGGCAGAGAGTCGAACAGGACGCCGTCCAGATCGAAGAGCATCAGCTCAGGAGGAGATGCGCTCGCCGTGAGCAGGTGCTTGCTGGTCACACGTGACCTCCTGGAAGTGAACGGGCAGATTGGGTCCCGCGCCGGCCGGTGGGGAGTGACTGATCGACCGACGCGGGGTTCGACGGGCCGCTTTCGTCGCGGCACGGGCGAGCGACCTGGGCGGGGCCCATACGGGTGGAAACGGCCCACGAAGACGATCGCCGGGCGAGCGGCGCGGGGATACGCCGTTGTTCCGCCGTTCGGCCGCCATCGCGGCGCTGGCAGAAGGCGGGGAAACGGCGTGGCCGCGGCATACCGAGGCGCCCTGGACGTCCCGAGGCTGGTGAGGCCCACCGGCGACTACCGGGAACGAGACATGAAGGTGTTCCGATCAGGCAGTGTCACCAAGCACGAATTCGCGGACGGTCAGGTCGTGCACCGGCGGGTGCCCCTGAGCGACGTCGACGATCCGCTGGTACTCACCCGCGAACAGGTGCGCGAAGCTCTGCGCGGTCGTGCTCCCGACTCACGGGTCGATGACGCGGTGCTGGTCGCCGTCGAGCTGGTCACCAATGCGCTGCGGCATACGCGCAGTGGGCCCGCGCGTATGGAACTCGACATCTACGAGGACACGGCGGTGCTGTGGGTCCACGACGGCGGAAGGGACGCCGACGCCGTCCGAGGATGTCCACACAACGACACGACGTCCCCCGAACTCCACGAGGACGGCCGAGGTCTCCACCTTGTCGATGCGCTGACGACCAGGTGGCTCGTCTGGCCGACCCTGGGTGGTAAGGCCGTGGTCGCTGAGATCGGCCTGCTGGCCGAGTAGGGCTACTCCCCCACGTGTCCCACGAGATCAACTGCCGTGAGCGGGAGGCTCTCCAGGACGTTCCACCGGTACACGGCGTCATCGCGGCGTAGCTCCACGAGCTGTACGCACGCGATCTCGATGTCGACGGCCGGCAGAGACCGGAGTGACGCGACGGCGGCCGTGACCGGGGCGGCCGGGCGTCGCCGGTTGTTGTAGGCGATGCTGAGATGAGGGCGGAAGACCGCCGTCGGCTTCTTGAACGGGATTCCCTCACTCCGGCCGGCGTGCAACAGGGCCGCGTGCAGACGTACGAGCGGTCCCCACGGACCGACCGAGAAGCGCACGGCGCCTCGGGAACCGGCGAGTGGCATGGCACGCAGGGTGAAGGCATCGGGCAGTTCACGTGCTGTGGTCCGGGACAGCGTGCTCAACTGCCGCGAGGTGACGTCATCCCGCCCCCCGACTCGCGCGAGCGTGATGTGCAATCCGTCCGCCGCCGGCACGGGGTCGAGGCCGAGCGGAGCCAGCTCCTTCTGACACGTCACGGCGAGGTCGGCGAGCGCCGGTGCGTCGGGGAAGGTCAGCATCCAGTAGTACGCCCTGGCACCGTCGGGCCAGCCGGGCCTTGACCAGTGGTCGGTCATGTCCTCCAGCTCGTTGAACGCCGCCCAGTCGTGGGCCGCGATGCACGCGAGGTCGTCCAGATCAACGGGAGGCTCGGCGGGAAACGCGGCGGGATCGACGCTGAGCAGGGGCACGCTGTGCGCTCCTTCGGCATCACACTGCCCTGGATTGCGAGGACGACATGGCCAGGGCTGCTGGCTGGGAGCTCCAGGTCCGGAGCTCATCGCCATATTCGCGCACGCTCGGCTGGTTCCGCCATCGACCGGCCTGCTCGTACAGGTCCCGAGCGCGTTGCCACACCGATCTGATCGGCGCGTCGCCGCACAGGACGAGGGCTTCTCTGCCCAGCGACATCGCGTGATCGAGATCCGGGGACGGCTGCTGCAGCAGGGCCGCGGACACGTCGAGCCGCACCAGCGAGCGGCTCCACGCCGAGTCGGAGTGCTCGACGAGATCGTCGATCTGCTGGGCATCGCTCAGCACTTGATCGACATTGCCGAGCGACACGTGGGCGGTGACCGCGTTCGCCAGGGTTCTGGCGTGTCCGTACGGCTCGAAGGAGATGCAGGCAGTGATGCCGGCCGGGACGTCGTGCAGTTCCGACAGCTCAAGCGCCTGCCCGATGGTACGGGCTGCCGCCTGCCGCCGCCCCATCTTCGCGAGCGCACGGGCGCGCCCGTTGGCGAGGAGCCGGATGGATTGGGAGCTACGTGGTGCGCGCTCCACGGCTGCAGCGGCGCAGGCGTCGGCATCGGCGTACCGCCCCGTGTAGTAGAGACTGAACGAGCGCGTACCGCTGGCCCACAGCTCGGTTTCCGAGTCGTCGATCTCGCGGCTGAGCTCGCGAGTCTCTGTGCAGTACGCCTCGGCGAGCGCGAAGTCGCCCATGTTCACCGCCATGTAGCCGAGCAGACCGGAGGCACGGGCGGCGAGGCGGAACAGTTCGCGGCGCGCGCGGGGCGGCTGGCGGCCGTCGAGGAGGGTGTGTGCGAGCTGCCGTAGGTGGCGGGTCTGAGGTCGGAGGACGTACGGTCCGTCCAATTCGTAGCGAGCCGTGACGCCTTCCAGGGAGGAACCGAGGAAGGCCAGCGTCGTTTCGTCGGCGTTGCTGGTGGTGAGCTGCTGGGTGCGGGAGATGATGTCCAGCGGGTTCTCGTCGTCAGCGCGCGAGGGAGAGCCGCCCTGTGCCTTCTGGAACTCAGGACGGGGCGTCCGGGACTCCTCGCCGCGACTCCCGCTGTCGCCGCCGCGGTTGTGGTCGTCCGGATCGGAGAACAGCTCGGACGCGGATCTCCCCAGCATGTGCTCCAGCACGCGGCAGGCGTCCCCGCGAGGTAGCGTCTGTAACTCCCCGCCGTACCACCGATCGAACTGGCGGGACGAGATGCAGACTGACGCCAGACGAGGATCCTCGTCAAGGTCCGCCAGTCTGGCAGCGGCTCGCTCGAATTGCCGGGAGAAGGCTTCGTACGTCGTCAGATGCCGTCGTTGAAGCAGATGACGGAACAGCGTCGTCCGGGGCATGGCACACCCTCCTGGTGCGGCGAGCGGAGCCGACACGGAGGCGTACGCCGATGGCGAGAAGGGCGTGATGCCCATCGGTCGGCTGCAGCACACGCGGTGAGGGCGCGCGCTGTGACCCAGACAGCATGCCGACGTCACTATGAACTAGGCAATATGTCTTGCGAAGTTGACTCGCTTGGGTTGTAGAGACGGCGGCTGTGCGGAGAGACTTCCGGCATGGCCTTGAAGAGGAGCCTGGTCCCTCAGTCCGTGTACCGCCGACAACTCGCCGCCCGCCTGAAAGAGTTGCGTGAAGCGGCCGGACTCACCCTCACCGAGGTCGCCGAGCCTCTCGAGGTCAACCAGGGGTCGCTGAGCCGCATCGAAAACGGCGAGCGGGGCACAACGCCGATCCTCGTGCGGGCCCTGCTGGACCTGTACGGCGTCGAGGACGAGGCACAGCGCGCCGATGTACTCGACCTCGTCCGGGCGGACAAGGAGCAGCAGAAGCCCTGGTGGCGGAAGTACTCAACAGTGCTGACCGCGACCCGCTACGACGGCTACCTCGCGTTGGAAGCCGGCGCGACGTACCTCGCCAGCTACCAACCGATGCTGGTCCCCGGCCTGCTCCAGACCGAGGACTACGCGCGTGCCGTGATCTCCCAGATGCGGATGGACCTGTCCCCGCCGCAGGTCGAGTCCCTGGTCAAGGTCCGCATGGAGCGGCAGAACAGCCGCCTGGGCGGCGAGCAGCCCGCCAAGCTCTGGGCGATCCTCGACGAGGCCGTGCTCCGCAGGACGGTCGGTTCGACCGAGGTGATGCGAGACCAGATGCGCAAGCTGGTGGAGGCGAGCGAACAGCCGAACATCACCGTGCAGGTGCTGCCCTTCTCACTCGGAGCGCATCCCGGACTGTACGGTCCCTTCGTCATCCTGACCTTTCCCGACCCCACGCCGAATCTGGTGTGGCTGGAGAATCCCAAGAACTCCGTGTACCTGGAGTCCGCGGAGGACGTGGACAACTACACCGAGATCTTCGACCAGTTGAGGGCCTGCGCCCTCGGACCGTCGGAGACCCGCACCCGCATCGCACAGATCAGCAAGGAGCTCGACCGGTGAGCAAGCCCCGCACGACCGTTCCGCACAGCCTCCCGCACGGCGTCGACCTCTCGGACGCGCGGTGGCGGAAGAGCTCTTACAGCGGGGGTGCGAACGACTGCGTGGAGATCGCCGATCTCACGGATGTGGAGTGCACCGGAGTCGCGATCCGCGACAGCAAGGATCCCCAGGGGGCTGCGCTGATCATTGCCGCGGAGTCATTCACAGCGTTTGTCCAGGGTATCGATCACGGGAGGCGCGGCGTGAAGGGCTCTGCAGAGCCCTACTGCCCGTGGATGGAAGCAAGTGAAGTGTTGTACTGGGGCAGCTCGAACTGACGGCCCTTTACGCTTTCTAGCAGTGCTTCCAGATCCGTGACCAGTACCTCACGGTCGTCAAGTGTCAGTTCACCAGCTTGCACTTGTCGATCGACTTCCTGAAACGCCAAGCGCCACGGGCGCCCGTCGACCCCCAATCGCTGGAGGCCTTCCTGCTTGACGTGCATCCCGAGGATCGCACGCCTGATCAGCTCCTCCAGCTCCTCCTCGAACTGCTTGTAGTCTCCAGGCGTCATCCCCTTTGCCTGCCCACTCTCGTCATGTCGGTGAAGCGCCCTCTGGAGCACACCGCGGAGAGCAGGACGAAGGTAGGCTGGCAGCCTCGTCATGCCGCCGTCATCGAGCTGAGCTCGCCCGGAACGAATGACATGCGCTCGCTGACGGCAGGCTTTCGAGCAGTAGCGGGGACGGCGCCCTCTTCCAGAGTAAGAGATTGGAGCACCGCAAGACTCACAACCATCCCCCGGCTCAAGCGCCCGTTCTGAACCAGTAGTCACCATCCACCTCCTGCGACCTCTGTCATGAAGCCTTACTGAACATCTGATTTCATGCAGCTATCACCAATCAACACCCTTGGATTCTGTGGAGTGCGGACAACGGCGAAGCCTGCTCGATTGTGTAAATTGAACGAACGGCTGACAGGTGAGCTTCGTCGAAAGCCCACCTGTCAGATGACCTACGTCACTCAGGCGCGCCAAGCCAGTGCGGCGACCAAGGTCATCATGCCTATCGTGAGTAGGATCGCGATGAAGCGGACGGTCCAGTTGTCACGTTCGATCGCCTTCTGGACCGTCTGCCAAAAACCCTTACCCGTCAGAGGTATCACCTCCTTCTGACGCTCTGTATCGTGACTAACACCCTCTCAACTTTCAGTCAGATCACCGGATGTGGAGAGCGACAGGAAACGCAGTCAGGTTCTGTCTGAATCCGACAGAGCAAGTGGACATTTCGCCCACTTGATCACTCCGAGGGGAGTTTCGTCGTGACGAAACTCCCTAGTTTTGAGAGTGCGGAACGTGAGTAGTTGTCCTTTTCGTGGTTGAGCTTGAGTGAGGCTGCTGGCCATCGAGGCGCGGTGCCGTTCAGGTGCCGGGCGGGACGAACAGGCCGGGTTCCGGTTCGGTGAGGATGCCTCTGGCGACCAGGCGCTTCAGCTTGGAGCGGATGCCCTCGGTGTTCTTCGGGACGATCGGCAGGTCGAGCGCCTGGCACAGGGCGCGGGCCCGCATCGGCTGCCCGGGCGGTGAACGCAGCGAGAATCTGCTGGTAGGCGAGGTGGTCAGGCATCGCGGGACGGTCCGGATCTTCGGCGGGAGCAGGGGCGGGCAGCGCCAGGAGCGTCTTGTGGGTAACGCGCAGGTTCTCGCATTTCGCGTCCAACTCGCCGAGCTGAGCGGCGAGTTCCTCGATGCGGACCCGGAGGTGTGCCACCTGGTCCGCCAGTTCCCGCTCACGCGTCTCCACGTATTCCAGCACCACTGCGATCTGCGGGTTCTCGCTCATGCAGTCCTCCAGGAGGGGAGGGTGGCGCCGGTGAGGCGACGGGCCATGACGGAAGTCATCGCCCACAGGACGCGGAGCGGGAGGAGGCGGGCCGGTGTTCGTAGTCGCGTACGAGACGCCGGTAGAACATCAGAATCCCGTTCACCTGTTCCGCGATCCACCGCCTGGCCTGCACAACGAAGCTCTGGTCGGCGGGGTTGCGCTCGACGAGTCGATGCCCACGTTCTTGCTGTGCTCGACGACCTTCTCCTTGAAGCCCTGGTCGACCAGCGCCTTGGTCACCGTGTCGCACTGCCCGGCGACACCGTCCAGCAGGGCGATGCCGGCGGTGTTCTCGTGCGCGGAGGTGGGCAGGACGACGCAGTCGATGACGAGACCCAACACGTCTACGGCCAGGCATCCCTTCCGGCCTGGCACCCTTTTCGCGGTATCCCGGCCCGTCGTCGCGGCCGGGACTCCGACGGAAGCGTGGACGCTCTGCGTGTCCAGGACCACCAGGCCCGGGTCGGCTAATCGCTTCCGCTTCTCCCGCAACTGCCAGCGCAGCAGGTCGTGAACGTCCTGGTCGGTGCCCTCGTCACGCCAGAGGTAGAAGTAGTACTTCACCGCTCCGGGCGGGGGCATGTCATGGGGCAGGAACTCCCACTGACAACCCGTGCGGTTCCGGTAGAGGATCGCGTTCGATCTCCCGCATCGCATACTTCCCCTGATGCCCGCTGGCTGACGGATGCCGGGCCTTCTGCCGTGATCACGGGTTCGACGAGCTTCCATTGCTCATCTCGGGTAACGGCTTGCGCATGCTCATGCCATAACCAGAGCGAACCCTGACCTCCTGACCGGCAGTGATGCCCCAACGTCACACCATCGAGCGATGACAAGACCGACAGAACGCCACATCCCGCACTCTCAGGACCCATCCGCATCTGCGTCGACCACGGAGAAACCCAGTTCACGGAGCGCAGAGACCGCATGGCCTTCTCCGCCGGAGAACTGGCTGGACTCCAGCACCTCCTGCCCTGGGAGATATCCATGGGCGACGCCCACGATCGCCTTGGAGTCGTAGAACTTGCCGTTGTGCTCCAGGAGATAGCGGTGGGCGCGCCCGAAGCCGTGAGCCTCCAGAAAGGCGTCGCGGCCCCGTCTGTCGAACTCCTCGATTGCCTGCATGACTGCTGAAGCGGTGATGTCCGTGAGTGCCATGGCTCGAACGATAGGTCACACCACTGACATTGCGCGGAGGCTCCGTGCGGTACCTCGGAAACTTGAGGGGCGCGGCACGGTAGCCGCCTATTAGGCTCCGCCGGTGACGACACCGAACCGTTTCCAGCTGCACTTCGACGGGCGTTCCTATGCCGTTGCCGTCGACGGGCGCGACGTGAGCGAGCACGTCGCCTCCGTGGATCTGCACACCGCTCCGCACGATCTACCCCGCGTCGTACTGCACTTGAGGCCGACCGAGTCGTGGCCGGCTGAGCTTGATCTGCTCGCACGAGTCGAGGTCGGGGCGGCTCCCGATCCTGGCCCTGCCGCTGCGGCGTTCTTGGAGGCGCTCGACCCGTTGGAGGTGGAGCGCGCCGCACTGGCCCGCATGGATCTGGAGAACGTGCCAGGCGGCGGCACTGCGGCGGTGCTGCGGCAGTTGGTGGAGTGGGCTCGTGGCTCTTGATCTTACGGGTGTGCGCCGGGCGGTGGAGAAGCTCCTCGACGACGAACTCCGGCTGTGGCGCCATGTGGACGGTACTTCTGGTAAGAAACTCGATGAGGTCACCGGGGAGTTGAAGCCTGGCGACGGGACAGCGGCTCCGCTGTGGGAAGGCCCCGGCGCGGTCGTGCGCACAGGACAGCTCTCCTTCGTGCCACCCCTGGATGGGGCGGTCGCCGCGCTGCCCACTCCGACCGCTTATCAGGCGCTGTTGCCTCTCACCGCACCGCCGGCGGCGGTCGACGACGTGCTGAGCGTTTCCCGCTCTGTGCGCGATCCGCAGCTCGTCGGTCGGTGGTTCCGCGTGGCTGACGTCGGCGTCGGCACGTACTCCGTTGTCCGCGTGCTACGACTGGATCTTGCCGAGTAGCCGCGGGCGGACCCATGGCGGCGTCGCCGAGTCACGGGTGGTGTGTTCCCTGCGCGACCTGCTCCGCCACCCGTCCGATCTTCGCCAGGCGGACCAGTGTGGGCCTGGACAGCACCTCTTCGATGTCGTGCAGAGCCACGATCAGTTCCTCGACGCCGTCCAGAGGCGTGTCCTTGTCCGCATGCAGGAGGACCGCCCGGTACTCCTCGGGCGGGACCGTCCTGCCGGGCATCTCGATCGGTTCCTTACCCGTATCGGCGACGAAGAGGGCCGGGATCGATGTGTCGAGGGCCAGGGCGATGGCCGTCAGCTCGGTGGCCGTGAACGCGCGACGGCCGCGTTCGGCCTGATGCACGGCCTGACGGCTCCACGGCTTGCCCAGATACCGACCCAATGCCTCGCCCAGCTCGGCGAGTGACATCCGCCTGGCTTCCCGAAGGCGTGCGATCTGGCGTCCGACGGCTTCCTCGACTCTCACACTCACCCCTAAGTGTCATTCTCTAGAATGACACATTACATCCAGCATTGACAGCAGCAGGCGAGCCCTCTTACTGTCATTGCAAGAGTTTCATTGTCAACTTATGCAATGACAGACGACCTGTGATCGACAGGACGATCCATGACAAGTCGTCGATACGGCCGCCGGGTCAGCCTGCAGCATCGGAGGTTGAAGTGCAGAACTTTCACTTGGAGTCCATGGACGCGGGAGGCGGCGCTGCCGTTCTGCGCGTCGGTGGCGAGATCGACGTATACACCGCACCAAAGATGCGTGAGGAAGTGATCGAGCTCCTCAACAGGGGCGTCCTGCACCTCATCATCGACATGCGTGAGGTGGAGTTCCTGGACTCGACCGGCTTGGGGGCCCTCGTAGGGGCTAAGAAGCGGGTGCGGACGCAGGAGGGGTCGCTCCGCCTCGTCATCAGCTCCGATCGAATCATCCGGATCTTCCGCATCACCGGGTTGGACAAGGTCTTCGACATTCACCCGACGGTCCTGGAAGCCATCACCGCTGACGCCCACTGGCGGCAGATCCTCGAGGCCGGGGGCCACGACATCGAGACATGGTGCCGAAAGAACGGACTGGAGTGAGCGGGCCATAGGCTCGGCCATGCCAAGCCTCAACCCGCACCCCAACGCCCATCCCGAAGCGGCCTCCTTCCGGGATCCCGTCGAACTGGCCGCGGCCCTCACCCGGCTGGGTCCGGCTGTCCGAGCCCGTACGCGGACCATCACCCGTCATCACGCCATGCTGCTCCGCGTCCGCATCCAGAAGAACGCCTCCGGGCGCCCGGGGCCGAACGTCATCACCGGGCAGTACCGGGCGTCCTGGGAGGTCAAGGTCACCACGGCCGGAGGCCGGGTGAGCGCCGTGGTGTTCACAGACGCTCCGCAGTCGCGCCGACTGGAGTACGGCTTCGTCGGCGTCGACCGGTTGGGCCGTCAGTACCGCCAGCCGCCCTACCCGCACATCGAACCCGCCTACCGCCAGACCGAGCCCGGATACCTGGAGGCCCTGCGTAAGGGGGTGCTCCCCCGATGAGCCCGCCTCGGCTGCCGCTCACGCGGGCCCTCGTCGACGTGCTCACCGCCGGCACCGGGCGGCTCTGCGGACTTACCGTCCTGCCGCGAGCGTCCGACGGCAAGCCCGCAGCGTTCCCGTACCTGATCCTCGACAGCCTCCCCGGCGAGTTCTCCGGACCGCCCTTCGCCGACTGGCACGCGGACGCAACCTGGACGTACCAGACCACCAGCGTCGGCGAACGAGCCGACCAGGTGCAGTGGCTCGGCGACAGGGTCCGCGCCGCGCTCTTCGACCGCACGACGAGCGGCTGGCGTACGGACATCACGGTCCCCGGACTGCGCGTCATCGACCGGGAGTTGACGCACGACGCCGACGGAGAGCCGGTTGACGGCTCGCAGGGCAGTATCGTTACCTACGTGCAGCGGTTCACGATCACCGTGACACCCGCCGCCTGAACGACTTCCTCTCACCGCGGAGCCACGCGGACGCCCGGCCGTCGAGCCCGGCGCAACCCCTCTTGTGTGTGGGAGTGGCCCGTGACTCAACAGCGCTTCATGCGGCGCGGCATCACCAAGATCTTCTGGCTGAAGGACATCGCCGCCGACAACCTGATCCCGACCCGTACGGAGATCTCGGCCCCGAACGCCACCGACCTGACCGAGGCGATCAGCGACGTCGAGGGCTGGTCGCTGACGAACGAGGCGATCGAGACGCCGGACATGGCGACGACGTTCACCGCGTCCATCCCCGGCAACGACAAAGCCGACAACTCCTCGCTCACCTTCTACGAGGACCAGTTCAAGGACGACATGGAGACGCTGCTCCCGAAGGGCGCGACCGGGTACGTGGTGTTCCTGCGCAAGGGCGACATCCCCGGCTCGAAGTCGATGGACACGTTCCCCGTGCAGGTCGCGTCCCGCACGGCGCAGTACAGCGCGGGCAACGAGGCCGCGAAGTTCCAGGGCGTCTTCACCATCACATCCCCGCCGATGCTCGACGCCCCCGTGCCGGCGGCTGCGTCCGGAACGACCACCAGTAAGAGTGCCGCGTGATGGCCGCCCCGAAGTCCCAGGAGACGACCTGGGAGAAGAAGATGGAGCGGCTGCGCCGCCGCTCGCTGCCAGAGCGCGTTCTGCAGATCTGCGACGACGCAGCGCTGCGGGCAGAGTACGACGAGGCCAAGCGGGCCGCCGACCGCGCGCGAATCCTGGCCGAGAGCGACACGGACAACGGCGTCTTCGCCGAGCGGGCCGTGGAGGCGTCCAGGCGGTACGAGGCTGCGGCCGAGGCCCTGCAGGCGGCGTCGGTCTACCTCACCTTCCGTGCTCTGCCGCGGCCGGTCATCGAGGAGCTCCTCCACGCGCATCCCCCGACCGACGAGCAGGCCGCCGACGGCGCGGCATTCAACCCCGACACCTTCCCGGCCGCTCTCATCGCCGCCTCGTCCGCCGACGGCATGACCGAGGCCGAGGCCCGCGAACTCCGGGACGCGTGGTCAGCGCCGGACGCGAACGCCCTGTGGGAGGCAGCCTGGGAGGTGCAGCAGGAGGCCCGCGCTGACCGGGCCGACCTGGGAAAAGGCTGACGGCCGACCCGCGGCTGCGGGCCGAGCTGGAGCTGTGCGCGCAGTACGGCATCCCGCACTCGCAGTTCCTCGGCGGGGACGGCCGCTGGAGTGACCTGGACCGGACCAAGGCCCTGGCTTGGCAGCAACGGCAGCGCACCCTGTGCCCGGACTGCCGTACGCGCCTCGACGAGTGGGATCCGGCCAAGGGCGGGCACCGGCACGCGTACGTCACGGACACCGTGCGCTGCCCGGGCTGCGAGCTGATCGCCCAGGAGCGGGACCTGGTGCCCGAGGGGCGGGCCGGGTACGGGGTCAAGGTCGCGCTGCTGCCTCGGCAGGCGTACGAGGCACTCCACCGCAGCGCCGACGGCAACCGTGGCGCACGCCGTGCGGATGGGCGGTGAGCCGTCGGCATGGCCACGTACAACCTCTCCGTCCAGCTCACCGCTCAGGCCCACGACCTCATCTCCGGCCTGCGTTCGGCCGCTGACGCCGCCCGTGCCCTGGGGCTGCGCACACGCGACCTCGACCGGCGCCTCGCGACACTGGACGCCTCCGGCCGACGCACCGCGCGGCAGTTCGGCACCCTCGGCACGCAGGCCCGTACAACCGGCCGCTACCTCGTCACCCTCAGCGCGCACGGCAGGCAGACCGGCCGTGGACTGCGCCTCGCGGGCAACGACGCGGGCACGCTCGAACGCTCCCTCAGGGGCGTCGGCCGCCAGGCCGGCGCCGTCACCAAGCTGCTTTCCGGTGGCGCGCTCGTCCTCGGCACCGGTCAGCTCGTGGAGGAGGGCAACCGCTACCAACGCCAGATGAACGTCTTCCAGGCGGTGACCGGCGCCACGGCCGGGCAGATGCAGCGCGCCGCCTGGATGGCCAACCAACTCGGCAACGACCTCACCCTGCCCACGACCACCGCAGCGGATGCCGCCGAGGCGATGGTGGAGCTGGCGAAGGCGGGCTTCCGCACCGACCAGGCCATCACCGCCACCCGCGCCTCCCTCCAGCTCGCCGCCGCGGCCGGGGTGAACGCCGCCGACTCGGCCCGCTACCTCGGCGACATCATGGACCAGTTCGGCCTCGGAGCCGACCAGGCCGCCCGCGCCTCCGACATCCTGGCCGCCACCGCGAACAACGCCTCCGGCGGCATCATCGACATCTACTACGCGATGCGATACGCCGGTCCGGTCGCCGCCGGCCTCGGCGTGAGCATGGAGGACGCGGCCAGCGCGGTCGGCATGCTCGGCAAAGCCGGCATCCTCGGTCAGACCGCCGGCACCGCGCTGCGCGGCATGATGGCCAACCTCGCCGCGCCCACCAAACAGATGCGCGACGGGCTTCAGGAACTCGGCATTGAGGCGTGGGACGCGCAGGGCAACTTCCGCGGCCTGCGGTACGTCATCGAGGAACTGTCCCGTGCCCAGCACGAGATGTCCCAACAGGACTTCACCTCCGCGGTGAAGAGGTCGATGGGCAAGCCCGCCATGTCGGGCGCCATCGCGCTGGCCCACCAAGGCACCGAGTCCTTCGACGCGCTCAACCTCGCTGTACGGGAGACCGGGGCGGCCGCGCAGATCACCGCCGCGCGGGGGCAGGGACTCGCGGGTGCGATGACGCTGCTGAGGAAGCAGACGCGGCAGACCGGGCTGGCGTTGTACGACGCGATGGCGCCGGGGCTGGAGTACGTGGCCCGGCTGATGACGCGCGGGCTGTCCGGTGCGACGCCGTATCTCGTCACGGCGATCGAGTACGGGCGCGACCTGGCCACCTTGTACGGCCCGGAACTCAGGGACAGCGCGCGCAGCGGCCTCGGCGAGCTGATCGACGAGGCTGAGCGGCTCCTCGGCCCGCTGCAGGCCCTCGGCGAGCAGGGCCTGGCCGCCGGTCTGAACCTCCTCATCAATGCGGCTCGCACGCTGGGCGAGGTGCTCGGCAACGCCGCGGAGGGCGCCGCGCCGGTGGCTTCGGCGCTCGGCCTGCTGGGCGATGAGTCCGGCGGGGCCGCCACCAGCCTCGAACTCCTCGTCACGACCGCTGACCTGGCCATGGCCGCAGTCGCCGGGCTGTCCACCGTCCTCGTCCCGGTCGGTGAGGTGGTTGGGACGTTGGTGCGCGCGTTCGGTGCGCTGCCCGGACCGGTGCAAACGGCGATCGCCGCGATGTTCCTCGCCCGGCGCCTGGCCCCGGTGCTGGGCAGGCTCGCCTCGACCGTCAGCGGTCGGCTGACTGGCGCATGGCGGGGCTTCGGCGCGCAGATGCAGCTGCAGCAGCACCTGGCCGCGCGGGCCGGGATATCGCTGTCACGGTACGGGGCGGCGTTCGCCGTGGTGGAGTCGCGGATTCCGGTGGTGGGTCGGATGGCGGCGGCGTTCCGCAGCGCCCAGGGACCCACGGCCGGCTTCGCCGGCACGCTCAACGGCGTGGCCCGAGCAGCCGGGTCCGGTCTCCTGAGTGCAGGTCGGGGCCTGGTGGCGTTCATGGGCGGACCATGGGGTGCGGCCTTGGTCGGCGCCACGGCCGTCCTCGGGCTCCTCGCCGCCCAGCAACAGAAGGCCGCCCGCGCGGCAGCCGAGCACGAGCAACGGGTGAGCGCGCTGACGGACGCGCTGCGTGAGTCGGGCGGCGTCATCGACGACAACGTGCGCCGGGCGGCCGCACAGACGCTGCTGGACACCAAGGTGAGCGACGGCAAGGAGAAGCTCGTCGCCGTCATGGAGCGCGCCGGAGTCTCCATGGCCGAGCTCACCGACGTCTACCTCGGTCAGGGACGGTCGCTGGATGACCTCCAAGCGGAGCTGAACGCCACCGCCGAGGCGCACACCAGATGGGTCGCGACGCAGGGCGGCGCCTCGAAGGCGTATACCGAGACCGGTCTGCGGGCCAAGCAGGCGGCCGACGCGCTCGGCTCGGTCAAGGGCGAGATGACCGAATCGGTCAGGAATGCCGAGCGCCTTGCCGAGGCCAGCAGCGACACCAAGGGCGGGGCGAGCGCGTACGACCGGCTCAAGGACGCGGTCGGCCGGCTCGCGGACAGGACAGCGGACGCCGACACCCGCACCCGCGCTCTGAAGGACGCCCTCGATCTACTCTCCGGCGGCAGTATCTCCCTCCAGGCCGCCGAGGCCCGCGTCAACAGCGCCATCCTCGACGTCAACGAGGCCCTCGCGGACGGCATCGACAAGGCCGACGGCTTCGGCAAGGTGCTGCTGAACAACAACGGCACCCTGAACACCACCACCCGCAACGGCCAGCAGCTCTACCAGTCCCTCACCTCCCTCAGCGACGCGGCCGCCGACGCCTCCGTCTCCGCCTACGCCCTGGCCCAGCAGAACGGCCAGTCGTTGCCCGAGTCGCTGGCCGCCGCTCGCGCCCAGATGGAGAAGGCGCGCGAGGCCGCTGTCAAGGCAGCCCTGGGCTACGGGCTCACCAGCAAGCAGGCCGAGGCGGTGGCCGGCAGTCTCGGCCTGATGCCGTCGAAGGTCTCGCTGCTGCTGGAGACCGAGGGCATGGACTCCACGCTGGCCGATCTCCTCGCCGTACAGGCCGAGTTCGACCGGCTGCCGAAGGCGACGACGATCCGGGTGGACTCGCTCAGCGAGGACGCCCAGAAGAAGCTGAAGGACCTCGGCTTCACCGTGAAGACGGTGCCCGGCACCCGCGAGATCAAGATCACGGCGCCGACGAAGGACGCGCGTGGCGACCTGAAGACGCTGATCGACGAACTCGGCACAGTCCCTGGCCGCAAGGACGTCAAGGTCGGCGCCGCGACCAAGGGCGCTCTTACCTCCCTGCAGGCGATGCAGGACAAGTTGCGCGCCACCCCGAATGCGAAGACCGTCACGATCAGCGTTCCGACAGGGGCCGCACGCACGGCACTCGAAGACCTCGGCTTCACGATCCGCACCCTCCCGGATGGCAAGGCCGAGGTCACCGTGCCCGTGCAGCCGCCCCTCACCTCGGTCGGCATCATCCAGAGCGCGATCAACAACATCAGCGGCACCAGCGTCGGAGTCGGGGTCTACCTCAAAGCGACGGCCTGGGACCGGGACGGCAACGGCGTACCCGATGCCATCCAGGCCAGGGCCGAAGGCGCGGTCGTCGACTACTTCGCAGGCGGCGGCGTACGGCGCGAGAACCACGTCGCGCAGATCGCCTCGGCTGGCTCGTGGCGGATCTGGGCCGAGCCGGAGACGGGCGGCGAGGCGTACATCCCGCTCGCGCCTGCCAAGCGCGCCCGCTCCCGGCGCATCGCGGAGGAGACCGTGCGGCGTCTGGGCGGCGGCCCCATCGAGTGGTACGCCTCCGGCGGCCTGTCGGGCTGGTCCTACGAGGTGGAGTCCGGGCCCGAGCTGGCGTCCGGCTCCGCGATCCGTTCGCGCTCCATGCGCACCGTGAAGCGGAGGGGCAAGGAGGTCGAGGTCTTTGACCTGCGGCTGTTCGAGAAGAACCTACGCAAGTCCGCGTCCCGAGCCGCCCGTTGGCGCAAGGACCTGGCCACCGTGGCCCGCCGGGCCGGACAGGACGTGGCCGACGCGCTGGAGGCCATGGGCGAGGACGGCGTGGAGCTGACCCGGAAGATGGCCAGCGGGACGACGAAGTACGTCCGCGACATGGCCAAGCAACTGGAGAAGCTCGCCGGCACCGCGAAGGCGTCCCTGACCGACTTCACCAAGCAGCTCACCGCGGCGGTCAAGGACCAGTCGGCGTTCGAGAGGAACCTGGCGAAGCTGGCCGCCCTCGGCTACGGCGACCTGGCGGCGATGCTCGCCGAGCAGGGCGACGAGGACTCCGAACAGCTTGCCGCCGCCGCGGTGAAGGACAAGAGGAAGGCGAAGACGGCCAACAACGCGGCCAAGGCAGCCCTCAAGACCCTCGCGGCCGAGGACCTCTCCGACCTGCTCAGCATCATCACGGCGATCAGGTCGAAGACCACTGGCATCCACAAGGTCGCCGACACCACCGGCCTGGAGGAGGACCGGATCATTGAGGTCGGCGACCTCAGCAAGTCCCGCATCAGGTCAGCGCTCGGCTCGCGCGCAGACCGGTTCCTCGCCGACCTTGCCAAGGCCAACAAGGGTCTGGCGTACGCGAGCGGCGGTATTTGGGAGCCCGGCATCTACTCCTCTCCCACTGCGCTTATCAAGTTCGCGGAGGCGAGCACGGGCGGGGAGGCGTTCATCCCGCTCGCCCCGGCCAAGCGCACGGCGGCCACGGCTGTGCTCGCCGACGTCGCGCAGCGCTTCGGCCTCCAACTGGCTTCTGCTGAGCAGTCTTTCGCATCGGTGCGGACGGTCGACGCACGCCCCGCCGGATCGGTCCAGGTCGTCGTCGTACGAGAGCAGCAGCCCCTGATCGGCACCATGCCCGTGACCGTCACCTCAACTCCGGCCTCTCCGCAGCAGATCGGCGCCGAAGTGATGCGCCGCCTGCGCAACGCCCAGAGGGGAGGACGGCTGTGACGGACGAACTCGCCGACTGGCAGATCGAGATCGCCGGAGTCCTCCTCGGCCCGAGAACCGACGTGCCGGTGAGTGAAGTTGAAGGTCTCGGAATCCCCACACTTCGTACACAGGATGTGGATAACCCGGCCGGGGACGGCGCGTTCCCCGGCGTCGACCTCTACGGCGCGCGCACGATCCGTATCGAGGCGGGCATCCGCACCACAGGGAACCCGGCCGCGGCCCTCAACGCGCTCGCACGACTCCACCGGGCCGCCGACGATCCATCCGTACGGACGGACGCCGGCGCGCAGACCGTACTGCGCCTGCGCTGGCCAGGCCGCGCCACACGCCGCCTGTACGGGCGGCTGCGCCGCTTGGAGGCCACCAGCACCGCGAAGACCGTGCACGGCTGGATCCCTCTCGACCTGGAGTTCGCCGCCCTCGACCCGCGCTTCCACGCCGACGACGCCTCCGCGCTGACGCTGGCGCTGTCCGCCGACGGACTCGGTGGCTTCCGCGCCCCGCTGGTCGCGCCGCTGACGACCGGTGTGGCGATCCCCGACGAGCGCCGCGGCTGGGTGCGCAACGACGGCGATCTTCCGGCCTGGCCGTCGCTGCGGATCACCGGCCCGTGTACCAACCCGCGTATCCGGCACGTGGAGTCGGGCCGGGTGATCGAGATGGCCGTGGCTCTGAAGACCGGCGAGCACATCGACATCGAGACCCGCCCCGGCACCCGCTGGGTCCTCAAGGACGGCACCGGCAACCTCGCTCCCACTCTGTCCGCGGCCTCCCGCTTGCACGCCTTCACCATCCCGCCCGGCACCAGCGAGATCTGGTGGACCGCCCGCAGCTACACCAACACCACCCGCCTGACCGTGACCTGGCGCGCGGCCTACGCCGCCCTGTGACCCGGAGGAGTCGTCCGTGACGCTGATCAATCCGCCGCTGCTCACCCACGGCGGCACCCACGCCGCCCGCGCCTTCCGCATGATGGTCCGCGACCTGGCACGCGGCTCCCAGGGCATCACCGAAGGCGACGATCTGAAGGTGCGCCAGATGTCCACGCCCGGCGCCGGCGTACGGGTCGTGGACGGCTCGGCCGTCATCCGTGGCGCCGCCTGGGGGCAGGGCTCCTACACCCAGTACAACGTCGGCAACGCCACCGTACCCGTCGCCCCGACCGGCGCGACTGCGCGCTCGGACCTGGTGTGCCTGCGCGTCGAGGACCCCGAGTACGAGGGCACCCGCGACCCGGAGACCGACGAGATCGGCTACTTCCACGTGGTCAGTAACGTGTCGACCACGACGACGACCGTGCCGTCCGGCCTGACCGCCATCCCCCTCGCCCGCCTCGACATCCCGGCGAACACCGCGGTCATCACCGACTCGATGATCAAAGACGTGCGGCGGATCGCGAACCCCCGCCGCGACCGCAAGCTGTACACCGCCTACCCCACCTCGCTGAGCAGACTCGTCGCACAGGACAACCGGTGGTACAACTGGCCGGCCCAGGCCCGATGGAAGGTGCCGATCCCCCGCTGGGCCACCTCCGCCAAACTGGTCGTGACCCTCGCCGGACTGCGGTTCTCGGAGTCCGACGTGTTCGCCTGGATGCAGACGGTCCTGGGCACCGACTACGGGCAGACCACGTCCATCGACGACGACCAGGGCAACGGCATCCGCCGCAGCACCGTCGTCCTCGCGGACACGATCAACCTCTCTTCGGCCCTTCGGGGAACCACGCAGGACCTGCACATCCGCACCCAGCCCAAGAAGATCGAATGGGGCAACCTCGGCGTCGATGCGGCGACTTCCCTGATCGCGGACGTCGAGTTCACCGAGGGCGTGGTGTGAGCCGTGCCCGCGTACCGCTACCGCAGCTGGCACGCCCTGACCGGGGAGCTCCTCGCCACCGACTTGCCGCTGTCTCAGGTCGAGTTCGGGCTGGCACGGAACGCGGCCGGCGACTTCTCCGGCCGACTGGAGCCCCGCTTCGCGCACCTGCTGCCCGCCCAGCTCGACCCCGGCAACACGCTCCTCACGGCAGAGCGGGACGGCACGCTGCTGTGGGGCGGCATCATCTGGCGCGCCGAGCCGGAAGGCGCGGCCTACCCGATCGAGGCCGCGGGCTGGGGCAGCTACCTGCACCGCCGCCACGACGTCCACGGCAACCTGGGCGGCCGTGGACCGTACGTCAACGCCGACCCCTGCACAGTCGTCCGCCACGCGTGGGCTTACGCGCAGTCCCAGCCGGACGGCGACCTCGGCGTCACCGTGGAGGCCACCACCAGCACCGCCAAGGTCGGCACCCCGGCCGAGCCGTACAGCACCGACTGGTGGGAAGCCCCGGTCCTCGGTGAGGTCGTCGACGACATGACGCAGATCGACGGCGGACCCGAGTGGACCGAGACCACCGCTTGGACCGCCACCGGCAGACCCGGCGGCCGGATCCGGCTGGGCTGGCCCCGCCTGGGCACCCGCCGCACCGACATCTCCTTCACCTCCGGCATCAACGTCGCCACCACCGTCCCCGTGACCTACGACGCCGACGAGTACGCCCAGGTCGTCATCGCCCTCGGTGCCGGCGAGGGCCGCGGTCGCCGTCGGGCCGTCGACGCCGTCCGCAACGGCCGCCTCCGCCTGGAACACGTCCTCGAGGTTCCTGCGGAGAAGGGCAACGACCGGCTCGCCGCCCGGGCCCGCACCGAACGCACCGCCCGGCAGATCCTCGGCGAGGTCACCGAAATCCAGGTCCGCGACCACCCAGCCGCCCCGATCGGTAGCTGGCAGATCGGCGACGACGTACGCGTATCGCTCCACGACCAGTGGTCCGACTACGACGGCTGGTGCCGCATCACCGCCTGGACGCTGCGCCCGCCCCAGGGCCAGGACCCCGAGCGCGTCACCCTCACCCTCGCGCGCGCCGACCGCTTCGCGTACGGGAGCTGACCGCCATGGCCAACGACCTGGCGAAGCTCGCGGCCCGGATCGCAGCCCTGGAACGCCGCCTGGCCCAGCAGACCCGCACGTCCCAGCTCGCGTACTCCTCCATCGAGGACGGCGCGGTCGAGGTCTACGACGCCGGCGGCTCCCTGCGCGCCGTCATCGGGCAGCAGCCGGACGGCACCAGCGGCGTGACCGCGGTCAACGGGCCGCGACCGCCGATCCCGTCCGCACCTCAGGCGGAACCAGTCCTGGGCGGCCTGCGCATCACGTGGGACGGCGCGTTCGCTGACACGGACGCCGCTCCGCTGGACCTGTCCCGCGTCCAGGTACACCTGCTGACGTCGGCGGACGCCGAGCCGGACGTGCGGTGGCCCGCGGCCACCATCGAGGCGGCGTCCGGCGCCTCGATCACCATCGCCACCAACCATTACGGCGCCCTCTGGGTGCGCCTGGTCGCGGTCAACACCTCCGGCACGCCCAGCCTCCCCTCGACGGCCGTCCAGACCACTGCCCGCCGCGCCGCTGCCGCAGACGTCGGGAACGGCGTCATCCAGCAGGGCCACATCGCGGTGGGCGCCATCGCCACCCCGCACCTGGCGGTCGGCGCGGTCACCCCGGACCAGATCGCCGTAGGCCAGGGGACCAACCTCATCCCTGATCCCGGCTTCGAGGGCGCCGTCATCGCCGCCGCGATCGCCGCAGCGGGCGCCCCGTGGTCGCTGGCCCGCGGCAACCGCACCGGCATCGGCGTCCGCGTGGATTGCCTGGCCGACACCCCCACCTACTACACGCTGCCCCTGGCCACCGTCCCCGTACTGGCCGGCTCCCAGCTACACCTGGCGGTCGACCTGCTCACCTCCGAAGACCTGGACGCCAGCGGCGTGAAAATCCTCGCCCGGTGGGAGAACGCCGCCGGCACGGTGCTCGGCTACGGCGTGGTGGAGACGACCGCCCCGGTCCCGGGCATGTGGCAGCGCATCACCGGCCAGGTCGCCGCACCACAGGGCACAACCCAGGCCGTCCTCGCCCTGGAGGCGTCCGCCGCCACCACCGGCTGGGCGGTCTTCGACAACGCCGAGGCGCACACCCTCTTCGGGAGGGTCGTCGGCGGGGCCCGCGCCGAACTGGGCCCGGACGGACTGCGCCTGTTCGACGAGAACGGCGACACCGCCGTGGCCCTGGTCACCGGCGCGCCGCAGTACCTGACCCTGCGCAGCCGCGGACAGGCGGTCGCGACCATCGATACGGCGGGCAACGCGGGCTTTGCGGACCTCGCAGTCGCAGGTGAACTGACGGTGGGCGGCGACCCGGTCACCACACTCCTGGAAGACCGAGCCCGCGGTCTGGTCGCGGTCGACTACCAGGCCGCCAGGCACACCGCCGGCACCTCCGAACTCGGCTTCGTGGAGCTGGCCTTCGAAGCGGAGCCGGACCGGATGTACCGGATCGTGTTCGACGCCATCGCCAACCCGTCCGTCGCAGGCGGCGAGCTCCAGCTCCGCCTCCGCGACGGCGGAATCGAGAAGCCCACCGTCACCTCGGCCCAGCTCCAACTGGCCACCCACCACCTGGCCATCGGCAACTCCAAACGCGTACGCCTGGAGTACGTACGGTCCAGCCGCCGGCTCGGGACCGGCACCCACCGGCTGCTGATCACGTTCAAGTGCCAGTACGGGCCCGTTGGACAGACCGTCGACCTGTACGGCGGCGGCAGCAGCCTGGGCTTCTTCTACGTCGAGGACGTCGGCACGCACATCCCGGAGACCGGCGGCTACAACGACGGCGGCGGCACAGCCCCCGACCCGGTGCGCACCTACACCCGCACCTACACCGCATCGTGGTCCGGCTCGTACGCCAGACGCTCCGGCTACAACGCGTACTACGGCAACAAGTGCGTGCAGGGCTACTACTCGTCGAACAACGGCAGACAAGCGGCCCTGATCGGCTTCCCCGCCGCCCTGGCCACCGACCTGTCGGGCGCCGCCATCCAGAAGGCGGAGGTCTACCTCTACGCCGAGCACTGGTACTACGCCGCCGGCGGCAAGGCCGTCATCAAGGCCCACTCCCACACCAGCAGGCCCGCGAAGTTCTCCTCCGACAGCGAGGCCAAGACCATCTCCTGGTCACGCAACCAGGGCAAGTGGGTCGACATCACCAGCGTCTTCGACTCCACGAAGTGGCGCGGCATCGCCCTCGACCCCAACACCAGCAACCGCACGTATTACGGCATCTTCCGGGGCGCCGGCCAGACCTACCCGCCGAAGCTGCGGGTCACCTACACCAAGTAGCCAGTGAGCAAGGAGGAGGCACCACCGTGGCCGGAACCTACGGCGACCTCGTGGTCAACGGCAGCTTCACCGACGGCACCACCGCATGGTGGGCGGGCGATGCCGCGATGATCACCCTCACGGCACCCGGCATCGGTCTGGAAGCGGCCGCCAGCACGGATGCGCTCAACCTATGGGAGGCCCCCTTCGGCCAGGACAACCTCCTGCTGCGCTCCGGCTGCCGCTACACCCTGACCTTCATCGCCCGCGCCAGCCAACCCGGCACTGCCCTGCGCGCACAGGTCGGGCTCGGCACCGCCCCCTGGACCCCGGCCATCGACAAGACGGTGACCCTGGGCACCGCGGACACCTGCTTCACGTTCCCCTTCATCTCGACGCTGGACACCGCGGCTGGGCAGATCTCCTTCCAGTTCGGCCAGGCCACGGCAGTCACCGTCTACCTCACCGAGATCCGCCTGACCTGCTCGACGGCCGACGAGGGCTTCTACGTCGACCCTGACTCCAACGCCGCGAAGTGGCTCGCGGCCAACCCGGACGACCCGCGCGCGAAGAAGATCGAGCGCTCCCTGGTCCGCCGCCCGGGAGCCCGCTGGTTCGGCGACTGGAACACAGACATCACCGCTGATCTCGACACCTACGTGGCGACCGCAGCTGGTCAGGGCCAGCTCCCGATCGTCGCCCTCTACAACATCCAGAACCGCGACAACGGCGGCCAGAGCTCCGGCGGCGCGACGTCCCCGGAGGCGCCTGGATCGACGCGGCGGCAGCGGGGATCGCCAGCCACCCGGCCCTGGTGATCGTCGAACCGGACTCGCTCGCCCAGCTCGGCAACCTGCCCACAGACGCGGCCCGCGCCGAACGCACGGCTTTGGTGGCGTACGCCGCCCAGTCGCTCGGCGCCCTCCCTGCGACCACGGTCTACCTGGATGGCGGCAACGCCACCTGGATCCGTCCCGCCGAGATGGCCGCCCGCCTGAGGGACGCGGGCGTAGCCCACGTACGCGGCTTTGCACTGAACGTCGCGAACTTCGACGCGGTCGACGTCTGCTGCACCTACGCCACCCAGATCACCACCGAGCTGGCCCGACTCGACGTCCCCGGCGTCGGTTTCGTCGTCGACACCTCCCGCAACGGCAACGGCGCCATGAACGCGGACGGCCAGCACGTCGACTGGTGCAACCCCGTCGGCCGCCGTCTCGGAGTCCCCAGCTCCATCGGCGTCGGCGGCGCTGACTACCTCCTGTGGATCAAGGTCCCGGGCGACTCGGACGGCTCTTGCGGCATCGGCGAGGCGGTCCCAGCAGGGGCCTTCTCGCCCTACCTGGCAGAGCGGCTGATCGATGGCCGGTAGCCGGATCAGTTGAGAGCGAGCGGAATCGCACGTCAGGACAGCGGCACGAGGAAGGCCCCCTCACCGGTGGGACCGAGAGCATCTGCTACCGTCGCGATCAATTCGGTCCGGCACTGCTGACCACAGTGCTCGCCGGACGGCGACATGCCGATAGCAAGAGGGGACAGGGGGACATGCCCGAAACTACGCCCGGAAACGTATTTGCTGGCCACGTTCTCGAGTGGCACAGCGAAGAGGGCTGGGGAGTTCTTGCTTCCGAGGCCCTTCCGGACAGGGTGTGGGCACATTTCTCGGTCATCCAGGCCGAGGGCTTCCGTGAGCTGACCGTTGGTCAGCCTGTCACCTTCTCGGCCGAGGAGGCCGAGCAGGACGAATTCCACTGGCGTGCCGTGTGCGTCTGGCCCGAGGCCGAAGCACACCGCCAGTCAAACGGGGACGGTCCAGGCTTTTCATCCGGCCTGGACATCACCTTCGATTCCTGACCGCACATCGGTGACCGACCGGATTGGTCCTATCAGGCGCGTGTAGCGGCGGCATGGTCTCTTCCGCTGTGCGTAAACAGACAGGATTCTCGTGTCCTTCATATCCACCAAGAGAGCTGCTGCTGTTGGCTCCGCAGCTCTCGCCGCGGTTCTCGCCCTCGGTGTCACCCCCGCCAACGCAGGGGTCAGCCAGGCCAAGCACACGTTCAAGATGTCGGCCCCGTCCTACAAGAAGACGGACGCCAACGGCACCTTCAACGGGCAAGTGAACATGGCCGGCACCGTCGGCCGACCCGCCCACATGGCATGGTCGTTCCGCACATCCCCGAGGGTGCAGGCCATCGCTACGGGGAGGATGACGTGCAAGGCCGGGCACATGCAGCTTCCCTACCACGACCAGCACGCCAACGTTGCCGTCAGCTACTTCTGGCACTCGTCGGTCCCCAACAACCGGCGTAACAAGGACTACACGCTCTACGGAAACTGCACCTTCCGCGTGAAGGTGGCTGGTCGCACAGGAACCGCGAACCTCGGTTTCCGCTTCAACTACTCGTTGTTCGACGGGATCAGCAGGTCCGCCGCTGCGCAGCAGGATTCCGTCACTGCTGAGGAACCCTCCTTCTCCAGCGATCTCGATATCACTTACGACTCCTGATGGTCGTCGGCTCTCCGTACCACGTCCATACGCCGTGCGGAGAGCCGCACTTCCTGCGCTAAAAACGCCTACGCTCTCCCGCTTCCGCGGGCCACAGCGTTGTTCGCACGATGCGATAGGCTCCGCGCGCTGGGCGACCCTCCGCCCCGTTCCGAGATGGATGTAACTCTGAGGGACCGCCAGGTGGCTCCTGGCGCAGAAAGCAGCGCCGGAGGCGTGGGGGAGAAAGTGTCCCGACGTGGCGAAGCCACTGTCCGCAGACCAGTTCCTTGCCGCCCTGAAGAAGTCTGGCGTCCGCGTCGTCGAGCACAGTAGCTGGCGCACCCACAACCGCAATCACAAGGGCGCCTGGGGCCCAGTCCACGGCGTCATGATCCACCACACCGGCCCGTACTCCACCGAGGCCGCCATGGTGGAACTCTGCCGCACCGGTTACACCGACCTGCCCGGCCCGCTGTGCCACGGCGTCATCGACCGCTCCGGCACCGTTCACCTCGTCGGCTACGGCCGCGCCAACCACGCCGGGGTCGGCGACGACGATGTCCTCAGTGCGGTCATCGCCGAGAAGCTTCTGCCTCCGGACAACGAGGCCAACACCGACGGCAACGCCCGCTTCTACGGCTTCGAGGCGATCAACACCGGCGGCGGCCAGACGTGGCCGAAGGCCCAGGTGGAGGCCATGCACAAGGTCAGCGCCGCACTCTGCCAGGCCCACGGCTGGACCGCTCCCTCCGTCATCGCCCACAAGGAGTGGCAGCCCGGCAAGCCCGACCCCGCGGGCATCAAGATGGACGACTTCCGCACCGCGGTCGCCAATCTCCTGGGCGGCAAGTCCTCGGAGAGCAAGCCGGAGTACGCCCCTTACCCCGGCGCCGCCTACTTCCGCACCGGCCGCCGCTCTGCCCTGATCACCGCGATGGGCAGGCGCCTCGTCGCCGAGGGCTGCAGCAAGTACAGCAAGGGCCCCGGTCCCACGTGGACCGACGCCGACCGACGCTCGTATGCCGCCTGGCAGCGCAAGCTCGGCTACTCCGGTGCTGACGCCGACGGCATCCCGGGCCCGACGAGCTGGGCCAAGCTCCGCGTCCCCAAGCCCTGACCTGCACGCTCACCCCGAGAGGACCCCATCCCCATGGCCACCAACCACACCCCCAAGCTCCTCGCCGACATCGCCGAGCGCGCCGTCCTCACCTACGTCGAGGCGTTCCTCGGTCTCCTCCTCGCCTCCGAAACGACCGACGTCCTCACCCTGTCCGCGCTCGAGTCGGCGGCCATCGCCGCGATCCCGGCCGGCTTGGCCGTCGTCAAGGGCGCCATCGGCTCCCTGCTCGGCCGCGCCGGCACGGCCTCGTGGCTCTCCGCCAGAACCGACCCGGCCTCCACCACCATCAACTGATCACAAGGAGCACAACGCCATGCCCGACGGAGAGATCGCCCTGGAGCTCGCCGAACTCCGCCGCGCCCTCGAAGTCGGGCTGGCGCGCATCGACGGTCAACTCGCCCTTCTGGTCCAGCGATCCGACCAGATCGACAAGGCCATCGAAGAACTCGACG
This sequence comes from Streptomyces sp. UG1, assembly GCF_049974585.1. NCBI lineage: Bacteria > Bacillati > Actinomycetota > Actinomycetes > Kitasatosporales > Streptomycetaceae > Streptomyces > Streptomyces sp. UG1. Next base: position 111,192 of record NZ_JBNGGG010000022.1, on the reverse strand, counting down.
CACGGGTCACCGCCCTCGAACGCACCCGGTGGCCGCTGCCCACCATCAGCACCCTCACCGGCCTTGCCGCACTCGGCGTAGCCATCTGGTCGGCGATCAGCCGCTAACGGCACCGGATCACGAACAGCCCAGAGACAGAGCGTCCGACTCGATCCTGGTCACCGGTCACCGCCCGACCCGGGCAGCCAGGAACACCGCCGCCACTGAGGGACGGACCGCGTACGTTGCGCCCGCCCCGCCCTCAGGGGCCTCCCACCAAGAGAACGGATAGCGCCGCTCACTGTTGCTGCGTGCCTTGCTCATCCCGGACAGCACGCCGGCCACACGGCGTGCCGAATCGACGCCGTTCGGCCCTCCGAGGGCCTTGTCCACCAGTTCCGTGCAGTGGATCTCCCGGCCGGGGTTGCGCAGCAGGTACTCGAACACCTGCAGGGCCTGCGGCGCGAGTTCTTCCAGGAACACCGCGGCGCGCTCCAAGTCCCCGGGGCTCCATTCCGGGTCCCCCGAGTGCCCTTCTCCGCCAGAGTGCTCAACCCAGCGCGGATCAGCCTCAGTCAGATACACCGTCACATCCGTCTCCTCGCCTCGCCCTTGAGCGCCCCATATTGCCCTGCTCCAGGCGCACGCTGGGACCGGCGGGTTCCCTGGCGGGCTCCCGTACGGATCGACTTACGCAACGGTTGTGGTGAGGCGAGCAGCGGATCAAGCGCAGGCACAAGCCGCCGGGTCAACTATGCTTGACGCATCAAGTCCATTTTATGTCACGAGCGGCCGGAGACACCGTGGCCAAGAAGAAGTTCCCCTACCTGCTGGGGCACGCGGAGATCGCGTTCCTCTACGGCGTGGAGCGACAGACCTCCCAGCTGTGGAAGACCCGTGGCGTGCTGGGCGAACCGGATGCCGTGATCTCAGGCAACCCGTACTGGCTGCTGCCGACCGCGCTCGGGCTCGCCGAGGACGGAACGCGGGAGTTCCTTCCCGAACGACTGAAGGAGTACAAGGCTCACGTCGACGGTGGGTACGAGGTCGAGGCTGCGGCGGACCTGCCCGACATCGTCGGCCTGAAGGAGATCCCCTGGATCTTCGGCAAGAAGTACATGGACGTCTACCAGTGGCGGGTCCGCAAGAGCTTCGCGCCCGAGGACGCCATGATCTCCGGCTCACCCCTGTGGCTGCTGGACACCGTCCTCAAAGACGCCGAACAGCGCGGACGGGTCACCGTGCAGGAGGGCATCGACCGGATCCGGGCGGGTGAGCGCGAGCAGATCAAACCCCGCGGTCGGAAGCCCCCTGCGGAGCCGAAGCCGACGCCCCAGCCGCTTCCGGAGGCGCGCACCTTCACTCCGGGCAAGCACACCGTGGAGGACGTGGCGGCGTTCGCGGCAGAGCTGTTGGACTCCGGGTTCACCTTGACCGTACGACCGAAACGGTAGGGCGGCCGGGCGCCCCGCTGCCCGATCACATCAGCTTGGTGCGGTGTCTACGGGCGCGAAAGCTCTGGCGCTCCTGCACACGTCATGCCATCAGTCGAGGCCGGTCTGTACGAGATGCTCCCTAAACGTGCTGCCGATGTGGGGGCGGGTGGCGTCCGGGACAGGCGTGTCCGGCAGCTCGGCCTCCAAGCCCCACTCCGTGTTGAACACGACGGCCTTGCCCGCAGGCACCACGTGATTCCTCAGCCACATGACGAACGTGGCCGCCGAGTCGGCGGTGCAGTCCATGACGGACACCCCCTCGGGCGACAGAAGGGCCATGCCCTCCATCTGCTCATCGTCCAGGGTGATCCCGAAGTGCATCGACGAGCCCTTGACCGGCCCATGGGAACCCTCGTCGACGCGGACGAACTCATCAGGATCCCGCTCTCGGAGCCGGGCCTCCAAACCCTCGTACGTAAGGCCCCAGCTCTCCCCCTCCGGCGGGGAAAAGATGTACATGGTGCGGAGGTCTGCGATCTCTTCGGGTTCCATCGTGACGGGATGCTTCCTGTACGGGGGCGGTCGTGGCAGAGGTCAGGGAACGTAACGCGCGTGGCCTTTGACACCGTAGGCGGCCATCATGATGCGCCAGTACTGGACCGACTCCTGTTTGTTCGTGACGGTTTCCACGCCTCGCATCTCGGTGTTCCGCGGGTCGTTGAGGGCGGCGGCGTACTTCTCGAGCTCCTCGCGGTCGGACCGGTAGAGGAAGTCCTTCTTCCCTGACGCATGGTTCTCGCGGAGTTCCTCGAGGGAGCGGTAGCAGCGCTGGTCGGGCTTGTTGACGTACTTGGCCTCGACGGCCATGCCGTCCAGGTCGCGGAACCCGTCCACCATCAGGGTGTTGTTCTTGCTGAGACCGGGCGGGATATGGACCTCGTACTCGGGATAGCCGGCTACGCGCCTCTGGTAGGCCACCTCTGCCGGCCTACCGCCTGAGACATCGCCTTGGCGCAGGGAGTTCAGCCAGGTCTGGAAGTTCTTCCGCTCTCCGGGCGCGAGCGGCGGAAAGCGCGGGTCGGGTGGTGTGGCCGGGGGTATCGGCTGGACACGTGGGCCGTTGGCCGGACGATAGGCGACCGGGACCAGGGTGGGAACGCGGATGATCGGCGCCAGGAACGGGGGCAGCCCGGGTATGGGGCCGTCGTTGTCCGGCCGCGGCATCTTCACCCGCGCCTTGGAGCTGTCCAGAGCGGGCGGGATGTTCCCGAGCGCGTTGATCCGCATGTCGTTCGCGACGAGTTCGTGCAGACCGCCGTCGTGGCCGTCCCCTCCGAACCTCGGCTGCTCCCACGGCCAGAGGAACTCCCCGGTGGGGTCAGTCTCCTCGTACGGCAGCCGCCGCTTGGCAGTCTCGATGTGATCGGCGTAGGCGTCGCAGGCGTTGGCGATCATTCTGCAGGCGGTCGGCAGGTTTGCCATGAGGGTCTCGTCCTCGCTCGCCTGGCTTGGCGGCGGGTTCTTGCCGACGAACTTCCTGAAGAACTCCTCGACCGCGTCGGCGGTCTGACCCGCCTCGTCGAGGGTGGCGCGCTTCCACGCGGTCTCGGAGTCCCAGTACGCGTCGTCGAGGATCTTGGCTGCGGCCCGCCAGGTACCAGCTACGGCACGGAGCTTGGCCGGTTGCCCGAGGAAGCGCTCGTTGAAAAGGTACTGGTCGACTCCGCTGGTCTCACCGACAACCTCGGGCAGGTCTTCGGCATGGTGACTGGCACGGGGCGTGCAGTCAGGGCCCGACGGCTGCGAACCGATGCCGGGATCTTGAGGACTGTTACCGAGGAGCTCTGCGGCGATCCTGCTTTCCTGCCGCAGGAACGCCTCGGCCGACTTCAGCAGCGCGCCCGCACCATTGGCCATCACCTGATGGGCAAACCCGGCCTTGTCGAAGACCGTCTTCACGGCTTCCTTGTATACGGTGGCGAACGCCCGGCCGGCCTCGTCGTCGCCCGCCATGCCCCCGTTCTCACTGAGTTCCGTGGAAAGCAGACTCAGCATGTTGTAGATCAGGTCACGCAGATCTACCAGGGACCAGGACGCATTGACGAAGTTCTCCGTCTGATGTCGAAGATCCAACATCCCTCCCCCGGTGAGACCATGACGCGCACCCCGGGAACCGTACACGGTTGCGAACGGGCTTTGCGATGAGGCCGGTTGACGCTCGACGCACGAAGACCCGCCTCGGCAGGGAGCAGGCGAGAATCTTGACCTCCCGTGCAAATTCGGCGCGATGCCCTCTATGGTGAGCCCAACATGTGTTGGAGCAATACACGGCAGCCACGAGGGAAGCGCGACACCGGGCCCACACGGCAAACCGTTCCGAAGCTGATGGTTCAGCAGTATGAACTTGACGGCAAGGCCTAATTGAAATATATTTTTATCAACTTCAATTGATCGTCACATGTGTTGCGACAGTTGTAAGTCGACAAGGGGAATCAACATGTCGGGAGGGGAAGTGGCCGAAGCTCCGGTCACCTGGCTCGCGATCCGCGAGGACCAGAAGGCGTTCGAGGACCAGCAGTTACGCGCGCTGCGCGCGGCGTTCCCGGATCTGGCGGAGGCCAGTCCGGCGCAGCTGGGGATCTTCTTCCACTACTGCAAGGCATCCGGGCTGGACCCGTTCGGCCGGCAGATCTACATGATCAAGCGGAAGTCGCGCGGCGAGATCCGCTGGACCATCCAGACCGGCATCGACGGCTACCGGCTCATCGCGCGCAGGGCCGCGGACCGGGCCGGGCAGTCCATCACCTACGAGGACTTCGTCTGGTATGACGGCGACGGCGGCGAGCACCTGGTGTGGCTGCGCGACGAGCCGCCGGCCGCCTGCCGGGTCGTCGTCTGGCGCGGGGACTCCCGGTTTCCCGCCGTGGCCCACTGGCGGGAGTACGCGCCGAAGGTGTGGGACTACGAGGCGCAGGAGTACAAGCTCGGCGGACTGTGGCCGCAGATGCCGGCCAGCCAGCTGAGCAAGGTCGCCGAGGCCCTTGCGCTGCGGCGTGCCTGCCCGGCTGATCTGTCCGGGCTGCACGTGGACGAGGAGATGCACGCCGCGGACGCTGCCGAGTCCCGTGAGCGGGTGAGGGAAGCGGCGGCTCGGCTGCGATCCACGGAGGATCAGGAGGGCAAGCAGCAGCCAGACGGAACTTCGTCCGCCCGGGCCTCCACCGTCGTCGACGTCGAGATCGTCGAGTCCGCCGATCCCGGTAGCGACAAGGCAGCGGCCCGGGAAGTGCAGCAGGCACCGGAGCAGCCTGCCGAGCCACCCACCGCCAACGACGCCGAGGAACGCCTGACGTCGGCGGACCAGGAACGTCGCCGACTCGAAGAAGCCCGCGCCCATGTCCAAGAGGTGGCTCAGCACCTCGGCCTGGGATTCGACGCGGTCAACGACCGCTGTTTCGACGCCTTCGACGTCTCGTTCCAGGACGCGAGCGCCGAGCAACTGGCCGACCTGGCCGTCACCCTCTCCTCCGCCGACCGCGCTTCCGACGGTGCCCCCGCCTCCAGGGCCTCGAACCGCAGCAAGACACCGGCACGCGCGACACCGACGAAGAAGGCCGCCGCGAAGAAGACGGCGGCCAAGAAGACGGCGGCCCGCGCCTCCAAGCCGCGCGGCACAACGGCGCGCACTGCCAACAAGTAGCCGTGTCCGGCCCGCGGTTGTCGCGGGCCGGCACTCCGACGCAGCCCGAGCAGGGCTCCACAGAGCGCGAGCACTCCATGTCCACTGACAGATCCGCAAATATGCCCATCGGCGCGAGCACCGCCCCGGTCCCCGATCTCTGGAAGGGCGCCCACCGCGACGACCGCTCCCGCCCCCGTTCTCGCCAGCGGCTCCTCGGCCCGTCCTCCATCGGCCTGTGCAGACGCCGAGCCGCCTACGAGCTGCACGGCACCTGGCCCACCGACCTCGACGACAACATGCACGCCGCGATCCTCGGCACCTGGCTGCACGAGGGCATCCTGCGCGTGCTGGCCGAGCAGTACGGCGCCCATACGGAGCTGGAACTCACCGACGGCGTCATCCTCGGTCACGCCGACGCCTATTGGACGCCGAGCGGGCAGGTCCCCGGCGTCGTCGAGGACGTCAAGACCAAGTCCACCCGGGCTCTGGACCTCGTCGTACGCCAGGGGCCTCGTCGGCACGAGTTGTTCCAAGTGCACCTGTACGCCCACCTGTTGCGCACCGGCGGCCTCACCAATCACCCGCACCTGCCGACCGGAAAGCCCCTGGAGGCCGACGTCGTACGGATCCGCTACGTCGGACGCGAGTACGGGCAGGTTGTAGTCCACCAGCAGGCTTACGACGAGGACGTCACCCGGCAGGCGCTCGCCTGGGCTGAGGACGTCCTCGACAGCCAGGAACCCGAGGCCATGCCGCGCGACCTCGACGGACCCGGCCTGTCGGTCATCTGCGACAACTGCCCCTTCAGAAGCACCTGTTGGCAACTCGACAGCCTCGCGGACGACGGCCGCGCACCGCAGACGATCCTCGCCGAGGACACCGCGGCCATCACCGAGGCCCTGAGCGCGTACGCCGATGCCGCCGAGATCGAAAGCGCCGCGAAGAAGCGCAAGGCCAAGGCCCGCAAGATGCTCGATGCCGCCGATGCCGGCACCTACGGCGCGTTCAGGCTGTCCTGGTCCGGCGGCAATCCGCGGCCGCCCGAGCCCGACGCCGAGGCGATGATCCGCGTCCTTGAGGGCCTCGGCGTCGACATCCCCATGCGGTCCGGCGGGCGGACGTCGCGCACCATCGGCGTCTCCCGCGTTCCCGAGGCCGGCTGACCAGCCGCGACCACGCCACGGGGCCACCACACGGCGGTACCGACCGCTGGCAGCCCGCGTCCACACCTGTCACCAAACACACCCTGGAGGGACAGCATGTCCACACCCGTACGCGTCCCAGGCCGCCCGGGCCGCGGAGTACGAGGCCGCACGCGATGACACGTCCGCCCCGGAGCGCGGCCACGACCTCGACGGCAAGGAGTGAACCGGTCACGCCCACCGCCTTCGCCCCCCGGCCGCACAACGTGGCGTCCGCATTCGTCATCAGCGGCGCCGACCCCGCTCGCACGCCCACCCGTCGCGTCTACGTCAGCACCACTGCCACGGGCGTCCCTGGCATTGACTTCCTCGCGGTCGAGCGGGTCGTCAACGGGGACCTCCCGCTTCCCGGCCTCAACGAGGCCGAGCAGGAACTCGCCGCGCGCCTCATGACCCGCGCGGAACTGAGCGCGGACGAGATCGCCGAACGTCTCAGCCTCGAGCCACGCACCATCACCCGCTGGCGGGCTGCCTGGAAGAAGGAAGAGGGAGCCAATTGAGCATCGAGGCCATGGCCTGGGCCTTCCGGCAGAACATCCCCAAGCCCGGCGCGAAGCTCGTACTGCTCGCCCTGTGCGACTTCGCCGACGAAGCGTGGTCCTGCTTCCCCGGGCAGGCCACCCTGGCGGAGAAGACGAGCCAGGGAGAGCGCACTGTACGGCGGCACCTGGAGTGGCTGGAGAAGGAAGGCTTCATCGTCTCGCGCGCCCGGTTCTCGGACGGACACCGCACCAGCAACCGCTACACGATCCACGCCCCGCGCCCGTCGGCGCCGCCACCGTCAGCCTCACCGACCAACGGCTCCGACGCTCCCGCGCCGGAACCCGAGAAGGGCGGGAAGAGGGACGTTGGAAAACGGACAAAGCAGGCGGCCAAAATGGCCACCGGCCAACCTGACCAGCGGACAGTTTCGGCAGAGGAACCGGCCAGTTTGGCCGGGGAACCGTCAGAGAACCACCAGAGAACCCCCCTCCCCCCGGCGGACGGTATCGGCCGGCACGGGGCTGACGGCTGTGCGGCACATCCGGATTCTCCGGCCGCCAACTGCCGCGGCTGTGGCACGAGCCCACGTGCCCGTCGCGCCGCTGCCGCGGCTCAGGACAAGCGTGAGACGGACGAGCGTGCCCGCCGCCGGGACCGCCGTTGGTTCGAGGAGGACCGGGCGCGGCGCGCTCGAGCCGCGGAGCTCCAGGCCCAGGGTGCTCTGGACGGGCCGCGCCGGGCCGCGCGCGAGGCTGTCAGACGCCGGCGCCCCGAGACGCTACATAAAGAACACTTGACGAAAGTTGATCAAGATTGATAAAATATTATTAACATCTCAATTAAGCCCACTCCATGGAGGATTCGCCCGATGTTCCGACAACTCACCCCGGACGAGCGACAGGCGCTCGCCGACAGACTCGCCGCCCAGGGCGTCACGTCCGAGCAGTTCACGCAGGCGCAGGAGCAGGCACGCGCGATCGGCGAAGCTCTGGCACGCGCCTACGGCGAGGCGGTCGGCCGCACGGTAACCCCGGTGCAGTTCATCACCGAGGTCCTCGGCGTCGAGGGCGCCGGTCGACTCCTGGCATGCGCCCTGCGCGAGGTCACCGGCCGCCCGGACCTGTACCGAGATCTGTGACGGCGCGCGGCACTTTCCCGTAGCCGCGACATGTGTGGAGACAGGCATCCGACATGGCACCTCGACTAAGCGCCCCAACCACGAGTGCGAGGAACCCGACGAGCAGCATCCCCCTGCCCGACATCACAGCGATAGTCATCGCCGCGCGCGTCCAGGGCCCGCCCACCGTCCGCGCTGACCTGGACGGCCGTCCCGTACGCGCCATGACTCTGCGCGGCCTCCGCCCCGGCGAGCTGTACGACTTCACGCTCGACCACGGCCACCGCCGCTGGCGGCTGGAGTCCGCCACGAACGACCGCGGGATCGACATGCACGGCCGCACGCTCGGCCGACGTCTGTCGGCCCGGCTTCACGCCCTGTACGGCACGGCAGTCGAGCACTTCGACCAGGAACCCCCGAGCCTCCCGTAACCCCCGCCCCCACCACCGCAGGCCCGGGACAGCGAGGGCCTGCAGCACCGACGAAGGAGAGCGAAGTGGACCAGCCCACCCGCGAGCAGTTACTGCACGCCGAAGCCGCCAAGTACGGCGTCGCTCCGGACGTGATCGACCGCGCGGTCGGCGTCATCGCGGCCGCCCAGCGCCGCGACCGCGCGGACTTCCGACGGAACTTCGGCGGAGAGCTCACCCCGGACCGCTGGCTCGCCGCCTACGGCGTTTCCGGGTTCAGGGACCTGTGCGCGTACGCGGCTCACAAGGCCGGACTCGTCGACGACGGCGACCTGATCATGCGCATCGTCTCCGCAGTCGCCCCGCCACCCGAGCAGCGCGCCGACGACCGCCCCGTGCAGTTCTGGGCCCGTCCCCTCACCGACCCCGCCGAGGCGGCGTTCGCCGCGTACCGCGTGACCTTCGAGGCGAAGTGGGCCAAGGACGTCACCGGCACGTACTGGTCCGGAGCACTGCTGCGTCAGTCCCTCGGCGCGGCCCTCACACACCACCGGGGCACGGCGAGCCTCGAGGAAGCGACGGGCATCGTCATCTTCACCGAGAAGCCCCTGCACGGCGTCTTCGCCGCCCGGCCCGCCCCGAGGCACGCCCAGCCTGCCTGCTCCGTGTGCGGCCAGTGGACGCAGGAGCACGACTCGAATACTCCCTCCGGCACCTGCCCGCAGTTCATCGCCTCGACCAGCCGGCTCAGCCCGGTCGGCGCCCTGTAGCGCCATGCAGTCCTCCGCCCGGGGCTGACGCCGATGCGCGCGGCCCCGGCCCAGCCCCGGACGGCTCACACCGAACTCCCCCCGTACGCAAAGGAGTCCAGTCATGTCTCCCAAATCCTGGTGCGCAGGCGGCGCCCAGCGGCAAGGCCGCCGCGAAGTCCAGGCGGACGTCTTCGCTGTCGCGGGCAATCAGGCCAACGGCCGTATCGCCGCAGCCGTGACCGACGGCATCGGCGACACCACGGCGGCCGCCGCGGCCGCCGACCTAGCCGCGGAAGAGGCCGTCGGCGCAGCGCTCGCTGCCACACCCGAGCTCGGCTGCATCAGGGCCCGCATCCAGCTCGCTGCCAGCGGCATCACCGCGGATGCCTCCATCGTCACCGCGCTGTTCGACCCCGCCCACAGCCGCGTCCAGTTCACCTGGGCCGGTCTGTGCCGCGCCTACGTCCTCACGACCGACGGGGAGCTCCGGCGCGCCACCTACGACCACTCCTTCGGCGAACGCATCCGCCGCCGCACCAAGCAGCGCGGCCCGCTGCGGCTGTACGACCGCAAGGTCACGCGCACCGTCGCGCGCCACGAGTTCGTGACCACGTCACTGCCCGCGCACAGCACCACCGCGGTCCTGCTGTGCACCGACGGCGTCAGCCAGAGCGCTTCGGAGCGGACCATCGCCGCCGCTCTCCTCCACGACGACCCGAACCAGGGCGCCGAACTCCTCGCCGAAGCAGCCGGCATCAACGGCCCGGACAACGCCACAGCCGTCGTCCTACGCCGCACGCACTGACCAGACCGACACCGATAGTCCACCCCTTCGACAGGAGCCAACTCCCTTGTCTGAACAGCAGCTTCGCCCCACCCAGACCCCTCTCAACGAACTCGCGGCCACGTACGTCCGGGCGGGCGAGACGCTCTTCCTCGCGATCCTGGACGACATCGCTGCCCGCGTGCGCCTGGCCCATCCCGAAGCCGAGTACCTGGAGGTCAGTCTCTACCCGACCGACGAAGTCGAGCTGCACGGCATCTGGAGCACCACGACCCCCGGACAGGGAAGCCACCGCCTCCTCTGGGCGCGCGCCGGCGCGACCGAGGACTGGCGCGACGGACCGCTGGACCTCGGCGAACTCGTCCAGGACCTCGGCCGGATCCTGCCCCACTCCTTCCTCCACCGCTGGGGCGTGATCCAGCCAGACCCCCGCATCGAGTACCGCAACCGTCGGCGCTGGCTCGCCCTCCCGTCAGCCGACCGCACCGCCGCCATCGCAGAAACGGTCCGCCGACACGTCCCCGACGCCGAGTCGCTGATCTGCCGCTTCGAAACGGACCACGGAGGCATCGCGGTCGGCTTCGAGCAAGTCACGCTCACCAGCGGCGCAACGATCAGCATCCCGTGCCCGCACTGCTCGCCGGACAGCGAAGACGGCCCCTGGCCGCATGAGATCACCTACCAACTCGCCCAGCTTCTCGGCCAGCTCTACGCCCTGCCGCATCTACGCGCCCGTCACCTCACCCCATGCGTGGACCTCGAGTCCGAGCACGAGGGACAGCTGTGGCAGCTGGTCTTCCCGTATCGCGAGCCCACCCTCGTCGGCGCCACCCACCACTGACCGGAATCCCCCTGGAAGGACGCATCCCTGATGACCGACACCGCAGCGAATCGGGTCGCCACGGCCCTGCGCTACCGCAAACGCGCCGTCGACGCCTTCAACGAGGCCCAGGCCCAGTACGAGATCGCGGTCCTCGACCACGTCACCGCGCGCATCGTCGAGGCGTACCCGGAGGCGACCCACCTCACCTTCGACCACTACACGCACGACCGCACGATCGAACTGCACGGCCTGTGGACCACGTACCGCGACTGCACGGAGGAACTGGTCCTCGACGTACGGCGTGACGCCGACACCACCGCGCTCGACCTGGACGAGCTCGCCGACGACCTGACCGACGCACTCGCCGGGCTCCACTCGGCCGCCTGGAGCGCCGTACGCCCCGACCCGAGACCGGACCGGCGATGGGTACTCGACCTCCCGCCGGCAGACCGGATCGTGCGGATCGCCGAACTCGTCCGCGTACACCATCCCCACGCCCAACTGATCACGGTCGAATTCCTCGGTGACACGTGCCGCGTACTCGACGTCACCTGCGCGGACGTCTCCGAGTCCGGAGGCGGCGTCACCGAACCGATCCCCGCCAGCGACGAGCACCCCCTGTGGCTGGAGGACACCGAGCGGCGGATCACCGCGCTCGCCCGGCAGATCCACGCCCACCCGCACCTGCGCGCGCAGTACCTCGCGCGCGTCGGCGGTCCGGCGGAGCGCAAGGCGTTCCTCCTGCTCCCGCAGACAGAGACCGGCAAGGAGTGAGCTGTCATGTCCCTGCCGACCGCACATCCGATCGCGCCACCCCTCCCTGCCGTACACGCCCAGTCAATCGCGGCGAACGTACTGAAGACCTGGCCGACGGCCATCGGCCTGACCATCGAGTACGTCGCCCACCACGACCAGGGCCCACGCGGTGCCGTCACCTTCGCCGTCGTCCGCGCCCGAGAGTCCTGGCCGAGCCCCGCCCTGATCCGCTGCGACGGCTACGGCCACCTCACCCGCGGCTGTGAGCACCCCCGCCCCGACGGACAGCCTTGCTGGCACCCCTCGGCTCCGCACCTCTCCTTACGCGACGTCGGCCTGTGCCCACAGCACCTGCCGCCGCTCGCCGAAGGCGACTGGGTGAAACACCCCGAGCATCCGCTCTACGGATGCGTCACCCGCACCAACACGGACGGCACCGTCGCTGTCGCCTTCGCGAGCGGCGAGCTGATCCTCGATCCGGCCAAGGCGCCGCGCGTCGCTCCGCACATCGCCGACGAGCTCGGCCGCGGATCGCTCAACGGACCCGTGCGCCTCGTCGACGAGTAGCCGAGCCACCACCCCAACGGCCACGCACACGACGACAAAGACCAACCAGCCAGCCACCCGCAATAGGACGTGGCACGCACCGAAGGACCTTCACACCATGAGCAGCAGCGACGCCGTGGTCACCCTCAGCTTCACCAGGCCCGTCTACGCGCACGAACTGCGCCCCGGCGACGTGTTCGCCTTCCCCGACGCACCGCACACCCCGCTCACCGTGGCCGCCGTCAAGAAGACGGTCGTCTCGGATGAACTCACCCTGCTCGCCTTCACCCTCCCGGGCCGGGCCGAACCGATGCACCTCCCGGCCAACGTCCCCCTCCGCCCCCTACGTATGGTCCGCACCGTCTCCCTCCCCTGCCTGCTGTGCCGCAAGGACCAGGAGATCGAGCTGGACCTTCCGGCCGACGGCGAACCCCTGTCGCTCGTCTGCGGCAACCACGTGCCGAGCACGGACCAGCCGAAGGCCGTGGACTGATGACCCTCCACTACCTCAGCGCCGTCCAACTCCTACGCAGGGTAGACGAGGACAAGGCCCGCGCCCTGTACGCCGACGTCATCGAAGCCCTCGAACAGCACTGCACGGACGTCGGCGTGGACTGGTGCGGCAACGAGCTGAACATCACCGTCCAGCTCACGACCGACGGTGAGCAGTACGTGGCGATCGCGGGCCGCGAGTCACTCCCGTGGCACCCGGACCGCAGCGAGATCGGCGGCTGGAAGGCCGTGCACATCGACAACACCTACGGCACGGCCAGGGTCATCTACGACTCCACGACCGCTGAGGGCGCACCGCCCGGGGACCTGTCCCTCGACCCCCTCGCCGAGGAGGTCGGGGCGTACGTCAACGGCTGGCACACCGAACACGGCGGATAACCCAGCCCACCCGCACCACAGCAGGGGGCCGAGCCTGCGTCATCGGCCGGCCCTCTACCCCACCCATGCCTGAACCACCAGAAAGGGCACCCTGTGCTGACCTTCACCATCGACGGTGGACCAGCCCTCGAGGCCGCCGAGTTCGCCGACTTCGACACCGGCCAGGCCGTCTACCGCGTCACCGGCATCGGCGCCTTCACCCTCGGCTGGGACCCCGACCACCACCCCGAGGCCGATCAGGACCCCATGGCGGAGATCCTCCACGTCGCCTACGGCACCGGCCCGATCGGCTTCCAGATGGACGAGGCCCCGGTCCTCTTCGGCGTCACGCTCGCCGGCACCGAGTCCTTCGCCCGCGCCGGCCTCGACGCGGGCACCGTCCGACTCCGCCCGTACCGGCTCATCATCAGCGCGCCCGTGCGCGTCCCGAAGGGCACCGCCCGCCGGGCCTCGGCCATCGTCTCAGCGCTGGCTCGGCACTGGCTCGACCAGCCCTGGACGCCGGAACTGCGCCGCGCCCACGAACGCCACTGCGCACCCCGATCCCTGCATCGGTACGGCGGCCTCATCGCCCAACACGAGGAACGCATGCGGCGCCTCCGCGAGGACCACGCCTACTACCTCCAGCGCGCCGACCGGGCCACGGCGGTCCTCCACGCGGGCCCCGTCCTCTCCCCCGCAGGCGCCCCGCCACACCCGTCCAATCCGACCGAGACCGCAGGACGGTGAGCGGGATGGTCCAGTTCGACCTGTTCGGCGAGGTGGAGCAGAAGCTCGAAGAGCGCGCCAAGCAACGCGAAGCAGAAGCCACCAAGCCGCCCAAATCACGCCCCGCCCCGGCTTGGCGCCGCAAGCACCGTGCCTTCCCGAGCGACCCGCAGCGGCACGCCAGCGACATCGCCGAGAACGTCATCGGTGCCTGGTTCAGCCACTACGGCGGCAACCGCGTGGACGTCCCCCTCGGCACCATCGCCGGCCTGACCTTCATCCGCGAACCCCTCATCGCCGACTGGCTCCTCACCCTCGAACCCGCCCAGCTCCCGCCCCTCCTGCGGGAGATCTGGGGAGTGCAGTGGATGATCCGCCCCGATCTCATCGAGGTGGCCCGCCCCCTGCACGGCTGGGTCGAGGAGGATCCCGACGAGTACCAGCTCAAGGCCGTCCAGGCCGTCATCCATACCGCAGTCCGCAAGGGGCTGTTCGACCTCACCGCCCGGGAGGACCCCTACTACCGCTCCCAGGCGGACGTCCTCAGCCCCTTGCTGACGGGACTGCGGCACAAGAGCGACAAGAAGTGGCGCGGCGAGTACCACACACCTGCGTGCGTCTCCGACCTGATGGCCCACATCCTCATCGACACCAACCGCTGCGAGCCCGGCATGTCCGTACGCGATCCGGCCATCGGCAGCGGCGGCATGTTCCGCTCCGTCGCCCAGCAGCTACGCGAACTCGGCCTCGACCCACACGACTTCTCCTGGTTCGGCAACGACATCGACCCACTGGCCACCGCCTGCGCCGCCGTCAACGCCATCCTGTGGGACCTCGGCCCCAAGGTCGCCATCTGGTGCGGGGACTCCCTCGCCGACGACGGCACCGCCGTCGACCAGGCCCTCGCCGAACGCGCCGCCGTCATCCAGCACCGCAACACGGTCGTGGAACAAGCCCTCTTCGAGCACAAGACCAGGCGCCTGCTCCACGCCCTCGACCAACTCCTCGAAGGAACCGCAGCGTGAGCGTCGTCTCCAGCACGATGTCGGGCGAATCCGACGGCCCACAGCACGGCTCCAGCGTGTTCCGGCCAGCCTCCGGCCGAAGCGGACACCTCCGGGCTACCCCCGCCCACAGGGCCGGATCAAGCCGGGTCGGCGCCGGCTGCGACAGCAAGCTCCAGCCCCTCGCGCAGAAAGTGCAACTCATCCATCCACCGCGGCACGGGCACCTGGAGGATCAGCTGCGACGCTTGCGCGAACACCGCGGCCGTACGCGGTGCGCCCAACGCGTCGAGCCACCGGCTCTGTGCCTCCAGAATCTGGCAGACCGCAAGCCCGTGGTCACGCTCCTTCGGGTCGGCGAACGCGAACAGCGACGGCGGGATCAGGAACACCCGCTGTTCCGCGGCATCCTGCAGCATTGGCAGCACCTCAGGCGCCGCGGCCGCGCTCGGTGGCCCGGCGTCGGCCACCAGCTCCTGGAGGATCTGGACGAACCGGAGCCGATGCCGCGCGCCGAAGCTCGGCTTCAGACCGGCCCGGTAGAAGTCGACGGCCTCGCGCCGCGCCGCACGCGCCGCCTCGACGTCTCCGATCAGCGCCATCCCCGACGCGTACCGCCCGAGCCCCTCCGCGATCGTGAGCGGCTCGGTGTCGTCCTCGTGTGCCTGCTGCCGGTACGCCTCTACTGCTCGCCCAGTTTCCCGAGCGGCCGCCACGTCGCCCCGCGCCGCGTACAGCTCGCACTGCAGCAGCCGCAGCAGCGGGATCGCCAGCGGGGGCGGGTCCTCAAGGCGCCCGTAGAGCGTGATCGCCGCCTCCGCGTCCTTGATCGCCTTGGTCCGGTTGCCGAGCTCCTCGTGGATGAACGCACGCCAACGGTGCCGTTCAGCGAGCACGTTGATCACTCGCTGGTCGTCGGATATCTGACGAAGGACCCGCTGCGTGAGCTTCACGGCCCGGTCGGCAGCCTGCAACGCGTCGCTGTAGTGGCCGTCGAGGTAAGCCCGGCCCGCCACTTCGGCGTACCAGTCGGCGTGGTCGGCGTCTTCGGTCAGGCGATCGGTCACGGTGACCATTGCACACCCTGTTGCCATCCTGATGTCCAGACCCAGGGCGGCAGATGCTCCCGCCGCCTACGTGGCGGGGTGGTCCAACCGGTCAAAACAGATGGTCCCCAGGTGGGCGATGTAGCCACTGAAGTCGGCCCCGCGCTCCTGCGGCCGAGGCACCAGGGTGCAGCAGCCCTCTCCCGGACGGCGTCCCCGCAGCTCACCACCCCCGACAGTTCGTCCACAAGGCACACGATCACAGAGCCAGCCGACACCCGCCCGAGCGCCCAGACCACCGGCCTGCTCTCCCACGCCCTGGACGACTGCCCCGTGGAAGACCTCCGCGGCTCAGTGATCTTCGCGGGCCTCGCCTCCTCCGGCCACCTGATCTCCCTGCCTGACGCGGCCCTGCCCGAAGCCCGGGCGATCTGCACCACGCCCCCGGACCAACTCCCGGCAGCCGGGCCGACTACCCCCACCGCACCACACCGCACGACCGAAGAGGACAACTCGTGACTCCACCGAAGCCGACCTCACCGAAGGACACCGACGCCCGGAAGAAGAAGCAGCGCGTCTTCCCGGCGGACTTTGACGAGTTCGTCACTGCGACCGCGGCCGAACTTGGCGACGGCTGGACCGTCGACGTCGGCAACAAGCCCCACCCGAAGCTGTCCGCTTACCTCACGCACCCCGACGGCCGCCGCATCGGCATCAAGCACCTCTGGCGCGGCGAGACCGTCCAGATCTGGGCACTCGTCGTCCCACCCCGCGAGTTCGACAACGACAGCGACGCCGAGGCGTACGCCAACAGCCTCAAGCAGCTCACCCCCGGCATCCGCTACAACGTCGGCGTCTGCTTCACGAACAACCCACCCGCCGCGACCGCAGCGAAGAACATCCGCACCCGGCTCCTGCCCGCCTTCGACGGCAAACGCCCACCGCTGCGAGCCTTCTCGAAGAAGCGCTCCCGCCGTACCTCGGTGACGGAGAAGACCCCGGCAAACGCCAACGTGACGACGCTCAGCAGCACCAAACGATCGGCGGACCGCCCCGAGCCGGAAGAGACCACCGCGAAGCCTGCCGCCCCGGCGAAGACCCCAGGCCGTACGACCAAGAAGGCACAGCCCACCGAGGAAGAGACCGAGCCGAAGAAGCGACCGGCTGCACGCCGGTCACGGCGCTCCACACCGCCTGCTGACAAGGCAAAGACGGAGAAGGAGCCCAAGGCCCAGGAGACGAGAACGACAGAGACCAGCTCCAGTGGCTGATCGACGCCCTGGGTGCGGGGGCCCGATACGGCGCCGCGCACCCTCCACATGCCAATCGACCTGAGTACTGCCATCCCCATCTTGTGCATCTTCGCCTGGATCCCAGGGCCTGCACTCACTCCAGTGCGATGCCGCGGCCCAGAGCCCACGGCATTAGAAATTCCCCAGGTCAGGTGGGGTAACAGTCGCCCGGACTGACACCGCGATCCCGGGGGAAGTGCCTGACGCCAGCAGGCCGTCCGCTCCGGCCTGGCCGGGGGTGGCTCGTCCGGCGGCCAAGGGCGCGGGTCTGCATGTCGTCCACTCCAGAGAGCAAATGGCCCGACCCCTGAGGGCCGGGCCACTCGCGGTACTCAGCCGGTCAGACCGGCGGCTGGCGGTACGCCTTGCGCCGGAACGCCGCCTTGGTCCCCGGTCCGGCGATGCCGTCGAGGGCACCGGTGTAGCCGTCGAACTTCTTCAGGTTGGCCTGGAGCGACACGATCGTCTTGGGCCCCACGATCCCGTCGATGTCACCCCTGTAGGGAGAGGGCTGGCTGGGCCAGGTAGCCAGCCAGCGCTGCATCGCCTTCCAGCTCTTGGTCCCGAGTAGCCCGTCGATCGCGCCGTTGTAGCCGTACATGGTGAGGATCCACCGCTGGATCCGTTTGGCGCCCTGCCTGTCAAGGCCGAGGTTGACCACGGCCGCGCTCGCCGGCCCTGCGAGGCCGACCACCGCCACGCCGGATGCCGCCACCGCCAGCAGCCCGCCTCGGATCAGCCCGCGACGCGAGACGCCGTTCCGCCTGCTCTGCTCCACGCTCTTCCCTCCGTTGGTCGGGAGTCTCCTCCCGGCTTGGCGCACAGGTGAGCCCGGATCACATGTCCCCTCCCCCGTACGACGGGCAGCGTATTCCGGCCCCCTGGCGGAGTGTGACGGCCATTTGACCCACACCGGAGTGCACGCAGGCCCCGACCGGGTGCGCTCTCGACCGGGCGGCCGGATCAGGTGACGTCGAGGACCTGCCGGGCGCGCACGTGGAACATGCCCCGCGTGCGCGTGTAGGCGATGCTGTCCGCGTCCTCCAGCCACAGCTCGGCGTGGCGGTCCTCGACGACCACCAGCCGCTCGGCGTACAGCCAGCGAGCACGGCATGCGGGCTCTGCGATTGAGCAAAGCTCCCTACAGGAGAGCTACACCCGTTCGATAACTGGTCTACGCGGACGGCTCGCTCACGACCGGAAGATAGCGATTTGACCGCATATCATCGGCGCAGAAGAATGGCCGGTTCAACACGGCGGGACACTCCTCCAATACAAGGGTGAATCAGACACCCCTGTGCTCCCCAGAGAGCCGCGGATACCCCTCACTTCGGGAGGGGGCCCGTCGGCGTCCGGGAAGCTCTCCCGCATGGCACGTCGAAAGTCCGCGATCGGCCTCGTACTTTGCCTCGTGATCGTACAGATGGCGAACATGCCGCACAGCGAACTTCAGCCTTCGGCGCTCTGGAGTGACCTCGGCCTGTTCGGAGCCATCGTCTTCCTTGTCCTGCTGTGCATCGGCCCAAGAAAGAAGAAAGAAGCGGGAAGTGATGCATGGAACACCGGTTCCAGGTGGGTGAATCCACTGGTGTCGCCCCCGACAAACGGGGAAGTGAACCCGCGCCGCGAAGGGCAAGCGGTGCTCACGGAACCGAAGCAGGTGACCGATCAGGGCGTCGAAGCCGCACAGGTCAGTGTCCGTCCCCGAACAGCCTCGGCGAGGACGCGACGGGGACAGCACGGGGACACACCCCACCCGACGGGGACACAACGGGGACGTAGTGCGTGGGAGACTTCGAGAGTGCCCAGGACTGTTCGGGACTCGATGGGACTGAATCCGCGCAGGTCAGAGCCCATAAGGAGGCCCAGCGCACCCACACGCGCCGCTTCCTGCCTGCTCAGCCCGCTCCCGCCTCACCAGCCCAAAAACGATCTTGGCTTTCTCCTAAAGCGGGCGTCGCAGGTTCGAATCCTGCCGGGGCACAACGCGTTACCGCTTCCTACTCGGCCTCGGACTCCTCGTCCGGGGCCGTTTGCGTGAGCAGGCGGATGGCCAGGCTCCGAAGTTCCCCCAATGGATCAGCGTGATCCGGCACAGGCGCCTGGGCAGGCTCCTTTGACCCGAGACGCTTGCCGCTGATGGAGTCCTGGGAGTCGACCGGTTCGGCGCCGGTTCCGCCCGCCAGCGGGTCTGGTCCGGCGGGCGGGGTGAGCGTCCTGACCTCCTCGACCAGATGTTGAGCTGTTGCGCTTCGGAGCGGTCGGGGCGGTGTTGCCGGGCCCGGTCGCCGTGGACGGTCCGTCGGCGCAGGTTCCCGTGCCCCGGGTTCGCCCGTGGCCGCTTCCCGCTGTTGACCCGGGTATCAGGATTCCGGCTGACTCGGTCTGTCACTCACGCCCCGGCAGCGGCAGGTCCGGATGGTGACGCAGCACGTCCAGCACGACGCGCACCGCCGCGCGAGGTGGTGAGCCGCAGCGGATCGCCGCCGTGATCGTGCGCGTCACAGGAGTCGCGAGTTCCCTGGTGGCGACTCGGTAACGGCGGTCGACCGCCAGGCCGGGCAGCAGCGCGATCGACAGCCCGGCCTCGACGTGCTGCAGGGTCATCATGTAGTTGCTGAACCGGCACACCACCCGCGGCTCGAACCTCGACTGGCGGCACAGTCGTAGCGCGAGATTCGCCATGTACGACTGTGGCATGTCGAACGCCCACGGCTCGTCCGCGCAGGCCGCGAGGTCCACGGCACCGCGCCCGGCCGCGGGATGCTCGGGCGGGACCACCAGCAAGATCGGATCCGTGGCCAGCGGCACGAGGTCGAGATCCGGCCCCAAGGGCAGCTCGTCGAAGTCCGTGGTCGTGATGATGATGTCCGCGTCGCCACCTCGCAGTGCGGGCATGCTCTCGTGCGGCTCCAGTTGCAGCAGCTCGACGTCGAGGTGCGGATGCTCACGCGCCAGACGCGTCACCGCCGGCACGGCCATGGTGTGGATCGCGCTCTGGAACACCCCCAGCCGCACCAGCCCGGCCGGTTCTTCGCCGAAGCCGCGCAGCTCCGCCTCGACGCCGTCCATGTGATCGAGGATCGCTCGCGCCCGCCGCGCGAGGATCAGCCCGGCCGAGGTGAGCCGCACCCGGCGACCCGTTCGTTCCAGCAGCTGTGTGCGCGTCTCGGCCTCCAGCACGGCGAGCTGCTGAGACACGCTCGACGGACTCAGGTTGGCGGCCTGGGCGACCGCCCGGACGGTGCCCAGCGTGTCCAGCTGGCTCAGCAGCCGCAGCCTCCAGGGGTTCATCACGCCCTCATTCTTGTGCGGCTTTGCCGAACAGGACAGCCGGAATTGTGTGATGGACGTGTCGCTCGAGCGCGGCTTACCGTCGGGGCATGGCTGCTTCGACCACCGCCGCGCCGTCCGCCGAAACCTTCTGGGCCGATGCCGACAGGCACCTCGTGCGCTACGGCGGCACCTTCACCCGCGAGATCATCGACCGCGCCGCCGGGAGTTTCCTGTTCACCGCGGACGGCCGGAAGATCCTCGACTTCACCTCCGGCCAGATGAGCGCGATCCTCGGCCACTCGCACCCGGAGATCGTCGCGACCGTCCAGCGGCAGGTCGCGACCCTCGACCACCTCTACAGCGGCATGCTCAGCCGCCCGGTGGTCGACCTCGCCCGGCGGCTGGCCGCTACGTTGCCCGCTCCGCTGGAGAAGGCGCTGCTGCTGACGACCGGCGCCGAGTCGAACGAAGCCGCCATCCGGATGGCCAAGCTCGTCACCGGCAGGCACGAGATCGTCTCGTTCGCGCGATCCTGGCACGGCATGACGCAGGCCGCCGCGTCCGCCACCTACAGCGCGGGACGCAAGGGCTACGGCCCGGCCGCACCCGGCAACTTCGCCATCCCCGTGCCGAATGCGTACCGGCCCGACTTCACCACGGCCGACGGCTCGCTGGACTGGCGCCGCCAGCTGGATTTCGCCTTCGACCTGATCGACGCTCAGTCGACCGGCAGCCTGGCCGCGTGCCTCGTCGAACCGATTCTCAGTTCTGGCGGAATCATCGAGCCGCCGGCCGGGTATTTCGCGGCCCTGCAAGCCAAATGCCGGGAGCGCGGCATGCTGTTGATCCTCGACGAGGCCCAGACCGGCCTGTGCCGCACCGGGACCTGGTACGCGTTCGAACGCGACGGCATCGTCCCTGACATCCTCACACTGTCCAAGACGCTCGGTGCGGGACTGCCCCTCGCGGCCGTGGTCACCAGCGCCGAGATCGAGCAGGAGGCGTACGAGCGCGGGTTCCTGTTCTTCACCACGCACGTCGCCGACCCGCTGGTCGCGGCGGTCGGCAACACCGTCCTCGACGTCCTGACCGGCGACAAGCTCGACGAGCGGGCGCGGTCGCTCGGCGCGTTCCTGCGCCAGGGCCTGGAGGACATCGCCGGGCGCCACGAGGTCGTCGGCGACATTCGCGGCCGGGGCCTGCTGGCCGGGCTCGAACTCGTCGTCGACCGCGAGACGAAGCGGAACTCGGACGAGTTGGGCGCACGGGTCACCCGGCGCTGCCTCGAACTCGGCCTGCACATGAACATCGTCCAGCTCCCGGGCATGGGCGGAGTCTTCCGGATCGCGCCGCCGCTGACCGCCAGCGAGGACGAGCTTTCGCTCGGGTTGACGATTCTGGACAAGGCGATCGGCGACGTCTGCGCCGCACTCTGAGCATTCACACTGCGGGCGGACGGACGGCTCCTGCCCGCCCGTCACAAGCCAAGGCACAGAAATGGCGTTCGGCGTAGCGGAACGACGCAGCAGAGCGTGCTGGGCGCAGCGATGTGTGAGCAGATGGTCGAGCACCAGCTGTCACGACCAGGGCCAAAGATCATGCTGGGGCGGGAGCGGTCGCACTGACTGTCAGGGATGTCCTCGGCAGACCGATCTGGAGTGGCCCAGGCGTATCACGCAGGAGTGTGCTGCTACTTGAGCTCGTCGGCGGTGAAGTAGTCGTCCACGACCAGAACTTCGTAGTTGGTCTTGTCGACACTCGTCGGCTGCAGCAGGACGGCAGGCACGTCCTTGGCGCCGTTGTTGTAATCCCCAACGTTGTCCACCCACGGCGTCCTGCCGTCGAGGATGTCGTCGACCATTTCCGCGGCGGCGTCGGCGAGCCGGCGGACGTCCTTGTAGACGGTCTGCGACTGCTGACCCGCGATGATCGACTTCACCGAGGCCAGTTCGGCGTCCTGGCCCGTGATGACCGGGAGAGGCTTGCTGTCGGAGCCGTAGCCATCCGACTTCAGCGCAGACATTACGCCCCTGGAGATGCCGTCGTACGGCGACAGGACCGCGTCGACCTTCTTACTGCCGTACCACTCGGCGAGGGTGCTGCTCATGCGCTTTTGCGCGGTGAGCCCGTCCCAGCGCGGCGTGGTGATCTGGTTGAGCGCGGTCTTGCCGGAGGGGACGACCAACTGCTTGCTGTCCAGGAACGGCTGCAGGAGCGCCATCGAACCTTCGAAGAAGTATCTGGTGTTGTTGTCGTCGGGGGAGCCGGCGAACAACTCGATGTTGAACGGGCCCTTGCCGTCCTCCAGGCCGAGCTTCTTGATGATGTGGCCGGCCTGGAACCTGCCGACCATCTCGTTGTCGAAGGAGACGTAGTAGTCGACGTTCTCGGTACCGAGGATGAGCCGGTCGTAGGAGATCACCGGAATGTCCGCATCGGCGGCCCGTTGAAGCACGCCGTTCAGCGACTTGGCGTCGATGGCCGCGATGATCAGTGCATCGACGCCCTGCTTGATCAGGCCCTCGATCTGTGAGACCTGGGCTTTCGGGTCGTCGTCGCCGTAGACCAGCTTGGTCTTGTGCCCCTTGCCCTTCAGGTCCTCGACGAGGCTCTTGCCGTCGGTGAGCCAGCGCTCGGACGTCCGGGTCGGCATGGCGATGCCGACGGTACCGCCCTCGGACCTGCCCTCGGAGCTGCCCCCGCTGTTCTGGCCGCATGCGGACAAGGTGAGGGTGAGGGAGGCAGCTCCGGCGAGGGCGGCGAGGGCGGCTCTTCGGTTGAACATGGTGATTGTTCCTTGTTCTTCTCGTCGTTGAGCGGGATGACGGCGTATCAGGCGTGGATGGGGAAGCGGTGGAGCGGGCCGGGTAGTCGGCCGGCAGGTCGAGCGCGAGTCGGACGCGCTGCACCCGCTCCCGGGCGGTGTGCAGGGCCAGGTCCCGCAGAAGAGCGCGCCGTACGGGTAGATGGCCGGGTGCCCTGGGGAGACCGAACTTCAGACGGAGCGGTGTGCCGGGCGGGATCAGCTCGGCGCTCTGGTGGATCGGCACGTAGCCGCCGAGATCGTCGGGCGTCTTGGTGCACGGGTTTCAAGGCGAGTGAGCAACCGGCGGACTTCGCCCAATGGTTGAGGTCAAATCGGTCGGCACGCTGCTCGAGACGTCGCTCAGGGCTTTACCGCGCCCCGGCATCCGGGGCTTGCCGACTTTCGCGATCCCTTTGCCGGTGTGCACCTGTACGTGCGTCAGGCTGCGCCGCGGCGTTCCGGCCACGTGCGTGCTGCTTCCGGGGATGCACAGGACACTTGCCTTTCAGCGTTCGAAATGTCGCCACATGTTCGGAATGCTGGCGTGACACTAAGGGTGGGTGTGCGGGGTGTCAACGGGGCGAACTGGAACGGTTACAGAAAGGTGTGGCAGATCGCTTTCGGTCTCCAACATGGATGGGCAACGTTGGAGACGTGCTTGGCGGCGTGAAAGGACCTTCTGCTGGTCGGCTGAGAGGGCGGGCGATCAGAGGATCCATTGGTTGCCTGGACCCCAACGCATCGAGCACCACCCGGCAAATCCTGCGGGGGAGGGTACAACGCGTTACCGCTTCTGACCTGGAGTTTCTCCCTCCGGGAGGGCTCCTACTCCGGGCGGATCGTATGCGCCACTGCATCGGCCGTGCCTCCGGCTCATGGGGCCGCTGTGTTGCACGGGTCAGCCGGGGCGGGTGCGGACGGTCAGATGTTGGAGAGGAGCCTGTTGACGGCTCGGCGGGCCGCCCACCACAGCTGCTGGGGTCGTCCCAGGACGATGGCCTTGCCGGTGAGCTCCATCGCGTACAGGCTCAGCTCGACGCGTCGGGCGCCCCAGACGGAACGGATGCGGTGCTCCAGGTGGCCTGCGATCTCGTCAAGCGATTCCCTGTTCAACATGCCGATCAGCTTGAGGTGGTAGTCGAGCGGCCGAGAGCGCAGGACGTGGTCCAAGAGTCGCTCCGCGACCAGCGTGGACTGTCCCTTGCTGGAATCGTGAAGGCGTCGGAAGTTCTTCAGCAGCACGGCGACATGCCCAGCCGATTGCTCCGGGCCGGCGGTGCCGAGTACGGCGTCAAGGTGTGTGGAGAGACGGGCCGTGTACAGGGCGAGGCTGAGGTTGACCACGCTTGAGGCGGTGCCGGTGCGGGCCTGGTCTGCCAGACCGGAGGGGAGCAGGTACTTGGGCCGGGTGGTGTGCAGCCTGAGCAGTGCGGCGCCCGCGTGTCCCGTGGGGCGGTCCTGTGTGGTGCAGGTATAGACGACGCCGGCGTGTTCGGACAGGCCGCCGTCGAAGAGGGCGACGAGCATGTCCGCCGCGTGCTCGGGGCTGCAGCGGGTGGCTGCCTCGGCCAGCAGGGACAGGGCGTCCATGCCGGGGTGCATCTGGTCCAGGCAGTGCAGCAGGACATGGATGTCGGCCTGTGTGCGTGAGCACAGGCTTCCTGTCAGGGCGTCGGAGGCGTCCTTGTGACGGCCTGCGACATTGAGGTCGATGATCAGCTGGGCGAGCTCGGGCGCCGGACGCGTCAGGAGTGCGTGGGAGAGCACGTCCGAGGCGGAGTCGTGCATGTTCGCCGTGTGCAGGGCGGACACGAGGGCCACGAGATGGCCTGTGGTGCGCTGCTGGGTCTGCCGGAAAACGGCGGCCGCAGCCCTGGAAAGCCCCGCCCTGCACAGGGCACCGATCAGCTCCGCGACGTCGGTGGCCAGACGGCTGCGCGCCATCGCGCTCTGCAGTGCATCGGCAAGGGGCTCGAAGCCGGATTTGTGCAAGGCAATGACCAGTTCCGCGAGTTCGGCACAGACGCGATCCTGGGCGGGGCAGGCCACGGCCTGCACCAGGGCGTCGTCGAGAGCGGGATCCGCCAGCCGGCCGCAGACGGCCAGGATCTCCGGCACGCAGCGGTGGGTCACTATGGCACTGAGCAGGACCAGCACCGCGTCGTGGTGACCGTGACGGTGGAGGGTCCTGGCCAGTTCGGCGAGCCCGTCCGGGCTGTGCAGTTCCACCGACGCCTGCAGAAGTGCGGCAGCGGGTTCCTGCAGATCGGCGCTCAGCAGTTCCCCGATGAGATCCGCCGTGTCACCGACCGGCCGCATGGCGACCATGGCCGGCAGCGCGGCTTCGGCATGCTTGTGCAGTCCCGCTTCGTAAAGGGCATTGAGCAGGGCCTGAACATCGGCCACCGGGCGGCAGCGGCTCACAGATGTGACGAGTTCGCTGGCAATGGCCCCGCGCGGGCCGGTGGCAAGCCCTCCGACCAACTGCACCAGTTCGGGCACGGAGGCCGTCTGGTCGGCGGCCTCGAGGACCTCCATGAGGGACGCCCCGGAAATGCCCTCGCCGAGGAGCTCTTCGGCGGCCTCCAGCTGCTGCTCCAGGCGGTGGCAGCGTTCCTCGGCAATCCGCAGTTCGACCCTGGTGTCGGCCAGTTGCCGCCGCAGATCGGTCACCTCGTCCTGCAGGGCGCTGCCGGCCCGCCTCAGGGCGCCGCAGCGCTCCTGCCACACCTCGACGGCCGCCGCGTACGTGTGACGCTGCTCGTCGAGGTCGGCCTGCAGCCCCGCCTGTTCCACGGACTGCCGTGCCAGTTGCTGCTGGCGCTCGTCGATGGCCTCCAGCAGGGCGCGTTCCCGCAACCGGAGCCGGCGCACCTCTTCATCCTGGGCGAGAAAGCGGTCCTGCAGACGCTGCAGGTCTGTGCCCGGCTGACGGCACGCACTGGCCGCATCGTGCAGCCTGCGCAGACCCGCGATCGCATCCGCGGTGACCGGCGTCCCGCAGTGCTCCGCCACATCAGCGAGCAAGGTGTTGACGAACGACCACGGCGTGCGCCGACTGCCGTTGAGGTATCGGCTCACCGTCCCGGGATCCATGTGCCGGCGCCCCGCGTACGCACGGACGCTGACGTCCAGACGGGCGAAGTACGTACGCAAATCAGTTACGAACGCTTCCACCGCGGGCGACAGCTCGGGGCTGAGCGCAGCCAATCCCGTGGTCCTCGCTTTGGCGTCCATGATTTCCGTCCCGTTGTGCTGTGAGTGCTGCCGTTGACAGCACAACTATGGCGAGAGGGAAGGGGAGTTCGTCTGCCGTTGAGTGTTTCCACGCTCTTCGGCAACACCCCCGGCCGTTGCCGGAACAGCCGGCTGCTGATGCAGCCTGCCGGGCAACACCCCAGGCCCGGCAGGATCAGCCGCAGCCGGCCAGCAGCCTGTGTCGGCTCATCCCTCATCGCAAGTGCACAGCAGGAGAAGCCGTGTCCGTCAGCAAGCGCCCCGCCCGCCCCGCCTCACCGCCGGCTGCTGTCCGCCGCGACATGCGTGAACGGGAAGGGCTCGGCCGGGTGACCTTCGAAGTGAGCGCGCCCAGGAAACTCACCGCGACCGGCAGCGGAGCGGTGCTCAGCAACAGCCTGCTGATCACGGGCCTGGTCAGCGGCCAGATCCCGGCCACCCCCGAGCTCGTGTGGCCGCTCGTGGCCTTGAGCATCGCCAGCATTGCCTACGACCTCGGCCGCAAGGCGATCACACACGATCGGCTCTGAGTGGGCGTTGGCGTCCGTGGGCTGCTCCACGCGGCCCACGATGCTGTGCCCGCGGTGGATTCTGCGCGGCGGCCACCGCCTGGCCCTCGTGCGGCGCGTCCTTCTCCCCGCTCTCTGACCTCTCCTCCTGACGCGGCTTGCGGCGCCCGTTCGTCTCCTCGTGCTGGAGCATCGGGTGCTCGCGCGAGATCTTGTCGCGCAGGGTCATCTCCGCCTGCATGTCCCTGGCGATGTCTTGGTACGTCTGCACGACCTTCCGCTCCCGGACAAGCCGCCGGTGTATGAGGGCCGGTTCTTCCTGGTCCGCTGATCCACGTCATGCGCGAGCCGGGACGCCCTGACGCGCATCTCGGCGAGCCTGACGGCGATGTTCTCGATCCCGTCCGGTGCTTCCTGCAGGGCGTCGAGCGCGGCGGCGAAGTGGCTGGAGCGGATGACTTCCCACGCGGCGACTCCGGCGTTGCTCCGTTCGGCGCGGGGCGTGGCCCGCAGTGCCTCGGCCTGGTCCAGGAGGCGGTTCGCCTCGGCGGCGCGGCCGGCCTCACGTACGGCGCCTTCGGGCCGCTGGGCCAGGCCCTCGACGTCCCCGTACGGACGCCGCTTCGAGGACGGGATGGCCAAGCGCTCACGCTCCTCACGCATACGGGACAACTACTGCTGCTTCTGCTCGTCGCTTCGTCTCCATGCCGAAGGCCTCGGCGATCCGCCGGATCACTTCGCATGGTTGTGGTCAGGCAGGGCGGCCTGGACGGCGCTGGCCAAGACGGTGCGGGCCTGGCGTTCGGCCTGCTCGACGGTCCACCTTCGGCGCACGAAGCATCAGTCCAGGTGGCGGATGCCCCGCAGGCACATCGAACTGGTGGAGAGACCTGCTTCCCGAGATCGCATATGCCCGACAAGTCGCGCCTGATGGGCTCCCCTCCACGATCACCTACAACTCCGAAAACGAGCACCTGATCATCGAGGGAGGCGTCGTCTTCACTGGCGTCACGCCGCGTATGCGCAACTGCCGGGCCAGCTTGCCCGCGACCCCGAAGGCCCGCAGGAGCGGTGCCGCGGCCGCGGCCGCGATCAGCGGGCGGGACAGCAGCGGGGTGAGGACGAACACGCCGATGACCAGCTGCGCCGCGCCGAGGCTCATCGGGTTCCGGGCCTTCTTGCTGTCCATCGACGTGGGCGCAGCACCAGCGACTTGACGGTGGCCTGCGCGTGCACGCTGCTCACGCCGCGACCGGCGGGATCTTCGCGGCCCGGCGGCCGGGCAGCCACGCCGCCAGCACGGTGACGACGATGCCGACGACCAGACCGGCGCCGCCGGCCACCTCACCGATCACGAACGCCTCGATCAGCACCGACCGCGTGACCTGCCGGCGCGAGGTGCCGACCGCGCGCAGCAGGGCCAGTTCCCTGGTGCGCTGGAGGACCAGCATGGTGAAGGTGTTGGCGATGATGAACGTCATCACGAGCCGGTGGTCCAGTCCGATGTCACCGTCCTCGCCAGGCGAACGGCCTTCAGACGACGTCGAATTCGTTGCCCTCGGGGTCCTGCATGGCGGCGGCATAGAGCCCCATGTCCGGCTCATCCTTGATCCGCAGCACGGTGGCACCAGCCTTGACCAGCCGTTCCACCGTAGCCTTGACCCGCTGTGCGCGGACCTCCAGTGGGACGTCACGGCCCCCGCCGACCTTCAGGTCGAAGTGCCACCGGTTCTTGGCGACCTTCGGCTCCGGAACCTGCTGGAACCACACCCTCGGTCCACGTCCCGCGGGATCGATGATCGACTCGGGGACATCCCCGGCACCGGCCGGCAACTCCGCCTCGGGCACCCCCACCGCCGCCCAGTAAGCACGCCACGTGGCGTGCCCGCCCGGCGGAGGCTCAGGCACGTAGCCCAGGGCCTCGGCCCAGAAAGTCACCATTCTCTGCGGATCGGAGCAGTCGATCGTCAGCTGCACTGTCATCTCCATGCTCGGAGCATCCCAGGCAGGTCTGACAGACGACCGGGACGCCCTGCACTCTATTCGAAACATTCGAAGATACCGAACCGGGAACTTTGATCTCTTAATCGCAGTCAGCCAGTAACGTCTCGATTTACCTCATCGATCACGGCCATGAACTGGTTCAACGCCTCCATAAGACGCCATTGCGTCAAGCGAATGTTTCGGGATCAATGCCGAAACCATTGACAGTTGACAGGGCCATATCAAAGCTGTGCCCCGTCGGCCCTACGAAGACGAGGAGGAAGCACGCTCATGAACGACGGACCCGCACACCCGACGCGCCGCAGCGTCTGCACCCTGCTGCTGGCCACCGGAGCCACGCTGGCCCTGCCCGGCACCGCCGAGGCGGCCACGGTCATCACCACGAACCAGACCGGAACCGACAACGGGTACTACTACTCGTTCTGGACGGACAGCCAGGGCACGGTCTCCATGACCCTGAACTCCGGCGGCAACTACAGCACCTCGTGGCGAAACACCGGGAACTTCGTCGCCGGCAAGGGCTGGAGCAACGGCTCACGCCGGACCGTGACCTACTCCGGCAGCTTCAACCCGTCCGGCAACGGCTATCTGACTCTCTACGGGTGGACGTCGAACCCGCTCGTCGAGTACTACGTCGTCGACAACTGGGGCACCTACCGGCCCACGGGAACGTACAAGGGCACTGTCTCCAGCGACGGCGGCACGTACGACATCTACCAGACCACGCGCTACAACGCCCCCTCCGTCGAGGGCATCCGCACGTTCAACCAGTACTGGAGCGTCCGGCAGTCGAAGCGGACCGGTGGCACCATCACCACCGGCAACCACTTCGACGCCTGGGCCCGCGCCGGAATGCGCCTGGGGAGCTTCAACTACTACATGATCCTCGCCACCGAGGGATATCAGAGCAGCGGGAACTCCAACATCACGGTGTACTAGGCCGGTTCGGAGGGGGCGGCCGCGGGTCGGCGGTAGCACGGCGACCGTGATGACGGACTGCCCCCTCTCCATCCGGAACATCGGCGCCATCCGCCCCAGTTCCAGGCACCGGCCAGGAGCGGCAGGAGCGGCACGCTGAACGTACCTCTTACAAAACCCTTTCGGGATCGCGAGCACTTCCCTACGCCAAGCGCCCGCTGAGAACATCGGACTCGTTCATCGGGCGTGAGGGCGAACTGGATTCCGTGACGGTTGAGGTGACGACCATCAGGGTCGCCGAACGCCCGCGAGTCCGAGTCCGTGACCGACGGCCCACAGCAGCAATTCCTCGAAGGATGTGTCCATGCGGCTGGCCCTGAAGACGTCGGACCCTGTGCGAGCCAGGTCCCTGCGGCGGCTCCTCATCACACTTCTGGTCGCCGCTGTCGCCGCCGGCCTGGCGATCGGCTACATCGCGGTGGCCAACGCGGTGAACCAGCCGGAGCTTCGCATACGCGGCATCCCCGACAGCGGCGTGCTGAACGCCGCCGCCGACTCCTCCGAGGCCATACTCACGGTGGACGTGGTCGATCGCCACGACGACGAGGCGCTGCGCGATGAGGCGCTGCGCAGTGTCGAGGCCAGGCTGAACGGCGAGATCGTCCCCACCCTGTGGGTCGGAGACCACAGGGTGATCGATGTGGGGGCGTTGCGGGACGGGGAGTACGAGCTGACGGTGACCGCCGACCCTGGCCTGCTCTCGCGCGAGATCACTCTCAGCCGCCGTTTCGTCGTGGGCACCCAGCCGCGCACACGGGCAGGGGAAGCACCATGAGACGGCCGTGAGGTGCGTGGTGCGTGGTGAGTGGTGCGCGGGCAGGAGTCATCGCGTGACCGAGCCCTGGCAGATGTCCGGTTCCCGCCGAGAAGGGTGGGTCGGGTCACACGATCCATGTGGTGTGGCGTTCCATCGGCCTCCGGCGCGTATCGGCTGCGATCGATGCGCCTGGAGCGGCCGGAGGCGCTGGTGGATGTGCCGCTGAGTCAGTTGTTGGCCGCGCGTAACGGCGTCATCGAGTTCACCGGACGCGGTGCTGAACTGGACGCGATGCGTTCGCTGGCATGACGAGCAGCCCGCGCGGTCGGCGGTGCTGTTGGTTCGCGGGCCCGGCGGGCAGGGGAAGACGCGGCTGGTCGCTCGGTTTGCCACGGAGTGCCGGGCCGGGGGGATGGGATGTGCTGGAGGCCAGGCGAGGGACCAGTTCGCCGAGGTTCTCGGGCGTGACCGACACGGCAGGTGTCGCTCGCCCGGGGAGACTCGGCGACCCGGCGTGCGCGCTCGCGCTGTCCCCCCTGGAATGGGCGTCCACGGCGGCCAGCGCCGCCATATGAAGCCGTGCCAGGCGGGCGCGTCCGTACTGGACCTGACGGGGGTGACATCACCGGCCGCGCCCGCGGCCGCCGTCCTGGCGGACCACAGGGTCTGCTCCCCCCGGCCGACACCGCCGAGGTGCTGGAACCGCTGCACCCGGACCGGCTGGCCGAGGATTTTGTCGCGCTGCTCCTTCCCGGCCATCAGGTCGACGGCCACGAACCCGACACGTGGACGGCCGAGTGCCCGCACAGCTCCTGGCCGACGAGGATTCCCCGTCGCTGCCGGCCGTCGTCCGGTCCACGCTCACGGTGCTCGTGGAAGCCGCGCGCCGCTGGCCCCGTCTCCGTGAACGGCACCTGAGCCCGCTCTGCACGAGCACCCGCAACCGGCGCTGGCCGCCGGGGGCGCGGTACTCGGTGCCCTGGCCGAACTGGACGCGGTCTCTATCGAGGCCTGGCTCGGCCGATGGTGCGAAGCGCCGGCCGCGGTCGAAGAGGTCGAAGAAGTCGAAGAGCCAGTGCACGCCCTCCGCGGGACTGCCGACACCGGCGGCACACCGGGCGGCGGCAAAGTCCTCTCCGAGGTGGCAGCGAGCGCTTCGTGCCGCCATTCGGAAGCTGGCTCGGCCACCACCCGCGTGACACCGTCGGAGACCGCGTGACGCCGTCGGAGACCCGGCCTCCGTCCGGGTCAGGCCAGGCCGAAGCGTTCGGCGTGTATCTGTCGTGCGGGGACCCGCAGGTCCCTCAGGCTGGAGAGCACGGCCTTGGTCATGGTGGGCGGGCCGCAGACGTACACGTCGCGTTCGGTGATGTCGGGGACCAGTCGGTGCAGGCCGCTCGGGTCGAACGGCGCGGTGCCGGACTCGCCGGTCCTGCCCGTGAGCAGGTGCAGCCGTCCGCCCCGTAGCGCGACCAGCTCCCGCACCTCGTTCAGCAGCACGGCGTCGGCCTCGCTGCGCACCCGGTACAGCACCACGACGTCGCCGGTCGCCTGCTCCTCCAGCATGGCCCGCACCGGAGTGATCCCCACGCCACCGGCGATCAGGAGGGCGCCGGGCCGGGTCCGATGCAGCGAGGTGAACGCGCCGTACGGCCCCTCGACGAAGGCGCGGCTGCCGGCCGGGACGTTCCGCAGGCCAGCGCTGGCGCTGCCCACCGCCTTCGCCGTGAGGCGCAGCCCCTGCCCGCCCGGCGCCGCCGACAGGGAGAAGGGGTTGGCAAGCCACCAGTGGTTGTGCCCGGGGAACCGCCAGATGCAGAACTGGCCCGCGCGGGCTGGGAGTCTGTCGAGGTGCCGGCCGGTGACGTACACGGAGACCACGTCGTCCGACTCCGGCACCACGGCCGCGACCCGGAATCGGTGGTACGCGTTGCGCCACAGCGGCACGGCCAGGCGCCCGGTCAGCAGCGTGCCGAAGGCGAACAGCCACAGGGTCCACCAGTAGGCGGTGGCGAACGCGGAGGACGTGAACGTCGTGGTCTCCTGCAACTGGTGGACGAACGCCAGGCCCAGGGCGACGTAGAGGAGAAGGTGCAGGCCGTGCCAGATCTCGTAGCGCAGCCGCCGCCGCAGGGGGCGGGTGGAGATCACGGCGATCGCGGTGATG
The DNA here is from genome assembly GCF_049974585.1 of Streptomyces sp. UG1. Classification (NCBI taxonomy): domain Bacteria; kingdom Bacillati; phylum Actinomycetota; class Actinomycetes; order Kitasatosporales; family Streptomycetaceae; genus Streptomyces; species Streptomyces sp. UG1. The sequence continues at coordinate 78,547 of NZ_JBNGGG010000022.1, read as the reverse complement.
ACGGCCGCGGCGAGTATGCCCAGCAGGGAGGCCGGCACCCCGCTCAGCGCGACGAACGTCCTGCCCATGGACGTGTCGTCGAGCGTCGCGTAGCCGAGCACCACCAGCGTGGCGTGGGTGAGGACGGTCCACAGCAGGGTGAAGCCGACCCAGCGGTGCCACACCGTGAGCCGGTCCATGCCGATACGGCGGTCCAGCCATGGCAGCCTGGCCACCAGCAGCAGTTGGAACAGCATCAGCAGGGCCGCGTGCAGTCCGAAGAACTTGGCGACCGTGAGCACGCCGTTCTTGCCCGAACCGGCGCTGAGGAACAGCGCCTCGACGATCACCACGTTGACGGTGACGAATGCCCACATCGCCCGTCGCGCCGCGTCCACCGGAAGTACGGTGCCGTTGCGCACCGTGCCGCTCGTCGCCGCCATGGTTGCCTCACATCCCCCCGGGCCGCAGTACTCGTGGCCCGTATGAACAAACCCCATGAAGACCGAGGAATTCGGCCGGATGTGCACCTCGATCGGGTAAGAATACGGCGCGCGGGCCGGATCCGTTCACACCGGAACCGACCAATCTAACCGGGGTTGGGTGCGTTGATGTACGTGGTGCCGCCGCCGGCGATCGCTGCGTGGATCAGACGGCCGGGTCCGCTCGACCCGGGCGACAGCGACCAGGACGGGGAGTGAGCGCTCTACGCCTCCAAGGGCTGGAGCGGTGAACCGCCGGAAAGCCGACTTCGTGGACGCGACCACGCGCGCCCAGGACGCCCATGTGGAGCAGGCCCGCCCGCCGGCCCTGCGCGGACGGTACGAGGAGGCCATGCTCGGCGAACGGGCCTGGACCCTGCACGCGCCGGCCAGGCCCCGGGCGCACACTGGAAGCAGAAGGGCATGGCTTCATGAGCCGGACGTGGAGGTGGGCCATGAGCACCCTCGAAGAACATGTGGATGTCGGAGTTCCGATCGACCGGGCGTGGGACAGCCTGCACCGGGTGGAGAACTATCCGCGCTTCCTGGCGGGGGTGAGCGAGGCCCGTGCGGAGGGGAGCGGTCGGGCGCGGCTGGGTGTCGAGGCCGGCGGGCGGGCCCGGGAGGTCGAGGCCGAGGTCTCCGATCGGGCCGGGGAACGCGTGCTGGAGTGGCGTACGACAGGCGATCCCGCGCTCGCGGGGTCCTTCTCGCTGCTGGCGATCGACGACGGTCACACCCGGGTCCAGGCGCGGCTGGAGTACGACCCCGGCACGGTCAGGGACACCTTCGGCGGGCCCAAGGGGTTCGCCCAGGCGAACGCGATCGAGCGGCTGGTCCGCGGTGATCTGGAGCAGTTCAAGGAGTACGTGGAGCGGGGGCGGTGAACCGGGCCGGGGCGTGACTCAGGGCTTGCGGCCCACCCCGCAGTACGCGTCGACCGCGGCCGTCGCCGGATCCGTCGGGCCATGGGCGTCGGGGCGCCACTCGGGCACCTGGACGACGCCCGGGTCCACCAGGTCCAGGCCGTCGAAGAAGGCGGCGATCTCGCCGATGCTGCGCACGTGGTAGGGCACGGCGCCGCTGGCGTTGTACGCCTCGGACGCGGCGATCATGCCCTCGCTGGTGGCCGTGCTGTCGCTGATCACCAGGTGGCTGCCGGAGGGGAGGCCGGCCAGGAGGCGGCGTACCAGGTCGCGGGCCTGGTCGTGGTCGGCGACATGGCCGAGGGTGTTGAGGATCATCAGGGCGACCGGGCGGGACAGGTCGAGCGTGCCCGCGGCGGCCTCCAGGACGGCCTCGGGGTCGTACAGGTCGGCGTCCAGGAACGCAGTCATGCCCTCGGGGGTGCTGGTGAGCAGGGCGCTGGCGTGGGCCAGCACGACGGGATCGTTGTCGACGTACACGATCCGGGCGTCCGGCGCCACGCGCTGGGCCACCTGGTGGGTGTTGTCGGCGGTCGGCAGGCCGGTGCCGATGTCCAGGAACTGCCGGATGCCCGCCTCGCCTGCCAGGTGGCGTACGGCGCGGCCCAGGAACTGCCGGCTGGTGACGGCCACGTCGACCAGGCCCGGGAAGATCTCCTTGATCTCGTCCCCGATCCGCCGGTCGATCTCGTAGTGGTCCTTGCCGCCGACGAAGTAGTTCCAGAAGCGGGCCGAGTGGGGCCTGGAGGTGTCGATCCGGATGTCGGGGTCGAGGTCGGGCACGGTGGGCCTCCTGGGGATCGATGCGAAGCGTTCGCCGGTGATCAAATCAGCAACCAACCTAGTGAACGACCGCTGAACGCGGGCGAGTTGACGCAGAGACGATTGACACACCGTGATGTTTTGGCCATCCCTGACGCCGCGGGCAGACCGGCCGGCGCCTCAGTGATCCAAGTTCACGGCCGGCGCGGTGTCCGTGGGTCGAAGCGGACTTGTCCTCCGCCGGCTCAGGACCGGCGAACGCCCGCCGGCACCGGCCCGCCGCCCTCCTCCACGTCCCGCAGCCCCGCCCCCACCAGCCCCAGCGTGGGGAGGTGCTCGTGAAGGCCAATGGGGCGGGGGAAGTTCGTGAAGGCCGGTGGGGCCGGGCCGCGGGGTCGGCATCGAGCGGAGCTAGCATCCGCTTATGACTGCTGACACCAACGCATCCCCTCTCACCGTCGAGATCGGCGCCCTCCAGGGCGGCTCCGCGAACCTCTCCCAGTACGCCGGCAAGGCCGTCCTCGTCGTGAACGTCGCCTCCAAGTGCGGCCTCACCCCGCAGTACACCGGCCTGGAGAAGCTCCAGGAGCGCTACGCGGAGCGCGGCTTCACCGTGCTCGGCGTGCCCTGCAACCAGTTCCTCGGCCAGGAGCCCGGCAGCGCCGAGGAGATCGCCGAGTTCTGCTCGGCGACGTACGGCGTGACCTTCCCGATGACCGAGAAGGTCGAGGTGAACGGCGAAGGCCGGCACCCGCTGTACGAGCGGCTCGTCGGGTTCGCGGACGCCGAGGGGCACAGCGGCGACATCCGCTGGAACTTCGAGAAGTTCCTGATCGGCCGCGACGGCACGGTCGTCGCCCGCTTCTCCCCGCAGACCGAGCCGGAGGCAGCGGAACTCGTGGCCGCCGTCGAGGGCGAGCTGGCGTAGCCGACGGTTGACCTTGCCCCTGGGGCAGGGCTGAGCGTCCTTGTCACCGGGCGGAACGGTCCGCCCGGTGACGGAGGAGAGGGCTGTGGACGACGAACTGCTGACCATCGGCGCGTTCGCCGCGCGCTCCAGGCTCTCGGCCAAGGCGCTGCGCCTGTACGACCGCCTGGGGCTGCTGGCCCCCGCGCACGTCGACGAGTTCAACGGCTACCGCTACTACCGCGCCGACCAGATCGAACGCGCCCGCCTCGTGGCGCTCCTGCGCCAGCTCGACATGCCGCTCGCGCGGGTCGCCGAGGTCGTCGAGGCCCCGGACGGGGCCACGGCCGCCGACCGGCTCACCGCGTACTGGGCGGACGTCGAGACGCGGGTGGCGGAACAGCGGGCACTGGCCGAGTACCTCCGTGAACGGCTGTCGGGGAGGAGCTCCGAGATGTACGGAAAGTTCGATGTCGAGACGGTGGACGTGCCCGAGCAGGTGCTGATCACCGAGACGCGTCATGTGCTGGCGGGCGAGCTGCCGGCGTGGATCGGCGCGTCGCTGGGCCGGCTGACGGAGGGGGCGCGGGAGTGCGGCGGCGTCACCGCGGCACCGTTCGTCGTGTACCACTCCGATGTGTCGATGGAGAGCGACGGACCGGCCGAGTCCTGTGTGCCGGTGGCCGACGAGGCTGCGGCCCGGGCCTGGGTCGAGAAGCAGGGCCGTACGCATGACGCGAAGGTGCGCGTCGAGCCGGCCCACCGGCTCGCCTACACCCGCATCACCAAGGCCCAGGTGAACCATCCGCAGATCCTGGCCGCCTTCGAGGCGGTGGAGGAGTGGATCCCGCAGCAGGGGCTGTGGCAGGCGGGCCCGTGCCGCGAGGTGTACTTCGCGGACTGGGACGCGGCGGGCGCCGATGACCCGGTGTGCGATGTGGCGTTCCCGGTGAGGTGAAGTGAAGTGAGGTGACCGGGCCGGCCGGCCCGGCTGAGCCAGGTCTCACCCCTGGCTCAGCTCCTCCGGGCAGGGCGTGCCGCGCGGCACCCCGTACGGTGCCGCCAGGTGGTAGGTGCCGGCCTTCGGGGCCAGAAGCATCGTCCACCGGTCGCCGAAGGCGTCCTCCTCGGTCTCCGTCAGGCAGCCGTTGACGTTGTCGTACGTCTTCGGCTCGCCGTCGGGCCGGTCCTTGGACGCCTCCGTCTCCTGAGGCGGGTCGAGCTTCTTGCCCTCGGCGTCGACGATGCTCAGCCAGGGCGAGTAGGGGATGCGGACGAGGACACGGCCCGGCTTGCTCACCCGCATCGTCAGCTCGCCCTGCTCGGCCCGGTCCACGACGGCGTTCGGCTCGGCGAGCGGCGCCGGGTTGGTCACCTTGAACAACTGCCAGTTGGCGTCGCCCCACACCTGCCGCAGATACGGCATGCCGCGCTGCACCAGCTCCCGCTCCCGCTCCGCCGCCGAGGGGTCCGGCTCGTCCTTGGGCAGCACCACGAAGTGCACCGCCCAGCGCTTGAGCCACTCGTGGTAGTTCGCGGAGTTGAGGGTGTCGTCGTAGAAGAGCGGGTTGCGCTTCATGTCGGCCTGGCGGTTCCAGCCGCGGGCCAGGTTGTAGTACGGCGCGAGGGCGGCGGCCTCGCGGTGGGAGCGGACCGGTACGACCTCCACCCGGCCCTTCTCGGCGCCGACCTCCTGGAGCTCGTTGACCAGCGGCGCCAACTGGCGCGCCCAGGACGCCTCCGGGGCGGCGTGCGTGACGTCGTCGACCGTCTTGTAGCCGATCCAGCCGGCGAAGGTGAGCAGGGCCAGCACGCCCGCGTACCACTGGCGCGAGCGCGGCACCGCGAACGGCAGGGCCGCCACCAGCGTCGTGCCGGCGAACAGCATCGCCAGGCGCGTGATGTTGGAGCCGATCTGCGAGCTGATCACCCAGACGAGGACCACGGAGACGCCGTAGACCGCGGCCACCAGCCGGACCGACTTCCACTCCGTGGGCACCAGGAAGAACACGGCGACCGACATCAGCAGCGGCAGGAGCACCGAGCCGATCACCATCGGCTGGGTGCCCGAGAACGGGAACAGCCACGCCGACAGCGCGACCACCGCCGACGGCGCCAGCCCCAGCGCCCAGGCGCCCGGCCGCCGCTTCTGCAGGAACAGCGCCACCGCCACGAAGCCCACGAACAGCCCCGCGACCGGCGACGCCATGGTGGCGAGGGCGGCCAGCGGGGCCGCGCACAGCGCCTTCGCCCAGCGCTTGTAGCGCCAGCGGTGCGGCCAGCAGTACACGACGGCGACCGCGCCCAGCGCGAACATCGTGCCCAGGCCGAAGGTCACCCGGCCGGAGACCGCGTTGGCGATCAGCCCGAAGATCCCGGCGAGCGCGGCCCACAGCGGATTGCGCACCGAGCGGCTGCGCAGCAGGATCAGCGTCAGCAGGCCCGCGGAGGCGGTCCCCGCGATCATCATCGTCGTACGGACGCCGAGGACCGACATCAGATACGGCGACACCACGCTGTACGACACCGGGTGCATACCGCCGTACCAGGCCAGGTTGTAGGCCGAGTCGGGGTGCCGGCCGACGAACTCGGCCCAGGCGTCCTGGGCCGCGAGATCGCCGCCGCTGTTCGCGAACGTGAAGAACCAGATGACGTGGAGCAGCCCGGCCAGCGCCGTCATGGACAGCACCGGGTGCCGCAGCAGGCGCTCACGCAGGGCGTGGGCGGCGGCCTTCACACGGGAGGGCGGTCTTTCCTCCATACGGCTTCGATCGTCTTCCGGGCGCGGCTCGGGTACGCGTATTCGCGGACCGGCTCCTGGTCCCGGATCGGCGTCGTCGGCGCGTGTCGGCTCCGCAGTGGCCACTTGTGAGGCACTCCCCGTGCTGTCCCGTCTTCTTCTGTTCCGGCCGCGTCCCGTTTCCCGCGTGTTGTCGGCCCAGACCCTGAAGGTTCCCCGGCCGCGCCTTGTGAGCGGCGACCTGCCCGTTTCGTGACGCTAGCACGCAGCCCGCCGACGGGCGCCGTCGGCGGGCTGCGGTGCGGTCTGTTCCGGTGCCCGCGGGTCAGCCGATGCGGGTCAGCTTGTCCGTGAAGCCCGGTTCGGTGAGTTCCGTCCGCAGGGCGACCGGGATCTTCACCGCGCCGCTGGTGCCGTCACCGACGGTGAGCGTGCCCACCTGGGTGCCCGCCTTCGCGGTGTGCGGCACCTCGTCGGAGGCGAAGGTCAGCTTCACCTTCAGGCCGGACCAGCCGACCGCCGTGACGTCCTTGGTGGCGACGACCGCGGTGCGGCCGCCGAGACCGTCGTCCACGTACCCGACGACGTCACCCTTCTTCAGGATGGTCGCCGACTCGAGCGCGTCCTGGGCGGCGCGGATGAGCTGGTCGCCGCCGACGAGGGCGGCGCTGAGGATGGTGTTGTCGGTGCCGCCGGCGGGCTGGCGGACGACGGCGCCGACGATGGTGCGGGTCTCGCCGCCGATCTCCTTCTTCGCGGCGAACACCAGGTTGCCGAGGGCGGAGGTGGTGGTGCCGGTCTTGATGCCGACGACGTTGTTGCGGCCGACGAGCTGGTTCCAGTTGGAGTGGTTGACGCCCTTGTAGTCGTCGTACGACATCATCGCGGCGACCTCGCGGAAGGCGGGCTGCTTCATCGCCGCCTTGGCCAGCTTCACCTGGTCCACGGCCGTGCTGACGGTGGTGTTGTTCAGGCCGGAGGGGTCGGTGTACGTCGTGTTCGTCATGCCGAGGTCCTCGGCGGCGGCGTTCATCTTCTCTACGAACGCCTTCTCCGAACCGGCGTCCCAGCGGGCCAGCAGGCGGGCCACGTTGTTCGCGGATGCGATGAGGATGCTCTCCAGGGCCTCGCGCTGGGTGATCTTGTCGCCCTTGGTCACGTCGACGGTCGACTCCTGGCCCGCGTCCGCCTGGTCCTCGGCGGCCTGGTCGATCTCGATCTCCGGGCCCTCGGCGCCGCTCTTGAGGGAGTGGTCGCGCAGGATGACGTACGCGGTCATGACCTTGGCGACGCTGGCGATCGGGACGGGCTTCTGGTCGCCGGAGGAGCCGAAGGTGCCGATGCCGTCGACGTCGAGCGCGGCCTGGCCCGCGGCGGGCCAGGGGATGTCGATCTTGCCGCCCTCGAAGGTGTAGGTGTCCTTCGCGGTGAGGTCGAGGGTGGGGGTCGGGAGCGGGCGCACGGACTGCACGACCCCGAAGACGATCGCGAGCAGCACCACCAGGGGCGTCCAGATCTTGATCCGCCGGATGACGGTCCGCACGGCGGTGTCCGGGGGCGGCGGGGTGTTCGTCAGCTCGGCGAGCAGGTCGAGCGGCGGCTTGGGCGGCAGGGGCTGCTGCGTGGTCCGCTCGGGGCCGACCTGGGGGACGGCGGCGGTGACGTCGGGGGTGGGGCCGCGGTGCGGAGCCTGCGGGGTGGGGCTCTGCGGGGCCTGCGGCGCCTTGGGCGGCGCCGTGTCCTCGCGGATGTCCGGCTTGAGCGCGACGAACTTGCTGGTGCGCTCGGCGGGGGCCTCGGCGTCGGGCCTGGGGGCCTTCAGCATGGTGGTCGGCTGATCGACGGCGGGCTTGGCGGGGGGCCGTACGGCCTTGAAGACGGCGGTGGCCTGATCGACGGCCTCGGCTCCGCCTTCGCCCGTCCGGGCTTGCCCACCCGCACCACCCGTGCGACTTTCGTCGCCGGGTGCGGGTGGCCCCTGTGGGGGGTCACCGCCGTCGGCGGCTGCGGGTGAATCTTGGGGGGTGTCCTCGGCCTTCCCGGACGCGGACGCCGCCTGCGGGCCTCCATCACCGTCGGCGGGGGCGGGCGCCTCCTGCCGGGCCTCATCGGCGCCGGCGAGTGCGGGTGCCCCCTGCCGGGCCTCAGCTGCGTCGGCAAGTGCGGGTGCCCCCTGCCGGGCTCCGTCGGCATCACCGTGTGCGGAACCCCGTCGGGCTTCATCGGCGCCGGCGGCTGAAGGTGCCGCCTGCGAGGTGGTCTCACCCTCGCCGCGGGCACCGTCGCCGGGTGCGGGCGAGCCCTGCCGGGCTCCATCGCCGCGGGCGGGTGAACCCCGCCGGGCCTCTTCACCTTCGGCGGCGGGCGCCGCCTGCGAGACGCTCCCGTCCTCGCCGCGCGTGGGTGCCCCTTGCCGGGCCTCATCGGCGTCAGCGGCTGCGGGTGCGTCGTCGGGGGCAGCGGCGTCGTCCGCGGCGGTGGACTCGGCGTCCGCAACCTCCCCTGCGGCGCTGGTGGTGTTCACGTCGTCCGAGTCGGCGGGAGTGGTGGGCTCGGCGTCCGCGTCGTCAGCCGCGGCGCGCTTGGCGGGTGCGCCCTGGTCCGCGTCGGTGCGTCCGGCGTCCACGCCTTCGCCCTCGTCGGTGCCGGCTGCCTGGGCGGCCTCGTCTATGCCGGTGCCGGCGTCCCCGGTGGCCTCGTCGGCCCCGGGAGCGGCTCCGGTGGCCTCGTCGGGGGCAGTCGAGCCGTCCTCGGCGCTGGTGGACGGGTCGTCGGTGTCGGAGGACGCCGCAGCGGTCGCCTCTGCGTCCGGTGCCGTCTTCTCGCCCTCGGTGTCCTCGGTGTCCGCGGAGGCCACCCAAGCCGCCACAACCGCCTTCAGGCGGTCGTCACTCGACGTGGCGTCGGCCTCGGCGTCGCCCTTGCTCGGCTCGGCCGCGGCCGCAGTGTCCGCGTCCTCGGCCGGCGCCGCCACGGCCTCCGCGTCGCCGGTCCCCGTCCCGGCGCCCTCCGCGCCGGTGGTCTCCGTCCCGACACCCTCCACGCCGCTGGTCTTCACCCCGACGCCCTCCGCGTCGCCGGTCTCCGTTCCGGCGCCCTTCGCGTCGCCGGTCTTCGTCCCAGCGCCCTCCGCCTCGTCGGCCCCGGCACGCTCCTCGCCGTCCGGCTCCGTCGCGGCGCGTTCCGCGGTGTCAGGCCGCGCCTTCGTGCTCTCGTTGCTCTCGGCCACAGGCCTCGTCTGCCCGGCAGCGGACTTCGCATGCCCGGTGGCGTTCGCCTCCGTGTTGCCGACCTCAGGCCCCTGCTCGGCGTTGCCCGCCGCAGGCCCCCGCTCGGCGTCCTCGACGCCCGGCTTCGGCCCGTCGGCCTCCCCGGCGCCCCCCATCCGCGCCCGTACCGCCTCCAGTTCAGCCCGGGACAGCACGCGCGTCGCCGTGTCGACGCCGCCCCGTGACGTCTCCCGCGCCACCACCAGGCGCGGGTCGCCCTTGGGTTCGGGGGTGGGATCCGGAACCGGAACCGCGCTCCCCGACGTCGGTACTGCCGACGACTCGCGCTGCTTCGACCTGTCGGGGGACTCGCCCGCCACCGATGCCTCCTCCATGTGCCGCACGCCTCCGTGCGTCTGCCGAACCGTGAGCCGTCGCCCGGACACCGTGCCCGCACGACCCCCCGTGCCGCTGCCCGAACCATGTACCAGTGTCCTGTGCGCGGCGCTCCGCTCGTGCGGTAGACGAGAACGACATACCTACCGGTTCCCTCACGAACCGGTCACGCACTCTCGACAGACCAATGTGAGAGGGGTCACCCTGTCTTTCATCCACGCGGGGAGGCATGGATGGGCAGGAGCCGCAGAACACTTCCGGAGGAGCTTCTGCTGCTGGCACTGGACCCGGCCACGGGTACCACTGCACAGCCGCAGTCGCTCGACCTCGGTCTGGCCGGAGCACAGCTAGTGGAGCTGGCGCTGGCCGGACGGATAGCCCCTGACGGGGATCGTATCGCCGTGGTAGCCCCACGGCCGACTGGAGATCCGACTTTGGACTGCGCGTTGGAGTTGCTGCGAAGGCGCGGCGCTCCGGTACGTGCCGTCCACTGGATCGGCGGGCCCCGGCTGGGGTTGCGCCAGACCTATCTCTCACATCTGGAGAGGTGCGGCATGGTGCACGCCGTCGCCGGTCAGATGTGCGGAGTGTTGCCGACGACTCGTTACCAGGCGACGGACAACGCCATCAGCCGGGAGATCAGGGCCCGGCTGGACTCCGCGATCCGCACCGGCGTGCCGCCGGACCCGCGGACCGCGGCGCTCGCCGCCCTGGCACACGCGGTCGGCCTCGGCAAGCATCTGTATCCGGGCAACGAGGGCAGGTCCTCGAGGTCCCGGCTGCGGGATCTGATCCGGCACGATCCCATGGGCGGTCTCGTCGCGCACGCGGTGATGGACGTCCAGAACGGCGCGGCGGCCCAGCCGCGTCGCAGCCCGGCGCCGGCCGGCCGTCAGGCCGCCCCCGGAGGCAGGGCCGCAGCGGAACCCTCCCGTGGGGTTCCGGTGCAGCAGCGCCGCGGATCGATGGCGCGCGTCGTGGCCCACTGAGCCGCGGTTCCACGACCCGCAACGCATCAACCCGCAGCGCCTGAACCACCAGCTCGACAGGCACTTCACGCACGCCACGTGCAGCGCCGCACCGCAGTCACCAGACCGGTACGGGAGCCGCTGGCCGCGCGGGGTGACGGGACCGCCCCGTCCGGACATCGGACGGGAGAACACCGGTCCCGCCGCCCCGCGCGGCCGCATGTGCCGGGACAGAGGCCGAACTGGCGTGTATCCAGCGCATATCCACCGTTTCCCAGCGGTAGTAAGCACCTTGGTGGCAGTCTGCTCAACAGCAGATACGCAAAGTGGCAATCACAAGGCACGCAGCCGGAGGTGCACGTCCCGTGGCGTCCAATGTCAATCCCACCGTCAGGCGACGCCGGCTGGGCCAGGAGCTGCGCCGGCTCCGCGAGCTCAAGGGCATGACGGCCGAGGAGGTGGCCGAGCGGCTGCTGGTGTCGCAGTCGAAGATCAGCCGGCTGGAGAACGGGCGGCGCAGCATCAGCCAGCGCGATGTCCGCGATCTGTGCGGGGTCTACGAGGTGGAGGACCACCGGATCGTGGATTCGCTGATGCAGATGGCGAAGGACAGCCGCCAGCAGGGGTGGTGGCATTCGTTCGGTGATATTCCGTACAGCGTTTACATCGGGCTGGAGACCGATGCGGCGAGTCTGCGGGTGTACGACCCGCAGGTCGTCCCCGGGCTGTTGCAGACCCCGCAGTACGCCCAGGCCCTGATCGCGGGGGCGTTGCCGGAGACGGCTCAGGGCGAGATCGAGAAGCGGGTCCAGGTGCGCATGCGCCGACAGGAACGAATCTCCACCGCGGAGAACCCGCTGCGCCTGTGGACCGTCATGGACGAGGCCGCCCTGCGCCGGGTCGTCGGCAACCGCTCCCTCATGCGCGACCAGTTGGAGCAGCTCGTCGAGCAGTCCCAGTTGCCGCATGTCACCGTGCAGGTGATCCCTTTCGAGATGGGCGCGCACCCGGGCCTCAACGGCCAGTACGCGATCCTGGAGTTCCCGGACGCGGCCGACTCCAGCGTCGTCTACATCGAGGGCGTCACCAGCGACCTGTACCTGGAGAAGGCCAACGACGTCCAGAAGTACAGCGTGATGTACGAGCACCTGCGGGCGCAGGCCCTGAACGTGGACCAGTCACGCCAGTTCATCGCGGACATCGCCAAGGAGTACGCGCGCTGATGCCCCCGCCCCGACCAGGAAGCGCCGTACGGTACACCGTCTCCCGGTCGGAATGGAAGAGTCCTCTGGAATATGCACCCACCCGAGTGAATAGTCGCTTCGTAAGCCGATGTTGGCGAGTAGCGTCGATCACGCCACCCAGCACCACAGGTTGGCGTGAATCGTCCCGCGGGATCCGGTCCGGACGCGCGGGGCGGTGACAGCACTCACCATCTGGCAATTCGGAGCAAACATGGCAATTCGTCAGGGTTCCACGGACACGTGGACCAAGTCCTCGTACTCCACAGGAAACGGCGCGTGCGTCGAGGTCAAGTCACCGGTCACGGCGGCCATGGCGGTGCGGGACTCCAAGGTTCCCGAGGGCCCGGTCCTGGCGTTCCCCGCGAAGGCGTGGAACACCTTCGTGGCGTCGGTGAAGGCGTAAGGAGCGGGTCTGTCCGATCCTCAGCCGCAACCGACTTCGCGCTCAACAACTGCACAAGCACCATAGGCAGAGCCCTCTCGACCAGTCCGCCGTCCTTGCCGAGAGGGCTCGGCCGTGCCCGCGCTCAGCGCAGCTCCGCCACATACCGGTCCGTGCCCGGGACCGTGGGAACGAACGGCGCCACCAGCTCCACCCGCCCCAGTGCGGCCTCCTCGACCGCGGCGTCCAGACCTGTGAAGGCGCCCGCCCAGCACTCCCTCGGGTCCGCTTCCAGGAACCACAGCAGCGTCAGGCGGGTGTCGACGCCCTCGACCTGCTTGACGTACGACATGCGGTCCAGGGGCAAGGGCGTCGGCCGGAAAATCGTCACCAGCGCGGCCGGGGAGCCCGCCGCCAGGCGCCCGGGGAGGTGCTTCGCGCGCAGCCACTCCAGCAGTTCGGCGCGCTGCTGCGGTGAGTCGGCGTCGATGACCTGCACCACCAGGCCCGCGTACGGGTGGTCCAGGGCGTGGAAGTCGCGGGGGCCCGCCGCGCCGTCGCGGTACACCGTCGCCTCGTGGTCCTGGAACGCCGTGAAGACATGGGTGCGGTCCTGGTAGACCCGGGCGTCCCGGTTGAGGCGCTTGTTGATCGCCACCGTCCAGCGCATGTGGTCGTCGTAGCGGCCGGCGGTGATCCAGTACGTCGAGATGTAGCAGCCCGCGGTGACCGGCTGGGCGATCGCCGACTTCTCCGGGTAGCGCAGCAGTTGCAGGTCCCTGGTCGCCACCCAGCGGCGGCCCGCGAACATCCACGGCATCGCCATCGCGCCGGCGTAGTAGTGGTCGTCCTCGTACCAGCGGTTGTAGGCGTACTCGTGGCCCGGGTGCGGTTCCACCATGGTGATCAGGGCGTGGCCCGGGTGGACGCCGTACGGGCCCACGGCGGCCAGTTCGGCGTACGTCCCGCTGCGGGTGTCCTCGCTCATTGCCGTCCCCTTCCTTCCTCCCTCGGACGCCCATACTCTGACGCCCCGTCAGTTAATGCGCCATAGCCCGGAGAGCCCCGATGCCTGCGGGTGCCGCCCGGCCGCCGCCGACAGGGTGATGTCGCGGTACCGGCTCCCCGGCCCCGGCGTGTGTGGGACCGGCGGCCGGAGCGGCTTTGACGAACATGTCGGCATGTTCATCGGCCGGTGCAGGTATGCCAGACCCTCAGTCACACCCGCACGGGCGCGCCGACGGCCGGTGAACCGCAGCGAGGCGGCGGTGTACGACGTGTGGATCACGGTGCGCCACGGCGGTGCGCCGCGGTCCCGGAACGTACGCCGGGGAGGGGCATGCCCTGGGCAGCGACCGGGCCGGCGCCCTCGGACGCTCCGGCGGGACCGGGTCCCGTTTCCCGCTCACCTCGCCGGTCTCCGCCCGCTTCACCCCTCGGGAGCAGCCGCCACGGCCACCCGCCCGCCCTGCGCCCGCCGGCTCCTCCCGGCGCGGGTGGCACGGCCCACGCCCCCTCCCGGCATCGCCGCACCCGGCGAGGCCGAGGCCGGCGTGGTGGCCGAACGCTCCCGCATCGACGGCGTGCACTGCGCATGCCTGCTCACGCCCGATACACCAGGAGCCAGGCCCTGATGACCAAGACCCTCGTGACCGTCTTCGGCGCCGCCGTGCTCGCCGCCGGCGCGGTACTGGTCAAGCACCACTACTGGCCACTGGAACCGGACCACAAACCGCGCGAGGAAGTGGCCGAGTACATCGCCATGATGGTCAGTGTGCTCTACGCCCTCGTCCTGGGCCTGTCCTTGGCGGCCGTCCAGGGGATCCAGAGCAGCGCCGGGGCCCACGTCCAGGCCGAGGCAAGCGCGGCACACCAGATCCTGCTGCTCGCCGAAGGGCTGCCTCCCGCACAGGCCGAGCGGACGCGCGTCGGCGTCGACGCGTACGTGCGCCACGTCGTGACCGTCGAATGGCCCGCCATGGCGCACGGCACACTGGACGGCGGCCGGGGCTGGGACCTGGTGGAACGGCTCCGGACCGCCATGCAGGTTCCGGACACCGCCACCGCGGCCCAGCAGCTCACCGGCAGGGAGACGCTCGCCCAGCTCAGCACCCTCAGCAGAGCCCGGCGCGGGCGCGAGGCCGACGTGGGCGCGAGTCTGTCGCCCGTGCTGTGGTTCGGTCTGCTCGTGGGCGGCGTGCTCACCATGGCGTTCATCTTCGTCTTCGGCATCGACCGGAGCTTCACTCACGTGGCCATGGTGATGGGACTGAGCGCGCTGATCACCCTCACCGCGCTGCTCGTCCACCATCTCAACACGCCCTTCAGCGGCTTGTTCGCGGTGGACGCGACCCCCTTCATGCGCTACTTCCCGTTCCCTTGAACTCACCCGGCGGCACGACGGTCGCCGGGGCACCGACGGCCCAGTTCGGCATGACAAGCCGCAACACCCCTCATAGCCTTGCCCATGAATGCGGCATTCGTGTGCATTGTCGTGAATGTTTTGCATGCCGATGCGTCGGACGGGATGAAGGGAATACGGATGGTGAGTGCCGATGGCACCGATCTGACGTTCCGTCCGGGAACCGATCTCTCGTCCCCGCCTCCGTCGCCGTCGCCGAGACGGAGAGTGCCGCGCGGACGCTGCACCGCCGCGGCCGCGATGTGCGGCCTGCTGAGCCTGACAGGGGGTGTGGCGGCCCTTCTCGCCTGGCGTGCGGGCGGCCGTGCGGCCGTCGGCTCACCTCTGTTCGGGACCGCGGTGATCTGCGGGGTGATCGCGGGTTTCTGCGCCGCCCTCCTGGTCACCCGCCCCTGGGAGTTCACCGCCCGCAAGGTGTGGTTGACCAGTGTGGCCTTCACCCTGGTCTGCGTGACCGGGATGACGGTCTGCTGGGCGGCCATCCTCCGCGACGAGGGCGGGAGCCTCGCCGCCGGGCAGACCATGCGCGACGAGGGGGACGTGCAGCGGTACCTGGAGAAAGCGATACCGCAAGGACGGTCTCCGGTCATGATCCGCACCGGCCTGTACGTGGAGTCCATAGAGTTCACCAGCGCCAGCAACGTGGCCGTGACGGGGTATGTGTGGCAGCGGTATCCCGAAGGATTCCCCAAGGACGTCACCAAGGGTGTCGTCTTCCCGGAGGCCGACAACGCCTACCTGAGATACCGCGACATCGCCTACGACAAGACGGCGGCAGACGGAACACGGACCATCGGCTGGTACTTCACCACGACCTTCCGGCAGCGGTTCGACTACCACACCTACCCTTTCGACCGTCAGAACGTCTGGCTGCGGATGTGGCAGCCCGACTTCGACAAGGACGCCGTCCTCGTCCCGGACCTCTCCTCCTATCCGCCCTGGACGGACAAGCGCATACTGGGCGTCGACGGCCAGATCGTCACCGGCCAATGGCGGCCGGTGTACTCGGTCTACAGCTACGCCCGTTACTCCTATCCCACGAGCTACGGCCTGAAGGCGTACGACCGGCCCGTGAGTTACCCGGACCTGTACTTCAACATGGTCTTCGAGCGAAACTTCACCGGCGTGGTCATCGGCGATCTCGTCCCCGTCGGCCTCATCGCCCTGGTGGTGTTCGCCTCGCTGTTCGTCACCAGCCGGGACCAGAAGTTCCAGCTCTACGGCTCCACCACGTTCGCGGTCATGGCATTTCTGGTGACCATGCTGCTGGTGGTGGTCGTCGACCACAACCAGCTCAGAACGATCTCGGCGGACGGCTCGGTGATGTACTGGGAGTACGTGTACTTCGGGCTCTACCTGCTGCTGGTCCTGGCCACCGCCAATGGCGTGCTGATCGCCCTGGACCGGCCCGGCGCGGTTCTCACCAGAACCAGTTGCCTGCCGGCCAAGGCGCTGTACTGGCCGCTGCTGGCCGTGGTCATGCTGGCCGGCACCGTCGCGGTGTTCTTCGGGGTGGGCTGGTGATCAGTCCGCGGCGGCGGCCAGCTTCGGCACGAGGACCGAGGCGTCCACGGTGCCCAGGCCGGAGGCCAGGTCGTAGCCCCTGGTGGCTTCGAAGCCGTCGGGGCCGTTGTCGCCGACGGTGATGTCGACGACGCCGCCCTTCGGATCCCGGGCCAGCGCGTACAACGCGTCGTGGATGCCGCCGAGCCGGCTGCCCGCCTTCTCGTTGGCGAGCGCGACGAGGGCGGCGAACACGGGTGCGGCCCCGGCGGCGCCGCCGGCCGGCATCCAGCCCGCGCCCCCGGGCAGGAATCCCTGGTAGATGAGGGCGCCGCCGGAGGCGGAGGCGTCCATGGAGAGGTCGCAGGTGCCGCGGGACTCATCGACCACATCGCTGACCCGATCCTGGTAGACGGGCCGCGGGAAAATCTGTGACGGGCCCCCTCCGGTGGCACCGGCCCGGTCGCGCCGGACGGTGTCCGGGCCCGTGCGCTCACCCTTGTCGTCCAGGTGCAGCCGGGAGGCGCCGAGCGCGAGCACGCTCGGGTCGGAGGCCGGCCAGGACGCGGACCTGACCCGCTCGCCGCCCGGTCCGATGGGCGGGGCGGCGCCGGAGTCGCCCGCGTCGGCCACCAGGGTGGTGCCGCCCGCCACCACCGCCGCCAGGGGGTCGCCGAGTTCCTCCAGGTCGTCGGCGGGTTCACCGCTGTTGCCCGCGGCGGTGTACTCCGGGATGCCGAAGCCGATGGAGATCGCGTCCGGGGTGTGCCGGTGAACGGACTCGCCGATGCCGTCGAGGATCAGCTCGGCGCCCGCCGCCGCTCCTTCCGCGGCTTCGCGGGCGGACTGCGGACGCGGTGAGCCGGCGGGGGCGAGGACGGTGCGCCGGGCCGCCTCAGGCAGGCCGATCGCGGTGACGACGATCTTGGCATCCGGGGCCACCATGTGCACCGTCTGCACGGCCAAGGTGGTCTCCACGGCCGCGTCGGCCATCCGCTTGTTCCCCGGGTCGAACGGGGCGATGCGCCCGGCCGGGTCGTAGGGGTCGACGGCCAGGTCCGGCTTCGGCAGCTTCATCGCCCTGCTGAAGGTCTCCAGATCCTTCCTCAGGGTGTCGGGCACGACCTCCTCGTAGACCACCACTGTGCGGCCCTTGCCCGTCAGTCCGGCCGAGTTCAGCTTGTCGACGCCGTACGCGCTGCGCACCAGGTCCGGCCTGTGGCAGGCGGTGCCCAGCCTCGCACGGCACTGCGCAGCCGTCGGCATCGTGCGGAAAGGGCGCGGGGCGGCGGCGGAGGGGGAGGGAGAAGCGGAGGGCGGGGCGGAAGCGCGGACGGCGTCCGAGACGGCCGTTGCGGCGGCCCGCCTCGGCTCCGGTCCGGAGACGTCGCCGCAGCCCGAGACGGTCACGGTCAGCGTCGCGACCGACGTCGTGGCAAGGAGACACCAGCGCTTGGTGAGCGGGGCAGCCATGCTCCCATCGTGGACACGCTCCGTGCACGGCGCCCGCTGGGCTGGGCTGTCGGAGGACAACACGTACACCGTCGGACGCGGCCGGCCCGTCGCGGCCCATCCCCTTCACGCCCTTCCCTCCTCTCTCGCGCACTCATACTCTGACGCCCCGTCAGATAAATCGCCACGGTGCGCGTCGAAGGTTTCAGCCAGGGAGGCCCCATGTCACTGCTCAGCGGCAAGACCGTCGTCGTCTCGGGAGTCGGCGCCGGGCTCGGCCATCAGGTCGCGGCGGCGGTCGTACGAGGCGGCGGGAACGCCGTACTGGGGGCGCGTACGGAGGCCAACCTGGCCAAGTGCGCGGCCGAGATCGATCCCGGCGGGGCGCACACGGCGTACCGGGCGACCGACATCACGGACGAGGGGCAGTGCGAGGCGCTGGCCGCGCTGGCCCGTCAGCGGTTCGGCGGGATCGACGGGGTCGTACATGTCGCCGCCCTGGACTCCTGCTTCGGCGGCCTGGAGGACGCCGACTTCGCCACCTGGCAGTCGGTGCTCGACGTCAACCTGCTGGGGTCGCTGCGGATGACCCGCGCCTGTCTGCCGGCGCTGAAGGAGGGCGGCGGCTCGGTGGTGTTCATCGGGACGCAGTCCGCGGTGGCCGCCCCGACCCAGGTGCGGCAGGCCGCCTACGCCGCCTCCAAGGGCGCCCTCACCAGCGCCATGTACTCGCTGGCCCGGGAACTCGGCCCGCACCGGATCCGGGTCAACACCGTGCTGCCGGGCTGGATGTGGGGGCCTCCGGTGCAGGCGTTCGTCCGGCTCAGGGCGCAGACGGAGGGCGTACCGGAGACAGACGTACTGAAGCGGCTGGCGGGGCGGATGGCGCTGCCTGAGCTGGCCACGGACGGGGATGTGGCGGGCGCGGCCGTGTTCCTCGCGTCGGACCTGGCCCGGGCCATCACCGGGCAGTCTCTGCTGGTCAACGCCGGTGAGCTGATGCGATGAGGGACACGGAGAGCGATTCATGTAAGTGAACGCAGGCCATCATGGCGAATACTTTTACCTCCCCTTGACCTGACGCTCACTTGTCGTGTTCACGCGACAGCGCCCACGATGAGCGCCGGGCCGAACCCTGGGAGGACGCACATGAACGGTCTCGACTGGGCCGTGCTCATCGGCTACTTCGGCGTGATGGTGGCGATCGGCGTCTGGTCGCACAAACGGGTGGACAACGTCAGCGACTTCTTCACCGCGGGCGGCAAGATGCCGTGGTGGCTGTCCGGGATCTCGCATCACATGTCCGGATACAGCGCGGTGATGTTCACCGGGTACGCGGGCATCGCCTACACCTACGGCGTCACATCCTTCGTCACCTGGTCCTTCCCCATCGCGCTCGGCATCGCCATCGGCTCGAAGCTGTTCGCGCCGCGCATCAACCGGCTGCGCTCCCGCCTCCATGTGGCCTCCCCGCTGGAGTACCTGAAGAACCGCTACGACCTCAAGACCCAGCAGGCGCTGGCCTGGTCCGGCATGCTGCTGAAGATCGTGGACGTGGGCGCGAAGTGGGCCGCGATCGCGACGCTGCTGTCGGTCTTCACGGGCGTCAGCCTGAACCAGGGCATCCTGATCACCGGCAGCATCACCGCCGTCTACTGCACCATCGGCGGCCTGTGGGCGGACGCGCTCACCGAACTCGGCCAGTTCGTCATCCAGTTGCTGGCCGGCGTCGCGATGTTCGTCGCGGTGATCCTGGAGCTGAACGACAAGGGCATCGGCTTCTTCGGCGCCTGGGACGAGCCGGAGCTCCAGGGCCACGGTGAGCCGCTGGTCGGCCCCTACGGCACGGTCTTCCTCCTCGCCTTCCTCTTCATCAAGCTCTTCGAGTACAACGGCGGCATGCTCAACCAGGCCCAGCGCTACATGGCCACGGCCACCGCGCACGAGGCCGAGCGCTCGGCGCGGCTGTCGGCGCTGCTGTGGCTGGTCTGGCCGGTGGTCCTGTTCTTCCCGATGTGGATGTCGCCGCTGCTGGTCGAGTCGCAGAAGCCGGACGGCTCCGACTCCTACGGCCTGATGACCGAACAGCTCCTCCCGCACGGCCTGTTGGGTCTCGTCATCGTCGGCTTCTTCTCGCACACCATGGCCATGTGCTCCTCCGACGCCAACGCCATCGCGGCCGTGTTCACCCGGGACTGCGCTCCGGTGATCTGGCGCCGGGCGCGGACCTGGACCGAGGGGCAGGGGCTGCGGGTCGCCCGGATCACCACCGTGGTCTTCCTCGGCCTGTCCATGGCGGCGGCGACGCAGGTCAACTCGCCCACGTTCAAGGACATCATCACGGTCGTCATCAAATGGGTCGCCGGTCTGATGGGCCCGATGGCGATCCCGATGATGCTGGGCATGCTCCGCCCGTTCCGCCGCTCCGGCCCGACCGCCGCCCTCGTGAGCTGGTCGATGGGCCTGCTCGCCTTCTGGCTGGTCAACTACCCGATCAGCTGGCAGATCGAGGGCGGGGTGCCACTGCAGTACCAGGTCTCCATCCCGCTGGCGGTCTCGCTGGTCCTGTACATCCTCATCGGCTACATCAAGCCGGAGGACACCCCGGAGCGACTCGCGATCGTCGAGCGCATCAACACCGACGGCGACGGGGCCGCGGCGGCGGCGGTGCCGGTGGCCGGGGAGCCGGTGGCCGGGGAGCCGGTGGCCGGGGAGCCGGTGGAGGACGCGGTGGGGACGCGGGCGGCGAAGGACTGAGGCCCGCTGTCCCCCCTCTCGGCCCTGTCGGCGCGAGTGCCTCCCGAACGGCTCATCCGCCGCGTCATCCGCCGAGCAGACGCAGGTCCGACCGGACGATCGTGGTGGTGATCAGCAGGTCGGTGATGAGGTTGTGGTTCAGGGTGTTCCCGACCGGCTGCGGGACGTCTTCCTCCAGGAGCCCGGGGACGCCGTACTCCTTGCTGAGGCGTTTGCGCACCTTGGCCACGATGTGCGCGGCGCGCTTGGGGCTCCACTGCCGCTGCGGCTGCAACTCGCCCAGTTCGAAGGCGACCTGGGCCCAGGCCAGGGGCTGCGGATACCGTTCGAGCCGCAGATAGCGCTGCGCGAGGCAGACGAGCACCAGCTTCTCCTCGGCCGACAGCACCCGGGCCTCGTGGCGCGTCTCCTCCTCGCGCAGCCCGCGTCCGCTCCCCGCGCGGGCCGGCGCCGACGCCGTGATCCTGACCTCCAGCAAGTGCTCCTGCCGCGGCGATACGACGAACAGCGGCGTGAAGCCGGCCGACAGACGCGCCCGGCCGCCACCGAGCACCAGCCGCGACCCGGGGAAACGGATGGGCAGACCGCCGGTGTTGTGCAGCACCCAGCGGGCGGACTCCCGCACGATCAGGCCCTGTCGCCGGCTGACGCGCGTGTCGCCCGCGCCGACGCAGACGTGGACCTCGGGCTCGTTGCGCCCGAACACCAGGGTGAAGTCCGCGTCCGGCGCCACGCTCATGCCGCCGTTCACGCCGAGGACATGGAGCGTGCCCGGCAGCCCCGGCGGCACCGTGCGGCTGAGGCTGCCGATGTCCCGCGGAAGCAGACTGACCTTGCTCGCCGGACTCGCCATGGCCTCCCCCTGGGGCGTGTGTCGGTGGAGGGCGAGGGTAGAGGCCGGCGTCCGGGAGGGGTCCCGGGGCGGAGACGGTCACCGACTCATCGACCACCGACCATTGGCCCCTCCCCGGCCACCGCCTCATCGGCCCTCCCCGCCCACCACGTCGATCAGGCCGCGAGGCGCGTTGTCGCCGAACAGGAGCTCCTGGAGGTGGGCGCCTTCGTCGGCGGCCTCGGCGCTGCGCGGGAACATGGCCCGCTCGTACTCGGTGAGCGCGGCCTCGATGTCGTCGGCATGTGCGGCCAGGGCCCTGCCGAGTTCGGCGCCGTCGAGCATGGCCGGGTTGGCGCCCTCGCCGTTCGGGACCGCGAGGTGGGCGGCGTCGCCGAGCAGGGTCACCCCCGGCACCCGGTCCCAGCGGTGCCCCGCCGGCAGGGCGTGGCGGGGGCGCAGGACCGGCGCGGTGCCGCCGTCGGTGATCAGCGCGGTGAGTTCGGGTGCCCAGCCCTCGAACTCCGCCGCGATCCGCGCGATCACCGCCGCGGCACAGAACGCGGGCCGGCGTGAGTCCGCCGAGTCCGGCGCCGGTGATCGTGGCAGGGGTGCTGAGCATGGTGGCTCCTCGGGGATCGGGGCCTCCCGGCGGGCTCCGGGCGGCCGTCCCCGGAACGGTGCCGGGCCCCGCCGGCAAGCCGCCGACACCGAACCGACAGCACGCGACAGCAGCGACAGCACCCGACAGACAACCGGCACCCGCCCCCGTCAGTTCCTCGGCGCCGCGCCGATCCGGTCGGCGATACCGACACCCAGCAGCGCCTCCTCGTCGGTGCCGAGGAACTTCAGGGACTTCTTGTCGAAGACCCATGTGGCCTGGTCGTCGCGGTCCTTGGGGTCCTGGTCCTCGAAGGTGAGTCCGACGCCCTTGCGCCCGGCGATGTCCTCGGCGTCGCGGACCACCGAGACGCCGGGGATCCTCGCGGCGGCACGATAGAGGGCGGCGTTCAGCTCGGGCAGCAGGGTCGCCGAGGGCAGCATCGCGCCGATCTCCTCGAGCGCGGCCGCCTCGTGCGTCGGCCCCTCCCCCTCGGTGCCCTCCCAGATCTTCCGGTACAGCTTCCGCGGATCGGTCGGCAGGGCCTCCAGCTCGCGGTAGTAGGTGACGTTCGGGTCGCGGCCCAGCTTCATGTCACCGCTCTGGTGGAAGGGGTCCGGGCCGGCGAGGACCTTGATCCGGGCGAGTCCGGACCGCCTGCCGTCGACGGGCTGCCAGTCCTCACGGCGCAGGGTGTTGACGCCGTACTCCTCCATGTCCTGGGTGCCCTGGGTGGCGACGTAGACGTACTGGTCGTCGCGGACGGGGGTCGTGGGCCGGGCGGCGGCGACCTCGGCGATGCGGTTCAGCAGGTCGACGGCCTCCTGGTCGGGGGCGGGGCGGCTGCCGGATCCGCCGAGGAGGACGGTGGCGGTGACGGCGGCGGCGGTGACGAGGGGGACGGCGACGGCGGCGAAGCGCCGACGGCCGCGTGTGCTGTTGTTGGTGCTGTTGTTGGTGCTGTTGCCAGGGCTCGAGGTGAGCTCGCGCATCAGGTGTTCCCTCAGGACGGTCCGGCGGTCGCTCGGCAGGAGCGGTTCACCCGGGCTCGGCAGCAGCCGGGCCAGTTCTTCACGCTCGGTGGGGTTCATCGGCACTTCTCCTGTCTCGACCGGGCCGCTCGCTGCGGCCACCCGGTTCCTGTCCGGCGGCGGGAGTGCGTCCCGTGGTTCTTCTCAGCTCCGCCTCGGCCAGCCGCCGCAGCCGCTGCCGGGCGCGGGCGAGGCGGGAGCGCACGGTGCTGGCGGGGACGCCGAGGGCGTCGGCGGCGGCCGCGTAGCTCAGGCCCGACCAGACGCACAGCGCGAACACCTCGCGTTCGTCTCTGCGCAGCCGGTGCAGCGCCGCGCGGGCGGCCGCGAGCCGTTCGGCGTCCGCCATGCGGCCGACGACCTCGTCGGCGAAGTCCGGCACGGTCTCGCGGTCGGTGCGCCGGTCCGGGATCCGGGCGAGGGCGGCGCGGTGCCGGCGGGCGGCGCGACGGGAGTTGCGCAGCACGTTGGTGGCGATGCCGTACAGCCAGGGCCGCAGCCCGTCACCCTCGTCGGGGTCGGGGGGCTCGGGTCTGAGCCGGTCGCGCAGCCGCCAGGCCTCCAGGAACGTCAGCGACACCGCGTCCTCGGCGGCGCCGCGGTCGCCGGTCAGCCGGGCGGCGTGGCCGTAGAGGGCCTGCGCGTGGGCCGAGAACAGCTCGGCGAAGGCCTCGGGGTCACCGGCCCGGATCCGGGCGCGTAGGGAAAGGTCCACACTCCGCCCTGTCCGCCCGCCTCATCCTGTCCCTGTGACGTCCATCACGGGCCGGGAGGGGTCATCCCCGCGGATAGCGCGCGAGCCACGCCGGTGACGCACCCGCCGGGCTGTGCAGGGCCGGCCCCTGGGTCATCTCCATGGCGAAGTCGTCGGCGAGTTCGAGGATGGTGGGGCGGCCCTCGAGTTCGGCGAGCCAGGCCGGGGGGAGGGCCGTCTCGCCGTGCAGGGCGCCGAGCAGCCCGCCGGTGAGGGCGGCCGCGGCGGCGGAGGGGCCGTCGTGGTTCACGGCGAGGCAGAGCCCGTGCCGTACGTCCTCCCCCACCAGGGCGCAGTACACGGCGGCCGCGAGCAGTCCGTCCGCGGAGCCGTCGGCCGCGAGTTCCTCCACCCGCGCCGGGGTGGGCATGCCCTGCCGTACGGCGCCCAGCGCGTGCTGCAGCGCGTCGGACACGGGCTCGTGCCCGGGCCGTACGGCGAGCAGCGCGAGCGCCCGCTGCACGGCGCCGTCGAGGGTCTCCCCGCAGGCCAGCCCGTGCACGATGACGGCGTACGCGCCGGCCGACAGGTAGGCGACGGGATGACCGTGGGTCTGCGTCGCGCACTCCACGGCGAGCTGCACGACGAGCTGTGGCTCCCACCCCACGAGCAACCCGAAGGGCGCGGAACGGGCGGTGGCCTCCGGCCCGAGCTCGGCGCTGTTCTTGGGCGACTCCAGCGTGCCCATGGTGTCGTCACCGAGGCCGAGGAGAAGCGCGCGGGTCGGATCCCGCCGGGCGTACAGCCACTCCTCCCGCGCCAGCCACCCGTCGTCCTTGCGGCGCTCGTCGGGCCCCCAGTCCCGCTGCGTGGCGGCCCACCGCAGATAGGCACGATGCAGGTCGGTGGGCGGATGCCAGGCTCCGGTGTCCCTCCTGACCTGGGCCCTTATCAACCCGTCGACGGAGAACAGAGTGAGCTGCGTCAGATGACTCACGGCACCGCGCCGCCCGTACCCGAACCCCAGATCGACGACGCCCTCGGCACCGTACTGCTCCTGGATCTCCTCCAGCCCGAGCCCGTCGACAGGCGCCCCGAGAGCGTCCCCGACCGCCACACCGAGCAGCGTCCCACGCACCCGGCTACGAAAGTCCTGCTGCTCGGTACGGCCCCAGACGGCGCCGGCTGTCGCACCCATCGAGACCTCCCCGCGCGTTACTTACCCGTACGACAGTTCAGCACTGTAATCGAACGGGGACGGGCTGTTCAGGGGGCGATTCGGTATGCGAGGTGTGACCGAAGTGAGCGGGAGTGGTCAGTCATCACCCATACCAGGTGACATTGCAGACGTAGACGCATTCGTGACGCGGCACGGGAAGAAAGCTGATGAAGCCCCGCCCGCCAAAAATGTCGAATTCCCGCAGCCCGCCCTCGCGGTCGAGCGGTCTACTACACCGGGCGGCAGCCCGTCCGTCACGTACTCGGCACTCGGGTTGTAGTCCCATGCCCAGTCCGTCACAACCCGGCCTCCGCCTCGGCGGCCTCCCTGATCACGCGGATCTCGGTGATGGCCTCCGTCGGGTCCTGCTCTCCCGCATCCACGATCCGCTCCAGCTCACGCAGCCGGGCGGCGCGTTCAGGGTGTCGTTCAATCGCCACGAACACGGCCCAGGAGTGCACGAAGGATCGCAGCGGGGCGAGGCTCTGAGTCTGCTGAGCGTTCGTCGTGGCCTCGAAGAGGTGTTGTGTGAGGGCGGGGATCCGGCTCGGCGCGATGCGCGCGACTGCCGCCCTCAGCGCGTCGGGGGTCAGCTCGGGCATGGGGATCAGCGGTCCGTACGGGCCGTCGGTCTGGGCGCTCGCGGTGACCTCCGGGGCAGGTGGCTCGGTACTCGTACGGTACCGGCGGAGTCGGTGGCGCGATGCCCTGCGCAGCGCTTGTCACTGGGCTCACTTCCGGTCTCTACGCCGCCGTGAGGGACGTACGACAGTCCCGGCACTGGCCTGGCTGCGACGCCCGGAAGGCCCGGTCGCAGCCGTCGCAGTTCTGGAGGGGGGCAGGGCGGGCGGCCTCCGGCCCCAGTCCCGGCACGGGCTCGAACGGCAGAGGCAGGAGGGCGGTGAGGCGGTGGGCCAGGAAGCGCGCCGGATGACGTACGCCTTCCGGGGGCAGCCCCGCCGAAAGTGTTCGCTGTACGTCGTCGGGGGCAACGCCTCGGTCCAGCCAGGCGACGACGGCGGGAGCAAGGCGGCGTACGTCGGGCTCGGCGAGATGGAGGCGGGGATCACGGATGCGGAGGCCCGCGAGGACATTGCGCGCGGTGCGGTGGGCGGGCAGGTCGGATGTGTCCGGCACGGCCGGCGGTGCGGTCCGGGCTGGGCCGCCGGGCTGTTCCGACTCCTTGAGATCGGGAGCCGGTTCGCGGCGAGGCGCGGGGGTCGTACGGGCCGTCGTACGCCCCTGGGCTTGTTGTACGAGGTCGTACGCGTCACGATCCGACCCGACGGCAGGCGCTCCTTCGTGCGGGACAGGTACCCGTACGCCTCCAGTTCCCGCAGGGCCGAGGCGATGCGCGTCTCGCCCTCGGGGAACTTCGCCGCGAGGGCCTTGATGCCGACGAGGCTTCCGGTGGGGAGCGACTGGATATGGACGGCGAGTCCGATGGCCGTCAGAGACAGCTCGGAGTGCTGGGCCAGATGATTTCCGACGACGGTGAACTCTTGGTCATGGCTTTCGTCCACGTGGGCAACTCCGAGGGAGGAACGGCAGGGGCGGAGGCGTGCGTGCGCGCTAAGGTGCTGCTCAGTCATCGGGAAGGTCTCTTCTTCCTGGGTGATCAGGCCCTCGTTCGGGATGGCAGTCCCGACGGGGGCCGTTTGTTGTGTGCGGTTGTTCGTCGAGTTGGTGTGCGGCTGCTTGCCAAGATCGACGCTGCCTGACCAATTCGCCGACACGCCAGCGGAATTGAACGCGATCACTCGACCGAGTGACCAGGGGTGCGGTGGTCGACGGGCTGGGTGGGGTGGGGTTGGTTCTCCCCGGTTCTTTGTCTTTGGCGTCGGGCGTGGCCGGGTCACTGGTGCACGCGATCCGGCATCGGAAAAGGCCTCAGCCCCACCGGATTCCGCGCACTCAGGACCCGGGTCTGAGTGCGCGGAATCCGGGCGCCCTACAGCACTGGCGCGCAGGCAACGCCGCGAGCACCGGTCACTTCAAGGAGTCCTCGATCGCCTCGAAGATGTCCGAGTCCGTCTCCTTCTGCCAGTCCGGAAGCTCCCGCCAGTCAGCGACGTAGCCCGGCTTCGGGTCCTTGAAATGCTTGTACATCTGGGCCGTCCAGCACGTCGCCACGAAGCGGCCCTTCTGCTCGCGCGTGAGCCGTGCGGCGTGGCCGCTGCTCAGATCGAGGAACTGGCGCACCTGCTCATACACGGCACCCGCAGCCGCGCGCTCCCACTCGGGCGTGTCCTTCCAGGGAGTGACGTAGCTCGACTTCGGTTCTCCGGGGAAGTGCTTGTGCACTCCCGCGATCCACGTCTCCCGGAACAGTCGAGCGCCCTCGGTCTGCGACATGCCATCCCCTTTCGTCACGTCATACACAAGACGCCGATCTCGGCGTTCAGTTCGGCCACGCGGCGATCCTGGCCAAGGGAACCGAGCTCCACCTGTAGCGCTTGGAGTCTATGGGCGACGTATCCAGAGCCGGATTGCTGAGCCAGGCGGAGAGCCTCGCCTCCGTAGGCCACGACCTGCTCGACATCCCGGCGCTTCGCCCCAATCGCCGCGAGGTCAGTCAAAACGGCTCCGCGTCGTCGGAAGGACAGTCCCTTGGCCAGAGCTCCGGATTCGAGCACGCTTGAGAGCGTCGCTTCTGCGAGATCGAGTCGTCCGAGTTGGACGTATCGGGCACCGCGCTCCTCTGCGAGACGTGAGCCGTCGAAGCGGAGCCATCCGCCGTTGTGGATAAGCCCCGGCAGGTCGGCGACCCCCTCGGCCTCGTCAAGAGCTCGCTCGCAGGCGGTCAGGTCCGGCAGGCCGGCGTACGCCTCGGCCTGCACCGAGGCGACCCAGTACCGCGTGGACAGAGAGCTGTCACCGCGTGCCGCGACTCTCCGCGCGACGTCCAGGATCTCTGCGGCCTCCGCGAACCGCTTCGCGTACAGGCCCACGTACGCGTGCCGTACCAGTGCGCAGGCCCATAGGTCGAAGGCTCGCGCCTCGCTGCCGGCTGAGGCGGCCAGCGTGTAGGCGGCTGCCGCATCCGTGTACCGGTTGCCGTCGAACGCCAGCTCTCCGGCGAGTTGGAAGAGATCTCCTGCGGCCTCGCACAGAGCACCGGCTTGGCGAGACGAGCCGGCCTTCAAGGCATCGCTGAGCGCACTGAGCTGATCTTGAACGACTGCGGTGACGGAGCGCTTCGAGCGAGCAAGCTGATAGACCTGCCAAAGATGCCCGTTCATGCGATGGAAGTCGTCGATCGAACCGCCCTCGGCCGCCTCCGCCATGGCCTCGGCCTCGTCCGGCGACAGTGCGGTCAAGGCTCCTGTCACCGCTAAGAGGCGCAAGAACTCGCGTCGAATCATGTCGTCGATCTCCCCTGAGCCGTGACGGTCGCCAGACAGCGACGCTGACGACGCTTGGAAGTCGGCTTGTGGCGGAGTCAGCAGTACGTCGAGTTCGGCGAGATCCAGTTGCAGTAGTTCGGCCATCCTCGGCCGCTGAACAGCGTCGGGCGTCGTCTCGCCGCGCTCCCAACGGCCGACCGTTGTGCGGTCGACGCTGAGCGCGTGGGCGAATTTCTCCTGACTGTAACCCATGGCTTTCCGCCGCTTGGCCAGGCCCATTTCGTCTCCCCCCCCACTTGAGCGTGGTCTTACCCAGGCGGCGCGGCCCGTGCATCGGATGTGCATCAAGAGTGCCGCACAGGTGCCGTGGCTCGCAGCGATCTCCAGCGGTTGGCTGGACAGTGCCCGTCGGCCCCTCTTCTTCGGAGCCGGTCCGGCGGCATGGAAGAGAGCTCGGCCCTGCTGCCCCCCGTCAGGGCCGAGCGTCTACGCCGGAGGGATGGCCCCGTGACAACGACAGCCGCAAGCCCCCATGCGATCGGTGTACCCGGTTACACCGAGACACTGCCCTGCGAGCCGGAGTCGGCGCACCGCGCCCGGCTCCTTGTCTCGACCGCCCTCACAGCATGGGCCATGGAGGAGTTGGTCGAGGACGGGATACTGATCGTGTCGGAACTGCTGACGAACACGATCGACCACACGTCGTGCCGGACGGCACGCGTCATGATCCAGCATCGGCCGAGTGGGCTCGTACGCATCGGAGTCGCCGACAAGTTCTCAGGCCCGCCGCAGATGGGCACTCCCGGTGACGATGCCGTGGAGGGCCGCGGTCTGCTTCTGGTCGATGCCGTGAGCTGGAGATGGGGCTACGACCGCGACCGGCGAGGCAAGGTCGTTTGGGCCGAACTGCGGGTGCCGACAGAGTGCTGACGCATCGATTTCGACCCGGCGTTGTCCTTCCGTGGTGAGTCCTCGCCGGGCTCAAGGGGCTCGACCCGGTGATGCCGTGTGGGAGTCAACGCTCCTGTCGCCCGCCAGCCCAAGAACTCACTTCATTCCGGGCCCTTTCGGGCTCTTCTCCCTGGGGAGGTCCCCAATGCACGCTGCTCACACCCCGCTTTCCGTCCCCGCAGTCGACTGGACGGCCCTGCAGAACTTCGCCGCTCTTCGAGGCCAGTTGCGCGTCTCCTTCGGACCCGTGTGCAATCTCCTGTGCTGGTTCTGCCACAACGAGGGCGACGTTCCGCCGCCGCGCACCCGAGAGGACCGAACTCAGCAGCCGCGCAGTCGCTCGCTGTGTCCCGATCACTACGTCGCTGTCATCACCGCGCTGATGGAAGTCGGACTTCGTCGTGTCTATTTCACGGGCGGAGAGCCACTGATCTCCCGCCTCGCCCGCCCCGTGCTGGAACGCCTTCCCCGACCTGGCCCGGACTCCTCGTACACGCTCATCACCAACGGCCTCCTCTTACGAGCGAACCAAGAGTGGCTGGCCCGCTCCCCGCTGGACAAGGTGAAGGTGAGCCTCCACTACTTCTCCGACGAATCCCTACGCACGATCGCCAAGACGCGTACAGGGATCAGCGCCGTCCTCGACGGCATCGAGGTGGCGCGAGAGATCTTCGAACGCGTGGAGCTGAACACCCTTCTCCAGCAGGAGAACGCCCACGAGGTACGGGACATCCTCCACTTCGCCCTGGACCGCAGGATGCCCGTCCAGTTCATCGAGCTCGTCGGGACGGGCTTCAATGAGAACCACGCATCCTCGGCCGTCTCAGCCGACGACATCGTGACCTACCTCCGCACGCTCACGACCGACGAGCACACAGAGGTGGCCGGCGTCGGCCAGGGGCGCCGCGTGTTCCGCATCGACGGCGTGGAGATCGACGTCATTCACCGCAATCTCGGCCGTCACCACGTCGGCCAGTGCGGAACCTGCCCGGTGCGAACCAAGTGCGTCGAGGGTTTCTGGGCCCTGCGCTTCGACCATGACGGCGGCCTTCAGCCGTGCCTTCTACGCGAAGACCTGCGCCTGGACCTCAAAGAACTCCTGGCCGATTCCCGGCAATTGGCCGAGGCCGTCGCCGGACACGTCTCATCGTTCACCGAGGGGACCCTATGAACCTCCCGCCTCCCTACCGGCCCGTCTACTACGACGAGCCCGCCTCTCCTCTGATCGTCCTCGAAGGCGTCTCGGGCATCGGCAAGTCGACGCTGGCCAAGATCCTCGCGGGGCGGCTGAAGGGCTCGGTCATTCACACGCTTCCCCCGCCACACTCCGACTGGGCCCAGCAGGTGAACGCCAAACTGCGCCCGCTCTCCCAGTTCGCCTTTTACCTGTCCGGCGTCCTCCACGGCTCCGACTCGATCCGCAGGACGCGACGGGTCAGTCCGGCAATCGCCGACCGTTACGTATCGTCGGTGATCGCCTGTCATGCCGCCGTTCATGGAGTGGAGTCGAGGCGGTCAACGAACTGCTCGTGCCCTTTCGCGCCTATCTGGACATGCCGACGCACACCTTCTACCTCCGCTGCTCGGAGTCGTCCCTGCATGAGCGACTCGCGAGCAAGCAGGACCTGAAGGATGACGACACAGCTCTCCTCCGCACACCCGGACGGCTCGCCCGGCTCCTCAACACCTACGAATCCGTCGCGAACGCCGACCCCACGGCCGTCTTCCTCGACACCGATGACAAGGCACCAGACGCCTTGGCCGACCGGATCATTGATCATCTCGTGGAGGCTTCAGATGCTCAAGCCCATCGACGCTGATGCCGTCATCCGCGCCGGTGGCGCCGTGGGCGAGTACCCCGGCGAGATCCATGAGGGCGTGGCGTGGTGGTTCGGCGCCTGTCTCGTCGTCACGCAGAAGGCCCGCAGGATCGCCGTTGCGCACGACGGACATCCGATCACCGCCGAGTTCGCACACCGGTTCTACAGAGGCGCCGCCAACGCTCAGCACTATGCGTGCAGCGTCCGATTCCTCGGCCACCAGACCGAGGAACGGTTGTTGAAGACTCTCGCGTACCTCAATGGAATGCCCGGCGCCATGCTTACAGCTAACGGAGCCATCGGGTCACCCATGGTGCACATCAAGCTCTTCAATAGCCACGGCATCGTCCTGGACGACGACAACGGCCTTTCCGAGATCCGCCGCCTCATCGCGGAGGACTGCGTACCCATCCCAGTGAACGCACAAGCGAAGGGCACGATCGAGCCGTGGCACCACCAGCTCACCGAGGGAGAACGAGCGTGATCAACGCCGCCGAGATCATCGAGTCCGGCACGAGCATCCTCTTCGTCACCCTCGACTCCCTGCGCTACGACGTGGCCCGCACGGCCTTCGACGAAGGGTTCACGCCCAGCCTGAAGAGCTTGCTCCCCGAAGGCGGATGGGAGCGTCGGCACACCCCCGGAAGTTTCACGCTGCCCGCCCACATGGCGTTCTTCAGCGGCTTCCTCCCCAAGGTTCCGCAACCAAAGCAGCCCCCTCGGCTGTGGGAGTGCCGCCCGCCCGCGTTCAAGACGGTGCCCATGGAGACGTTCGTCTTCGACGCGCCAAACCTCCTCAAGGGGCTTGGGCAGCACGCGTATCGGACAGTGTGCGTTGGAGGCGTGACGTACTTCTCCCGCGAGACGCCGCTCGGCTCAGTACTACCCGCCCTTTTCGACGAGGATCATTGGCGGCCCGAGTTCTGCTCCCCCGAGACGGACTCCACCCGCCACCAGGTCGACCAGGCCATCGAACTCGCCGAACGCTACGGCGGACGCCCCCTGTACCTGTTCGTCAACGTCTCGGCCACGCACGTCCCCCACGGCCATTACATCGGTGAAAGCCGCGACACCCTGGCGTCCCAGAGAGCCGCCCTCTCCTACGCGGACAGCCACCTTGGCCGCTTGATCACCACGCTGACGGCCAAGAGGCGGTGGCTGATCATCATGTGCGCCGATCACGGTGACGCATTCGGCGACGACGGCTTTCACGGTCGAGGGATCGCACACCCCGCCGTCATGAACGTGCCGTACGCCGCCTGGGTGGGCTGATGCTCGCTACGCTCGCGTGGCATGAGCGATGACAACCAGAGCTACGGGCCCATCCGCGACGCCTCGGTGGTGGTGGCCCGCGACTCTGAGGGCCTCGTGGCCATCCTGAGCGCGGACTTCCCCCGGCATGGCGGGGAGTACCTCTTCCTCCCCGGTGGACGCCGAGAAGACGGCGAGACGCCGGAGCGGTGCGCTCGCCGGGAACTCCGGGAAGAGGCCGGCGTTACGGCCGACGCCTGGGAGTCACTCGGCTCATATACCATCACGCTCGGCTCCCCCGCCCGCGTGCACCTCTTCGATGCGACCTCGCTGACCTGCGGCCCACAGCAGCTCACTCCGACTGAGGAGGGCTTCAAGCTGACGTGGTGGCCCATGGCGGAGGCACTCAATGCCGTGGCGCAGGGGCGATTTCTGCTACCGGCCGGGCCTCTGGCGCTGTTCCTCGCGGATAGGCGCCGAGATTCCCGCCAACCCTGTCGTTCAGAGCTGTCCACACCCACGGTCGCCTTCTCCGATCTCTCCAAGAACTCGAAGCGCGTCGCCGAGAGACTCGACCGGGCCCATCGTGTGCACATCACGCGTCGGGACGGCGAGGACCTCTGTCTCACGACAGCACGCCACGACCATGAGCGCGAGGAGACGGCGGACATCACAGCCCGCCTCCTCGCTGCCCTCGTGCGCAGCGATGCCGGCGAGCGCGCCATACTGCGCGCGCTCCCCTCGGTCTTCCCGTGGGTCCGTCATCTGTCGGAGGACGAGCTCAAGGAATTCGTGGCCGAGCTCATCGACGCCACATACGACGCCGCCCAGTTGGACGTCCACGCCAATCTCCACCGAGTCGTCGTCGAGTGGCGCGCCACAGCACGCGTCCTGGCCGACCCCGAGCTCGTCACGCAGCTCACCCGCCGGCTGCCGGACGAGAACCATGGTGAGGTGGCTCAATGCGTATGTGGTGAAGCAGCCCGCCAGGGAAGATGACCCCCATGTCGACCACACCCCCACGCACCCCCCTCCACCTCACCACCACCCTCCTCACCGCGTCCGTCGCCCTCTACATCACCCTCGTCGCCTTCGGCAACATCACCGACTTCGGTACGAACCAGCAGTTCGTGCGGCATGTGCTGGCGATGGATACGACGTTCAAGGACGACGATCTGATGTGGAGAGCCGTCACCAGCAAGGGACTTCAGGACGCGGCCTACGTCGCGATCATCGTCTGGGAGACCGTCGCCGCGCTCGTGTTGATATACGGGACCTGGCTCTGGTTCCGGCGTGACGACGCCCGTGCCCGCCGTTTCTCCACCTATGGCCTGCTGATGCTGATGCTGCTGTTCGGGGCCGGGTTCATCGCGATCGGTGGGGAGTGGTTCTCGATGTGGCAGTCGGGGGACTGGAACGGTCTGGACGCGGCGACCCGGGTGTTCCTGTTCAGCGGGGTCGTGCTGGTCGTCAACCACCTGCCGTTCGGGCAGGCGGTACGGGAGAGCGACACCTGATCCGTATCAGCGGCGCAGGGCCCACTTCTGGACCGCCTCCAGGGGCCCTGCCGAAAATCGCCGCAGCCACAGCGTGGAGCCCACCATCAGCACCGTGCAGACCGCGGCCCACAGACCCACCACCCACCAGGGGCCCGTGTCGCCGAGCCGCTGCGCGAGGCCGAGTCCGATGCCGTATGAGACGAGTACGCAGAGCACGTTCTGCAGGACGTAGCCGGACAGGGCGGTGCGGCCGACCGAGGTGAGGCCCGTCATCAGAGGGCCGGGGCGTCGTACCCGGTCCACCGCCGCGCCTGTCAGGCCGATGTACCCGAGGGCCAGCAGCGGGGCGGTGACGTACCGGGCCAGGAGGAAGAAGTCCTGGCCGGCCAGGGTCGCCGCCACGTTGAGCGGCAGGCCCAGGACCAGGCCCCACAGCAGGAGGCGGGAACGCAGTCGGCGGCCCGTCTCGTCCGCGCCGAACGCGCCCGCCCGGAACAGCCGTACGCCGAGGAGGAAGAGGAAGAGCAGGAGGAAGAAGGTCAGCACCGGTTCCATGCGCAGCGCCACCGCGTTCTCCAGGCGGAAGGCGATCTGGTCCGCGAAGCTGCCGTGGGCGTACAGGTCCACGACCTCGCGGGAGACGGTGGCGTCGCCGTCCGCTTCGTCGCCGGTCAGGGCCAGGGCCGCCGTCAACAGGGCCATCAGCGTCAGATGGATCCCCGCCGCCCACCACATCACCCGCCGCTGCGCCCGCTCCGAGCGGGTCAGCAGCCAGGCGACGAGGAGTGCGGTGACCGCGTACCCCATCAGTACGTCCCAGGCGAAGACCAGGACGAAGTGCACCGTGCCCTCGCCGAACAGGAACAGCGCCCGCCACCGGTAGCGCCCCGGCCACGGCTGCCCGCGGCGCGCGGCCGAGGCGTACTGGATGGCGAGGCCGACGCCGAAGAGGATCGTCAGCAGGGACAGGAACTTGCCGTTCGCCAGCACACTGAACGCGCCCTCGACGACCCCCGTGGACGCCCCCGACTGCAGGGCTCCCCACTCCCCGCCCGGACCGGTGAAGATCCATACGTTGGTCATGAGCGTGCCCAGGATGGCCGCCCCGCGCAGTACGTCGAGGAGGGGGAGCCGGCGTCCGGTGGGGGCGGCCTGCGGTGTCCGCGTCGCTCGCGCGTCCGTGTGCGTCATGCGTTCATCGTCACGGCCGTATCGCACGGAATCGTCATGAGCGAAGTCGAACCCGGCGTACATCGAAAGATGCAGTCGGGCGCGGAGGACTGCTACTTGACCACAGTCACCGCCGTGCCCGTCTCCCCGAACGTCCACAGCGCCGCACCGTCCGCCGCGCGCGTGCGGATCCCGCCGGTCTCCTTGCCCTCGGCGGGCGGGGGCGAGGAGCCGTCCACGGCGTTGGAGAAGGCGATGGAGCTGCCGGACTTCGCGGCGAAGTAGAGGATGTTCTCGATCTGCACGCCGTCCGAGCCGGTCGTGGCCATCTTGCGCGAGGACACCGTGTAGGCGCCGGGGTCGGGGCTCACGGTGCCGGGCCAGACGGTGAAGGTACGGCGGGCGGTGTCGCTCGCGTCGACCAGCCAGACCCGCTTCTGGGAGAGGGAGTACACGATCCGGCGTCCCGAGCCCGAGTCGTCCGGCACGGCGGCGGGCGCGGCGGACTTCG
The DNA here is from genome assembly GCF_049974585.1 of Streptomyces sp. UG1. NCBI lineage: Bacteria > Bacillati > Actinomycetota > Actinomycetes > Kitasatosporales > Streptomycetaceae > Streptomyces > Streptomyces sp. UG1. Next base: position 43,492 of record NZ_JBNGGG010000022.1, on the reverse strand, counting down.
TCGGGGCGGGGCTCGCGCCGGGTGACCCCGACGCGCTCGGGCGGGCCGCGCCGGCCGTCGGGTGCGGGCCCTTGTCCGCCTGCACGGCGAGGGCACCGACGGCGGCTATCGCGCCCACCGTCAGACCGGTCACCCAGACCTTGGGAGCAGGCACGGCACGCATCTCCTCAACTAAGGAAGCCCCACACCCCCTGAAGCGCGGGGGTCGGATCATCGTACCGACCCCCGCGAGGCGGTCCTCCTCAGTCCAGCACCGGCAGCAGCTCCGGCAGATGCCCGTCGGACGCGGCCGCCGCGCGCTGCCGTTCCTCCGGCACCTCGCCGTACAGCGTCGTGCGGGGCCTCGCCGGGCGCCCCGCCGCCTCGGCCACGGCCACCAGGTCACGCACCGACTTGTAGGAGCCGTACGACGAACCCGCCATCCGCGAGATCGTCTCCTCCATCAGCGTGCCGCCCAGGTCGTTGGCGCCGGAGCGGAGCATCTCGGCCGCGCCCTCCGTGCCCAGTTTCACCCAGCTCGTCTGGATGTTCGGAATCCAGGGGTGGAGGAGGAGGCGGGCCATGGCTGTCACCGCCCTGTTGTCGCGGGTCGTGGGGCCGGGGCGGGCGATGCCGGCCAGGTAGACGGGTGCGTTGGTGTGGATGAACGGCAGGGTCACGAACTCCGTGAAGCCGCCGGTGCGCTGCTGGATGCCCGCCAAGGTCCGGAGGTGGCCCAGCCAGTGCCTCGGCTGATCCACATGGCCGTACATCATCGTCGAGCTCGACCGGATGGCGAGTTCGTGCGCGGTCGTGATCACCTCGATCCACGTCGCCGTCGGCAGCTTTCCCTTGGTCAGGATCCAGCGGACCTCGTCGTCGAGGATCTCGGCGGCGGTGCCGGGGACCGAGTCCAGGCCCGCCTCCTTCGCCGCCGTCAGCCACTCCCGGATGGACATGCCGGTGCGGGTCGCGCCGTTGACGACCTCCATCGGGGAGAAGGCGTGGACGTGCATGCCGGGGACGCGGGACTTGACCGCCTTCGCGATGTCGAAGTACGCCGTGCCGGGCAGGTCGGGGTGGATGCCGCCCTGCATGCAGACCTCGACCGCGCCCACGTCCCAGGCCTGCTGGGCGCGGTCGGCGACCTGGTCCAGGGAGAGGGTGTAGGCGTCGGCGTCCGTCCTGCGCTGGGCGAAGGCGCAGAAGCGGCAGCCCGTGTAGCAGACGTTGGTGAAGTTGATGTTGCGGGTGACGATGTACGTGACGTCGTCGCCGACCGCCGACTTGCGGACGTCGTCGGCGACTTGGCACAGGGCGTCCAGTGCGGGCCCGTCCGCGTGCAGCAGGGCGAGTGCCTCGGCGTCGGTGAGCCTGGTCGGGTCGTCGGCGGCCGTGGCGAGGGCGGCCCGTACGTCGGTGTCGATCCGCTCGGGAGCCATGCCGGGCGCCGCGGCCTCGCGCAGGGCGCCCCAGTCGCCGTACACCTCGTCGAAGTCGTCGCGGCGGTCGGACGTACGGCCCTCGGTGTCGATGGTGGTGTGCAGATCCGTACGGCCGGAGGCGACGAAGGCCTCCTCGGGCTCCTGCCACGGGTGGCCCTCGACCACGGCGTCCGGGCGCGCCAGGCCCGTCTCCGGGTCGGCCAGTGCGCGGACGTGCGGGCGCAGGCGGGGGTCCAGCCAGGGCTCGCCGCGCCGCACGAACTCCGGGTAGACACAGAGCCGTTCGCGCAGCTCGAAGCCGGCCGCCGCCGAGCGCGCCGCCAGCTCCTCGATCTGCGGCCAGGGGCGTTCGGGGTTGACGTGGTCGATCGTCAGCGGGGAGACGCCGCCCCAGTCGTCGATGCCGGCGCCGATCAGCCGCTCGTACTCGGAGTCGACGAGATTGGGCGGGGCCTGCAGGCAGGCGCTCGGGCCCATGATGTGCCGGGCGACGGCCACCGCGGCGACCAGCTCGTCCAGTTCCGCGTCCGGCATGCCGCGCATCGCGGTGTCCGGCTTGGCGCGGAAGTTCTGGATGATCAGTTCCTGGATGCCGTGGTAGGAGCGGGAGATCCTGCGCAGTGCGAAGAGGGACTCCGCCCGCTCCTCGTACGTCTCGCCGATCCCGAGCAGGATCCCGGAGGTGAAGGGGACGGAGGAGCGGCCCGCGTCCTCCAGCACCCGCAGCCGTACGGCGGGTTCCTTGTCCGGGGAGCCGTGGTGCGGGCCGCCCGGCTCCGACCACAGTCGGGTCGCCGTCGTCTCCAGCATCATGCCCATGGACGGGGCGACGGGCTTGAGGCGCTGGAAGTCGGTCCAGGTCATGACGCCCGGGTTGAGGTGGGGCAGCAGACCCGTCTCCTCCAGGATCCGGACGGAGATGGCGCGGACGTAGGCGATGGTGTCGTCGTAGCCGTGCGCGTCCAGCCACTCCCGCGCCTCGGGCCAGCGGTCCTCCGGCTTGTCGCCGAGGGTGATGAGGGCTTCCTTGCAGCCGAGGGCCGCGCCGCGACGGGCCACGTCCAGGACCTCGTCCGGCGACATGAACATCCCGTGCCCGGCGCGGCGCAGCTTGCCGGGGACGGTGACGAAGGTGCAGTAGTGGCACTTGTCCCGGCACAGCCGGGTGAGGGGGATGAAGACGCTCTTGGAGTAGGTGATGACGCCGGGTCGGCCGGCCGCCTCCAGGCCCGCGTCGCGCACCCGGGCGGCGGACGCGGCGAGGTCGTCGAGGGCCTCGCCGCGAGCCTGGAGCAGCACCGCCGCCTCGGCGACGTCGAGCGCGACGCCGTCCCGGGCGCGTTTGAGGGCGCGACGCATGGAGTTCTCGGTCGGGCCAGAAGTCGGGCCAGGGGTCGAGCCGGTTCCGGAGGTCGCGGAATTCGTCATCCTTCGAGCATACGAGCGGGGTGATCGGACACTCGCACGCACTGCACTCGCACGCACTGCACTCGCACGTCCTGCACCCACACGAACTGCACTCACACGAACTGCGCGTACTCGTCCAGCGCCCCCAGCACCTCCGCCTCCCCCGCCGCAGGCAGTTGCACGACGACCTCCTCGATCCCCAACTCCGCGTAGTGCGCGAGCTTGCCGGGCGTGGGGTACACGGCGTACGGCACCACCTGAAGGGCGTCCGGGTCGCGCCCGGCGTCGGTCCAGACGGCCCGCAGCCGGGGGAGACTTTCGGACAACCCGCGTCCGCCGATCGGCATCCACCCGTCCGCGTACTCACTGATGTGCGCGAACAGCTTCGGTCCGGCGGCCCCGCCGATGAGCGTGCGCGGACCGTTGACCTTCGGCCCGCGCGGCTTCTGCACCGGCTTGGGGTGGGCGTGGCTGGCCCGTACCGACCCGAACTCGCCTTCGTGGGCGGTGGGTTCCTCCGCCCACAGGGCCCGCATCAGGGCCATCCGGTCCCGGACGAGTTCACGCCGGGTCCGCCAGTCCACCCCGTGGTCGGCGGCCTCCTCTACGTTCCAGCCGAAGCCGAGCCCGAGGGTGAAGCGCCCGCCGGACAGGTGGTCCAGGGTCGCGATCTGCTTGGCCAGGTCGATCGGGTCGTGCTGGGCGACCAGGGTGATGCCGGTGCCGAGGCCGAGCCGTTCGGTGACGGCGGCGGCCTGGCCGAGGGCGACGAACGGGTCGAGGGTGCGGCCGTACTCGGGCGGCAGATCGCCGCCGGCCGGGTACGGGGTGGTCCGCTCGACGGGGATGTGGGTGTGCTCGGGCAGATACAGCCCGGCGAAGGAGCGCTGCTCCAGTTCGCGGGCGAGCCGGGTCGGCGTGATCGTCTCGTCGGTGAGGAAGATCGTGGCGGAGAGGCGCATGACGGCATCTGTACCGCGTGGGCGCCGCGATGTCCATACCGACCGGTCGGAACAGTCGGAGCGGGGTTCCGTGTCGACCGGTGATTGGCTGCCGATTCCCTTCCCTTGCCCGGCAGTTCACGGCTGAATACGAGAGTTGTACCCACCACTGCATGGGGAGCAGCAGCATGTGCGAGGACCACCACGCCGGCCTGGGCAGACGCGCCCTGTTCGTGACGGGCGCCGCGGCCGCGCTTACGTTGGGAAGCGTGACCTTCGCGAGAGGGGCGGACGACATGCAGCACGCCGAGACCCGTACCGTACGCGGGACCCTTCCGCCCGGTTCGCCCGACTTCGTCTATGTACCCGTGGAAATCCCCGACGGCGTCAGGGAGATCAAGGTCTCCTACACCTACGACCGCCCGTCCGTCCCGGCGGGCACCCAGGGCAACGCCCTCGACATCGGCATGTTCGACGAGCGCGGCACCGAGCTGGGCGGCAAGGGCTTCCGGGGCTGGTCGGGCGGCGCGCGCACGGAGTTCTTCATCCGCGCCGACGAGGCGACGCCGGGATACCTGCCCGGACCGGTGCGCGAGGGCACCTGGCACATCGCCCTCGGCCCCTACACGGTGTCTCCGCAGGGCCTCGACTACGAGCTCACGATCACGCTGACGTACGGCGAACCGGGCGAGGCCGCCGAGCCGACGTATCCGCCGCAGCGGGCCAAGGGCCGGGGCCGCGCCTGGTACCGCGGCGACTGCCACCTGCACTCCTGGTACTCCGACGGCCGCCGCACCCCGGCTCAGATCGCGGCCCTCGCCCGCGAGGCCGGCCTGGACTTCATCAACAGCTCCGAGCACAACACGCACTCGGCGCACGCGCACTGGGCCGATGTCGCGGGCGACGACCTGCTGGTGATGCTGGGCGAGGAGGTCACGACGCGCAACGGCCATGTGGTGGCCCTCGGCACCGAGCCGGGGACGTTCATCGACTGGCGCTACCGGGCGCGCGACAACCGCTTCGGCCGGTTCGCCCGCCGGATCCGCCGCTCCGGCGGCCTCGTCGTGCCGGCCCACCCGCACGCCACCTGCGTCGGCTGCAACTGGAAGTTCGGCTTCGGCGAGGCCGACGCGATCGAGGTCTGGAACGGCCCCTACACCCCCGACGACGAGATGGCGCTGGCCGACTGGGACAGCATGCTGGTCGCCTCGGTGCGCGAGAACGGCCGTGGCTGGATCCCGGCGATGGGCAACAGCGACGCGCACCGCGACCCCGACCCGGTCGGTTCCCCCCAGACGGTGGTCCTCGCCGACGACCTGACCCGCGAGGCGATCCAGGAGGGCATCAAGGCGGGCCGCTCCTACATCGCCGAGTCCAAGAACGTCTCCCTCACCTTCACGGCGACCGGCGGCCGGGGCCGGCAGGCGGGCATCGGCGAGCGGCTGGACGTGGACCGGGACACCCCGGTGACGGTCCGCCTGGAGGCGTCGGGCGCCGCGCGCTGCACGGTCCGCTTCGTCACCGACCAGGGCGTACTGCTCACCAGCGCGCCGCTGCCGGTGTCGGGCTCCGGGGTCGTCGAGTGGCGTACTACGCCCTCGTACGCGGCGTACGTGCGTGCGGAGTTGCGGCACGAGGCGGCGGCGGGCCCACTGCCGGGCGCGCTCGCGGCCTTCACCAACCCGATCTTCCTGGGCCGTTCGTAGCGTTCGCAGCGGCGACGGAACGAGTTCTGCCGGCTGGACCTGAAGACCCGCGACCTCGCCGGAACCGCTGTCTTCTTTTCGAAGCCCCTGGGCCGGCGCTTCGCGGTGGACGAACGGGACAAGCTGTCGGCAGGCCTTACGACGGGGGCGGGAGCTCTGTTCTTCGGTTTCGCGGCGAAACTGGCCACGACAAGTAACTGAGTTGAAGAAGGTCGGCGTCCCCGAGCGCCACATGATCGTCGACACCATCGGCAAGGCCTCGATCGTGCTGCCGACCGGGGCGAACGTTATCGCTCCCCAGCCCAGGATGGACACACACGCTGTTCACCGCTCCGCCGCCCCGGTGCCGGCATGCCGGAGCCGGGCCGTCAAGGCGTCACCGCACTCGCCGGCGCGTCCACCAGATCGGCGGCCACCGCCGCGTGGTCCGAGGGCCACACGCCGTCGACCGGCTCATCGCCCGCGCGCCGCACGCCCCGCACCTGCCCCAACCCGCCCTTCCCCGGCGGCCCCACATGGATGTAATCGACGCGCGCGCTCGGCATCCGCCCGGCCGCGGCGTGCGGGTTCTCGCGGTCCCAGGTGGCGGAGGGGGCGGACGGGTCGGCGTACTCCCAGGCGTCGAAGAGGACCTGGCCGCGGACGACCGGCGCGGTGCGGTAGCCGCCGAAGAGGCGAATCTCGTCGGAGTCGGGCCAGGCGTTGAAGTCGCCGGTGACGACCGTCGGGAAGGGAGTCTCGCCCCGGTGCTCGCCGATGAACTCGGCGAGGGCGGTGACCTGCCGACAGCGGACGGCGGAGGCGTCGAGGGCAGAGGTGAGGTGAGTGGTGAAGAAGGGAATGTCGTAGGAGGGGGCGGCCAGGCGGGTGAAGAGGGCGAGGCGGCCGTCGTCGACGTCGGAGGGGGCGGGGAGGCGCAGGGTGCGCTGGGCGGTGACCGGCCAGCGGCTCAGCACGGCGTTTCCGATGTCGACCGTGTGGTCGCCGATCCGCCGACGCCAGCGGTCGGGGGCGGGTGAGGGGGCCCAGGCCCAGTGCATGCGCAGTTCCGACGCCAGCCACTCGGCCTGGTTCTCGCCGCCCGCGGCCCACACCTCCTGCAGGCCGACGATGTCCGGCCGCAGGGCGCGCAGCTCGGCGAGGATGGCCTTCTGCCGGGCCTCCCAGGGCCCGAAGCGCCACCACAGGTTCCAGGTCACCACCCGCATCCGCAGCCACCCGCTCTCGTCACGCCGCGTGGGGGACCATTGAAGCAACAGTTCGGCGGCTGCGCCGTGACACCCGAAACGAGTCAGGAGACTCACACACAATGTCCCGCCTCGCCGACCTCAGGTTCCGTGCCGCCACCACCTTCCAGCGCCACGTCGGCAACCCGGTCCTCCGGCGTCTCCCTCTCCAGACCGTCCTGGAGACCACGGGCCGTGTCTCCGGCCTGCCCCGGCAGACCCCGGTCGGCGGCCGCCGGATCGGTGACTCCTTCTGGCTGGTCTCGGAGTTCGGCGACAAGTCGCAGTACGTCCGCAACATCAAGGCCGATCCGCGGGTGCGGGTCCGGATCAGGGGGCGGTGGCACACCGGCACGGCCCACCTGCTGCCGGATGACGATCCGGTCGCCCGGCTGCGCGGACTGCCCCGCTTCAACAGCGCCGGGGTGCGGGCGTTCGGCACGAACCTGCTGACGATTCGGGTGGACCTGGAGGACTGACAGGCCGAAAGGCCTGATCAGGGCCGCACGCCGGGACCCGTCCCACGGCCGGCCCGGTACAACCGCCGTATGGAACACACCACGAAGACGAAGGGGGGAGCGACCAGGCGCGCAGCCGCTCGCTCCCGCATAGCGGCCATGGGCGCGGTCGCTCTCGCTCTGACCATGACGGCTGTCGCGGCCCATTCGGCAGCGGCAGCGGACACGCGGGCCATCTCCTATCCCTCACGCCTGAAGCAGTGCGCCGACCTCGACTGCAAGGTCCAGGTCAAGAAGGGTGAGGGGTTCAAGGCTCACCGCTTCTGGATCGAACGCGTCACCTTCCCGCAGATCAGCAGGAACAACATCCAGATCAAGGCCTACGGCGACGGCACCACAATGGGCTGCGGAGGCACCGCGCCGCTGCACTGCACCATCAACGGCGTCGACTTCACGGTCAAGGACGTCCGCGGCAGCACGGCCCGGACAGTCCGCATCCACCCGTAGACGACCCCAGAGCGCAGGGTGCCGGCGAGCCCTACCGCGCGAGCCGGCGCCCTGCCCGCGTGCGGGCGCAAGCGAGCGCCACCCCGGCCACCCTCACCCCGGCCACACGATCGACTGCACCTCGCTGTACGCGTGCAGGGCGTACGACCCCACGTCCCGGCCCACCCCGCTCTTCTTGAAGCCCCCGAACGGCGCCTCCATGTTGCGCCCGACGGTGTTCACGCCCACTCCGCCCGCGCGCAGCCGCCGCGCCACCCGGAAGGCGCGGGCGACGTCCCCCGACCAGACGTAGTCGATCAGGCCGTAGTCCGTGTCGTTGGCCAGCGCGATGCCCTCGTCCTCCTCGTCGAAGGGGATCACGCAGACGACGGGGCCGAAGATCTCCTCGCGGGCGACCGTCATGTCGTTGGTGCAGTCCGCGAGGAGCGTCGGCGCCACGTAGAAGCCCCGCTCGAACGGCGGCCGTTCACCCCCGGCCACCACCACGGCGCCTTCCTTCCGGCCCGTCTCCACATACGACTCCACCCGCTCCCGGTGCTCCGCCGAGATCACCGGCCCGACGACGGTGGACGCCGCACGCGGATCCCCGACCGGCAGCCGCCCGGCATACGCGGCCAGTTGCTCGACCAGCCGGCCGTACACGCCCCGCTGGGCCAGCACCCGGGTCGGCGCGGTGCAGATCTGCCCGCTGTAGAAGGAGAAGGTGGTCCCGATCCCGGCCACGGCCGATCCGATGTCCGCGTCGTCGAAAACGACCGCCGCGCCCTTCCCGCCGAGCTCCATCAACTGGCGTCTCATGTCCCGCCCGCACACCTCGGCGATCCGCTGCCCGACCGCCGTGGAGCCGGTGAAGCTCACCATGTCGACGTCCGGGGACGACACGGCCGCCTCGCCGACCTCGACGGATCTGCCGGAGACGACGTTCACCACCCCGGCGGGCGCCCCCGCCGCCTCCAGTGCCTCCGCCATCCGGTAGACGGACAGCGGATCCTGCGGGGCGGGCTTGACGACCACCGTGTTGCCCATGGCCAGGGCGGGGGCGATCTTGCCCGCCGGGTTGGCCCACGGATTGTTGTACGAGGTGACACAGGTGACGACGCCGACGGGCTGGCGGACGGCCAGCGCACCCATCACGCCCGCCTTCCCCATCGGCCCGGCCTCGTTGATCTGCGGCGGGATCGCCCACTCGGCGGGCTCCACGCGCGCGTAGCGCCGGAACCGGGCCGCCCCGACGCCCACCTGCATGCCCCGGGCCGTCCCCGTGGTCGCGCCGGTCTCGGCCTGGGCCAGCTCGGCGTACGGCACCAAGCGCTCACCGATGATCTCCGCCGTGCGGGCGAGCACCGCCGCCCGCTCCTGAGGCGTCGTACGCGACCACGGTCCGAAGGCCTCGCGGGCCGCGGCGCAGGCCGCGTGCACCTGATCCCGCGAGGCCTCCGGGGCCCAGCCGACGGTCTCCTCGGTCGCCGGGTCGACGACTTCGTAGTACCCGCCGTCCGGCTCCACCCACGAGCCCCCGACGAACAGCCGCTGCCGGTCCACGCCGCCCTTGGCGCTCACCTCGTGGCCACCGTCCTGGTGTCCCGCCCCGAGCGCAGCACCCGCCCGGGCACCGCCCCGCTCACCACGTCGTCCCGGATCGCCTCGACCCCGTTCACCCAGACCGCCCGCACCCCGATCGCCCGGGAGTCCAGCCGCGGACTGTCACCCGGCAGGTCGTGCACCAGGGTGGCCGTGCCGGCGTCGATCCGTTCCGGGTCGAAGAGCACCAGGTCCGCATGGAAGCCCTCCTCGATGCGGCCGCGGTCCCTGAGCCCGAACAGCCGGGCCGGATCGTCCGTCAGCATCTTCACCGCCTGCTCCAGGCTCGCCAGCTTCCGCCCGCGCAGACAGTCCCCGAGGAACCGGGTGGTGTACGGCGCCCCGCACATCCGGTCCAGATGAGCCCCGGCGTCCGAACCGCCGAGCAGCACGTCCTCGTGCTGCCAGGCCTCGGCCCGCATCGCCCAGGACTGCGGGTCGTTGTCGGTGGGCATGGGCCACAGGACGGTGCGGAGGTCGTCGTTGGCGCAGATCTCGACCAGGCAGTGGAAGGGTTCCAGGCCCCGCTCGCGCGCGATGTCCTCCACGACCCGTCCGCTCAGCCCGCGGTTCGCCTCGCTGTAGGTGTCGCCGATGACGTACCGCGCGAAGTTCGTCAGCCGCCGCAGGACGCCGGCCTCCTTCGACACCGACTGCCGCAGCATCTCGGCCCGCACATCGGGGTCGCGCAGCTTCGCGATCCGCTCCGGCACGGGCAGCGAGAGGATCGGGCCCCAGCCGGGGATGAGGTTGAGCGCGCAGAACGTACCCAGCGACATGTTCATCGGCGTGAGGATCGGCATGGTCAGCGCCACCACCCGGCCGCCCGCCTTGCGCGCCCGCTCACTGGCCAGCAACTGCCTGGGCACCCGCTCGGGAACCGCCGAGTCGATGGTCAGCACGTTCCAGTTGAGCGGCCGCCCGGCGACCGCGCTCATCTCGGCGAACAACTCGATCTCGGCATCGCTGAACTGATCCATGCACCCGGCGACGATCGCCTCGATCTGCGTCCCCTCGTGCTCCCCGACGGCCTTGGACAGCGCGAGCAGCTCCGCGGGCCGGGCGTGCCGGGAGGCCACCGGCCGGCCGTCGCCGTCGGAGTGGCTGGCGGACTGGGTGGTGGACAGGCCCCAGGCGCCGGCGTCCATGGCGTCGTGGAACAGCCGCAGCATCCCGGCGAGTTGCTCCTCGCTCGGCTGCCCGCCGACGGCGTCCGCGCCCATGACGTACCGCCGCAGCGCGCAGTGCCCCACCATGAACCCGGCGTTGACCGCGATCCGCCCTTCGAGCGCGGCCAGGTACTCCCCGAACGAACTCCAGCTCCAGGGCGCCCCCTCCTCCAGGGCCACCAGCGACATGCCCTCGACCTTGGACATCATCCGGCGCGTGTAGTCGGCGTCCTCGGGCCGGGCGGGGTTCAGGGGCGCCAGCGTGAACCCGCAGTTGCCGGCCGCGACGGTGGTGACGCCGTGGTTGAGGGACGGGGTGGCGTACGGGTCCCAGAAGAGCTGGGCGTCGTAGTGGGTGTGGGGGTCGACGAACCCGGGGGCGAGGACGAGCCCGGAGGCGTCCTCGCTGCTGCGGGCCTCCTCGGTGACGATGCCGACGGCGGCGATACGGCCGTCGCGGATGCCGAGGTCGGCGGTGTACGCGGGCGCGCCCGTGCCGTCCACGACGGTCGCGCCCTTGATCAGGTGGTCGAGCATGGTGACGGGCCCCCTTACGCGGACTGGCTTACGCGGACTGGCGGAACCTCGTGGTCCGGTGCACGGGATCCGTATCGATCTTCGGGATCACGTGCTCACCGATCAGCCGGATGGTCTGCAGCGTCTCCTCCTTCGGCACCCCCACCGGCAGCCCGAAGCTGAGCTGGTCCGCCCCGGCCTGCTCCCACCGCTTGCACTGCGTGAGCACCTCGTCCGGGTCCCCGCAGATCAGCAGCTCCTCCTCGATCAGCAGCTCCACGAACTCCGGCGTGTACTCCGGCAGCGTCTGAGGCCACACCGGGAACCCCTCGGGCCGGGGGAAGGTGTCGTGGTACCGGAACACGAGCGAGGGCAGATAGTGCAGGCCTCCGTTCACCGCGATCTCGATCGCCTCCGCGTGGGTGGGCGCGCAGATCGCCGTCGTCGTCACCATCACGTTGTCGTTGACGAAGTCCCCCACCGGCTGGGCGTCCACGACCGCCGTCTTGTACTGCTCCAGCACCCACTCCATGTCGGCGACCTTCTGCACGCTGAAGCCCAGCACCCCGAGCCCCTTCCGCGCCGCCATGGCGTACGACGGCGGCGACCCGGCCGCGTACCACATCGCGGGATGGGACTTCCCGTACGGCTTCGGCAGCACCTTCCTCGGTGGCAGCGACCAGTGCTTGCCCTGGAAGCCGGCGTACTCGTCCTGGAGCCACATCTTGGGGAACTCGGCGATCGTCTCCTCCCAGATCTCCTTGGTGTAGTTCATATCGGTCACGCCCGGTATGAACCCGAGGATCTCGTGCGACCCGGCCCCGCGCCCGCTGCCGAACTCGAAGCGGTTGGCGCTGAGATGGTCGAGCATGGCCACCTTCTCGGCGACCTTCACCGGGTGGTTGACCTGGGCGAGCGGGTTGAAGATCCCCGACCCGAGATGGATCCGCTCCGTCGCGTGCGCCAGGTACCCGAGGAACACGTCGTTGGCGGAGAGGTGCGAGTACTCCTCCAGGAAGTGGTGCTCGGAGGCCCACGCGTACTTGAAGCCGGACCTGTCCGCCTGGATGACGTACTCGGTCTCCTCCATCAGCGCCTTGTGCTCGGCGAGCGGGTCGGTCTCGGCGCGCTTGCCCACGTATCCCTGTACAAAGAGCCCGAATTCCAAGGAGGTTCACCGTCCCCGGTTCAGATTGCCTGCTGTTTCTGACGCTCCGTCAGTTTCGATGGCCCGACTGTCGCACCCGCCGCAGACAGGGTCAATAGCTGACGTCGGGTCAGATGACGCTGACGCCCGCGAGCCAGCCCCCGTCGATCACGAACGGCTGCCCGGTGATGTACGAGGAGTCCTGCGAGGTCAGGAACAGCGCCAGCCTGGCCACCTCCTCCGGCTTCCCGATCCGGCCCAGCGGCACGAGCTTGCGGTACAGCCCGTCCAGGGCCCGCCCCACCTCCTCCGCGTCCGCGCCCGGGTCGAGCTGCGCCGGGTTGGACATCGCGGTGTCGATCGCGCCGGGGCACATCGCGTTGACCCGGATGCCCCGCGGCGACAGCTCCAGCGCGGCGACGCGGGTGAGGCCGACGATGGCGTGCTTGGTGGCGGCGTAGGACCCGACGGCCACCATGCCGGTCACTCCGGTGTAGGAGGCGGTGTTGACGATCGTGCCGCCGTCGGTCATCTCGGGCGCCACTGTCTTGACGCCGAGGAAGCAGCCGACCTGGTTCACCCGCACGACCTGCATGAACTCATCCAGAGGCGTGTCGAGGAGGGTGTTGAAGCGCAGGATGCCGGCGTTGTTGACCAGGCCGTCGACATGACCGTACGCCTTCTTGGCGGCCGTGACCGCGGCACGCCAGTCGGCCTCCTCGCCGACGTCGAGGTGGACGTAGAGGGAGCCCAGCTCCTGGGCGAGCTTCTCCCCCTGGTCGTCGAGGACGTCCGCGACGACCACCCTCGCACCCTCCGCGACGAAGAGCCGCGCCTCCTGCTCTCCCTGTCCGCGCGCCGCCCCGGTGACTATGACAATCCGTCCGTCAAGCTTGCCCATTACGGCCCCTCCACACGGTGGACTCGGTGGACACAGTGGAATCTGCATCGTAGCCCCATACCTGACGATACGTCAGATGCAAGTCCTGGCCGTTGCTGAGGCGAATATCACGTGACTCGCAAGTAGGGATGTTTGACCCTGTCGGCGTCCGTCAAGGGCATCCAAAATTTTCGCCATGCCCAAGCGGAAACTGAAGAACAAGAAGATCAGGATCGTGGCGGCCGTATCCGCCTTGATGACCAGCGGGGCCGTCGTCGTCGCGCTGCCTCCGTCGGCGAACGCCGCCGCCGAGAAGACGCCGGAAGAGATCATGCGGATGTGCCAACGAGCGAAGGTGCTCAACGGCAAAGAGCAGTCCCTCGAGGATTTCGGTGGTGGCGGGATAGCAGGCCCGAATTTCGAGTCCAGCAGTTGCGAGTTCGTCCAGACGAAAGACATGGAGTTCTTCAACGGGCCCAAGGAGAAGGTCAGCATCGACTACGCGAACTGCGAGCCGAACTCCACCGAACCGACGCAGGTCCAGCTCCAGGGGTCGGCCGAGGTCGCTCAGGGCCAGGGCAAGTACACCGTGACACAACAGGGCTTCGCGGCGGGGATCTTCGGCGCCCTCAACGCCTCCTGGGTGGACCACGAGGCGACGCTGGACCTGACCGTGAAGGCGGCCGGCACCACCCTGACGGACAAGGCCAAGGTCCCGGTCGGCAAGGTGCTGTACATGACTTTCGAGCCGAAGATGCAGCGCATGACCGGCGTCTGGCGGGTGAAGATCGACGCCCATCCGGGTGGGGGGACGGCCTACACCAAGCCCCGCCCGGAGCAGATCTTCGAGGTGCCCGAAGTCATCGAGGGACCCGTCGTCCGGGACGGTGCCGCAGGTGCGCCCGGGGAAGCGGCCGGCATCCGTGACACCGAAACGGTCGACTGCTGAACCTCCTCCACCTGCTTTCACAAGGAGAAAGAGCCACCATGGCACGCACGCCCCGCAAGGGAACCCACCGCAGCAAGAAGAAGCGCATCACGCTCGCCCTCGCCCCCGTCGCCGCGCTCGCGGTGGCCGTCCCGCTGATGAACAGCGCGGGCGCCGCCACCCCCGACGAGGTGGCCGCCGACTGCCGCGCCGACTCGGACAAACTGGAGAACTGCGAGTTCGTCCCCGTCGGTGTCAGAGAGAACAGCCTCGGCCCCAACAAGGTGGTCTCCGACGTGACGGACAACTGCGGAGAAGACGAGCCGAAGGAGACGGGCTTCTCCGTGACCGGGTCGGTGTCCAGGATCGTTCAGACCGACTCGGGCTTCTCGGCCGGCGGCGACTCGAAACTCAGCAACTCGTTCTTCGAGGTCGGCATCAAGTTCTCCACGACCGAATACAACGTCAAGCGTGACGAGACCAAGACCGGCTTCTCCTACAGCATCGATGATGTGGTGAAGCCCGACCACGTCGGCGTCTTCATGTGGTCCGAGAAGCGCACCGACGTGAGCGGATACCTCAAGGCCACGTACAAGGACGAGCAGGACGGCCAGAAGGTGTTCTTCTCACCCCGCGAGGGAGCCACCGACATCCACGTCTTCTATCCGCAGCTCCTGAAGAACGGAACTCCGGACGGTCGCCTCTGGATGCGCAACGTGAAGTGCGGCACTCCGGAGGCCGACAGGCTCCTCAACAAGGCCTAGAAGAAACAAGGCCTAGAAGAACGGCCCCGGCAGTCGCAGCCGGTGGGCGTACCCCCTTCTCATGCGCGAAGTACGGGCGCGGCTCCCAGCCACCGCAGGACCGCGTCCGTGCTGCCGCGTGCGTCGAGCTTGGCGTAGATGTTGCTGAGGTTGTTGCGGACCGTCTTCTCGCTCAGCCGTAATCGCAGCCCGATCTCCTGCGCCCCGAGCCCGGTCGACAGCAGCTCCATGATCTGCCGCTCCCGCGGTGAGAGCAGGCCGCGCAGCCGCTCCACCGCCGCGTCCGCCGTGGACTCCCGCCGGGCCCCCTCACGCAGGGCGGCGCAGGCCGCCGGGGAGAGGTAGGTGTGGCCGATGGTCGCGCCGACGACGGCCGAGGAGAGCATGCAGGTGCAGTAGTCGTCCTCGACGAGATAGCCCGCTCCGCCGCGGAACACCTCCATGATGGTCTGCGTGTCCCGGTGCGGACTGACGACGATCACCGGAACAGCGACGGCCCTCAGCTCCCGCAGGGCGTCCAAGGGGTCCGCGCAGCACAGGACGACGACATCCACGTCCTCGGGGACGCGGAAGGGCTGGGCCAGACGCACCGCTCGGCCGACGTACCGGTCGTCCGGGGCCGGCCATCCAGGGTGCGGCCAGGGGCCCTCGGGGCAGGCGAGGGCGACGGTGAGTTTCCGGGGAGTGCGCACGTCGTTGTGTCCTTCCGCCGAAGCCGTACGTCCGTCGGTGTCCGTACGTCCGTACATACGGCGCTCGGCGTGGACATGTTCAAGCTTTCAATGAACGCGGTTACCGCAGCAGCGGCGCGACCTCCTCGCCGAACCGCTCGATCTGCCCCACGAGTTCGGCCCGGCTCCGGCACCGGAACCGCACCTGGATCTGGTCCACCCCCATCGCCCGGTAGGCGCGCAGGGACTCGGCGATCGCGTCCGGCGGCCCGGTGAGCGTCCGGCGCCCGACGTCCCACCCGGGCGCCCCCACGTACAGCGGCTCGGCGATGGCGCCGACGGTGAACGGGCCCTCCTCGATGCCCGCCTCTTCCCTGAGCCGCCGTATCCGCGCGATCTGCGCGGGGAGCCGGTCCCGCGGGTCCCCCTGCGGCAGCCACCCGTCCCCCTTGAGCGCCGCCCTGCGCACGGCGGCCGGGGACGATCCGCCGACCCAGACGGGGACGCGCTCCTGAGCGGGCCGCGGGCGCTGGCCCAGCCCCTCGAAGTCGTAGAGCTTGCCGCGGTGTTCGGGGAACTCCTCGGGCCCGAGCGCGGCCCGCAGCGCGTCGATCGACTCGTCCAGCACGGGCCCGCGCCGCTCGAAGTCGACCCCCAGCGCCTCGAACTCCTCCCGCACATGCCCGGCGCCGACCCCGAGGACCAGCCGCCCGCCGCTGAGGTGATCGAGGGTGGCGTACTGCTTGGCGGTCAGCAGCGGATGCCGCAGCCCCACCACCGCGACATGGCTGAGCAGGCGCACGCGCTCGGTGGCCGCCGCGAGGAAGGCGAGGGTGGCGACGGGGTCGTACCAGATCGTGCTCATCGCGGGCGCGAGGCGGCGCGGGATGGCGACGTGGTCGCAGCAGGCGACGTAGTCGAAGCCGGCGCGGTCGGCGGCGCGGGCGGCGGCGCGGAGGTCGTCGGGGCCGGCGGCGGCCTCCCAGGGTTCGGCGTAGATCGCGCTCTGGGACTGGACGGGAAGCTGGATGCCGTAGGCGAGTCGTCGCCCATCCGGCGGCAGGGCGGGCATGGCGCCCCCTTCACTGGCGGTCCGGTGTATAGAGTGACGCGCACTACATGCTGATGTCTGACGGGTCGTCAGACAAGACCCGGGGCAGAGCCGGACGGAGTCCCGGACCGTGACGGATGCCCTACGCTCCGTACCCGACCGGCGCGTCCGGGTCCACGGAAGCAACCCGGCCGCCTCGTCGGACATCTACCCAAGTGGACCCTCTGGCGCACGATCGCCTGCATAGGGTGGAAGCAGTGATGAATGGGGTGAATGTGGACGGGGATCAGCGACCCGCCATGTCCGATGTCGCCATGTCCGTCGTCGTGATCGTCTACAACGACGAGACCAGACTGCCCACGGCCGTGCGCTCGGTGCTGGAGCAGTCACTGCGCGGCGTCGAGGTCGTGATCGTCGACGACCACAGCACGGACGGGTCCTACGAGGCGGCCCGCCGGCTCGCCGACGAGCACCCCGGTCGCGTCCGCGCCCACCGGCTGCCCGAGAACAGCGGCGGCTGCGGCGCGCCCCGCAACCACGGCATCCAGCACACCCGCGGCGAGTACGTCGTCTTCCTCGACAGCGACGACGTGCTGGAGCGCGACGCCTGCCGCAACTTCCTGGAGGCGGCCGAGACCACCGGCGCCGACCTCGTCTCCGGCATGTGCGTCCGCGTCCACGTGGACTCGCGGCACCGCAAGGAGGTCAAGTGGTACCCGTGGCTGTACGCCCGCACCCGCACCCTCGACTCCATCGCCGAGCTGCCTGACCTGCTGGTCTTCGACACCCTGTCGACCAACAAGTGCTACCGCCGGCAGTTCCTCCTCGACGCCGGCCTGGAGTTCCCCGTCGGCATCCACTACGAGGACCTGCTCTTCTCCGCCCAGGCCTACACTGCGGCCCGCCGCATCACGCTCATCCCGAACCGGGTCTACGACTGGAACGTGGTCCACAAGACCGGCGCCAAGTCGATCAGCAACCGCCGGGCCGAGATCGCCAACTTCGCGCACCGCATGGAGATGCACCGCCGGGTCGACGCGCTGCTCGCCGACAAGGGCCTGCCGGAGCTGAAGTTCCGCAAGGACGTCAAGTTCCTCAAGCACGACCTGGTGCTGCACCTGCGCGACCTGCCCTTCCGGGACGCCGCCTACCGCCAGGAGTTCGCCGCCCTCGCCCGCGCCTATCTGACGTCGATCGACCCGGCCGCCTACGACGAGATCGAGCCGATCCACGCGGTCTGCGCGTATCTGCTGCGGATGAGCGACTGGGACAACCTGCTGCCCGCCGTGGACACGCTCAGCAACCGCGACAAGGTCTCCGCCCCGCTCGCCGAGCGCGACGGGCGCATCTACTGGTGCGCCGAGCACATCGACGAGGACCCCTTCGCACGCCAGGTCCTGGACGTCACCGAGCTCGGCTACCACACCCGGCCGGTCGGGAAGCTGTTCCCGCGCAACGAACTCACCGAGTACCGGCAGGAGGGACCGGGCGGCGTCGTCCGGCTCGCGGGGCGCGTCACCAACCCCCTCGGCGCCATCCCGCCCGGCGCCCGGCTCACCGCCGAGCTGGAGTTCTACGCCCGCCGCCAGGGACTGCGCTTCAAGACCTTCCGCTTCCCGGTGTCGACGGTCCGGCACGAGGGCCCGTACGTGTCCTGGGAGGCCTCGGCGAACCTGGCGAAGGGCCTGCGCCCGCTCGGCATCGTGGACGCCGTCTGGGACGTACGGCTCCATCTGGACGTCGACGGCGAGCGTACGACGACGCGCCTGACCGCCACCCGGCCGGGCCTTGCGACCGGCGAGGTGCCGGTGCGCCCGCGCCTGACCCGGCTGGTCGCCGACCGCGTCGAACCGGAGATCTCCGCCCGCGGCCACCTCGCCTTCCGCCTCGTCCCCGGCAAGAAGGCCAACGACCTCGTCGTGCGCGGCCTGCAGGGCACCCCCGGCCGGCTCGCCAAGGCCGGCTACCGCAAGGCGAAGGCACTGCGCCAACGAGCCACCTCCGGGGAGACCAAGCTCCGCGTCTACCACGACGTCTACCTGCGCATGCCGGTGCGCAAGCGGCTGGTGGTCTTCGAGAGCCATCTGGGCCGGCAGTACAGCGACAGCCCCCGGGCGATCTACGAGGAGATGCGCCGCCAGGGCCTCGACTTCGAGGCGGTGTGGTCCTACACCGGCCGCCCGCAGGGCTTCCCCGCCGACGCCACGCTGGTGCGCCGCTGGTCGCTGCCCTACCTCAAGGCGCTGGCCCGCGCCGAGTTCTGGATCGACAACCAGAGCTACCCGCTGAAGCTGACCAAGCGCCCCGGCACCACCTACATCCAGACCTGGCACGGCTCCGCGCTCAAGCGGATGGGCTTCGACGAGGCCGGCTGGAAGCTCAAGTCCCGCGCCGAGCAGGCGGAACAACAGCGCACCCTGGACCGCTTCGACCACTTCCTGATCCGCTCGGAGCACGACGTGCGCACCCTCGCCAAGGCCTTCCGGCTGCGCGAGAAGACACTGCTGCGGGTCGGCTACCCGCGCAACGACGCCCTCGTGCAGGCGCGGGGAGCCACCGAACGACCGCCACTGGCCGCCGAGTTGGGCATCCCGGCCGGGAAGACGGCACTGCTCTACGCCCCCACCTTCCGCCACCACGGCGACCGCCGCTTCGCGCTGCCCTTCGACGTGGAGCGCTTCGCGGACGAGTTCGGCGACCGGTACGTCCTCCTGGTCCGCGCCCACTACCTCAACCACGTGGTGCTGCCGCCGTCCGTACGGGGCCGCGTCATCGACGTGTCCGACCACCACGACGTGACCCCGCTGCTCGCCCTCGCCGACGCCCTGATCACGGACTACTCGTCGGTGATGTTCGACTACGCCCTGCTGGACCGCCCGATGCTGTTCTTCCCGCACGACTACGAGGAGTACGTGCACGAGGGCCGCGGCACCTACTTCGACCTGCTGGAACGGGCACCGGGCCCGGTCGTGCGCACGGAGGACGAACTGCACTCCACGCTGCGGGAGTCGTCGCTGGAGGAGCAGGCCGTCAAGTACGCGTCCGCGCGGGAGCGGTTCGTGGCCGACTTCGGCGAGTACGACGAGGGCACGGCCGCGCGGCGCATCGTCGAGGAGTTCTTCACCGACTGGAGGAAGGCGTAGTGGAGGCAGGCACGATGGGGCGGGACGGCTTCCGGGACATCTTCCTGGTCTCCAACAGCGTGGACGAACTGGGCGGAGTGACGAGCTGGTCCCACCAGATGGCCCGGCTCTTCACCGAGCGCGGCCACCGCGTCCACGTCATCGGCATCACCACCCCCGAGGACCCGCACGACCTCGGCGAACTCCCCTACCCCACGACCCGGCTGTACGCCGGCCAGCCGCCGGCCCCCGGCCGGGCGCGCTCGGCGAGCATGCGGGAGAAGGCCACCGTCCTCACGAACCTCTTCCGCGCCGCGCGCCCCGGAGCGGTCGTCATCGTCACCCAGGTATGGGCGATGGAGTGGGTGAACGTCGCCGACACCACCGGTCTGACCGTGATCGGCATGAGCCACGAGTCCTTCGAGACCTCGAAGCGCTCCTCGCGCTTCCGGCGGGTCCTCAAACACTACCGGGACGTCGACCGCATGCTCGCCCTCACCCGCGAGGACGCCGACCTGTGGATCGGCGCGGGCCTCAACAACGCGTCGTACCTGCCGAACGCCGTGCCTTGGCTGCCTTCCGCCCCCTCGCCGCGCACCGAGCGAGCCGTCATCAGCATCGGCCGGCTCAGCGACGAGAAGGGCGTCGACATACTCCTCGACACCTGGGCGGAGGTGGCCCCCCGCCACCCCGACTGGGTCCTGCGGATCTACGGCTCCGGCGAGGACGAGGAGATCCTGCGCAAGCACTGCACCGCCCTGGGCCTCGACGCCTCCGTGGAGTGGAAGGGCCGCACCGCCGATGTGCAGGGCGCGTTGCGAGGCGGTTCGGTGTTCGCGCTGTCCTCCCGGGGCGAGGGCTTCCCGCTCGCCCTCATGGAGGCCATGGCCATGGGCGTCCCCTGCACCGCCTTCGACTGCGCCCCCGGCGTCCACGAGATCATCCAGGACGGCGAGGACGGCCTCCTCGCCAGACCCGGCCACACCGGCGAACTCGCCCGCAAGCTGGACCTGTTGATGTCGGATGCGGGGCTGCGGGACCGGATGGGAGACGCGGCGCGGGAGAACATTCGCAGGTACGGGGCGGACGAGATCGCGGGGCGGTGGGAGGCTCTGTTCGGGTTCCTGGAGCGGTAGGTCTCACTCCACGGGGTGGTTCGACGTCCAGCCCGCCCAGGCCGACGCGATCATGTCGTCCACCCCGTACCGCGCCTTCCAGCCCAGCTCCGCCGCGATGCGGTCGGCCGAGGCGACGACCCTGGCGGGGTCGCCCGGTCGCCGGGCCACGACCTCGGGGGGCAGGGCGTGGCCGGTGAGCGTGTTGATCCGGTCGATCATCTCGCGCACCGAGACGCCCTCCCCGCGCCCGATGTTGAGCGTGAGATCCGTGCCGGGTGCCGCGCTCAGCCGGCGCGCGGTCGCCACGTGGGCCTCCGCCAGGTCGACGACGTGGATGTAGTCGCGGACGCAGGTGCCGTCGGGGGTCGGGTAGTCGGCGCCGAAGATGCGCGGGGGCGCGTTGTCCGTCAGCTTCTCGAAGACCATCGGGACGAGGTTGAAGACGCCGGTGTCGGCGAGTGCGGGGGTCGCCGCGCCCGCCACGTTGAAGTAGCGCAGGCATGCCGTCGACAGGCCCGTGGCCCGGCCGGTGGCGCGGACCAGCCACTCGCCGGCCAGCTTGGTCTCGCCGTACGGCGACATCGGCACGCACGGCGTCTCCTCCGTCACCAGGTCGACGTCCGGCATGCCGTAGACGGCCGCCGAGGAGGAGAACACGAACGACCCGACCCCGGCCTCGGTGACGGCGGCCAGCAAGGTGCGCAGGCCCTCGACGTTCTCCCGGTAGTAGTGCAGCGGCAGTTCCACGGACTCGCCGACCTGCTTCTTCGCCGCGAGATGGACGACACCGGTGATGCCGTGGTCCCGGACGGCGCGACCGAGCAGGTCGCCGTCCAGCGTGGAGCCGACGACCAGCGGTACGCCGTCGGGCACCCGCTCGGCGATCCCCGTGGACAAGTCGTCGTAGACGACGGCTCGTTCGCCCGCGTCGAGCATCGCGCGCACGACGTGCGCCCCGATGTAGCCGGCGCCACCGGTGATCAGCCAGGTCATGTACAGCCCTTCATCGAAATGGGTTACGCATCAGCGGATATCAGCGAAAGAAGCGCTTCACGCGACGGCGCACGACGTCCGTCACCCCGCTCAGGCCGGGCGCGAGGCGCACCGCCAGCGCCCCCGAGTGCGTGGCGTACGGCTGCACCAGCAGCACGGCGTGCCGCAGGCTCGGCAGGGCGCGCCGGCTCAGCAGCCCGGCGCCCGCGACGGCGTGGGCGGTGCTCTCCCGGTGGGTGCCGTCCTTGAAGCGCAGCCGGAGCTTCAGGTCCCAGGTGCCGCGGCCCAGCGCCGCCAGGTCGAGCGGGAACTCGGCGGACCAGGTGGAGGAGTCCGGGTGGGCCGTGAGGGGCGCCGTGCCGGAGAATCCCGGCCGTCCCTCGTCCCGCTCCACGAGCTCGGCCTCGACGGCCTCCGGTCCCGCCTGCGCCATCCGCCCGTACATCTCGTGCAGGCGCAACCGGAGCACCGTCCCGCGCGCGCGTGGCCGCAGTACGGCGTCGACGGCGGCCGGCAGCAGGTGTGCCGGGCGGACCAGGAGGTGGTCCAGCTCCACCTGGGGCAGCTGGGCCGACCAGATCGGGGAACCGTCGTCCGCGCGCGCGTACGGCGGATTCAGCCGGGCCGGGCGGGCCGCGAACTCCTTGAGCCGGTCCAGGTCGCACGGCTCCTCGGAGGCGAGGACCACCCGGGCGACGACCCCGCCGGGCGCGGGCACCGACGCGAAGTCGCCCTCGTCGAAGGAGGCCAGGTACGCGCGCGTGACGGTCCACCACTCGCGCCGGTACTCCGCGCCGCGCAGATGCAGCTCGCGCGCGTACATCCGCAGCGAGTGGTCGAGGAAGCGGGCCCGCGTCGCCTGCGCCAGCCGCTTCTCCCCGGCGCCCAGCAGGATGTCGTACGAGACCTGGTCGGCCTCGATCCGGGCCCGCCAGTTGGCGATGTTCGCGCGGTCGAGGGAGATGGACAGCCGGGCCGCCGACCGGCGTACGTGCCAGATGTACACCGGCTCCGGGACGAGCGCGATGCTCGGCGCGGCGGCCAGTACGCGCGCGGTGAAGACGAAGTCCTCGTAGGGGAAGCGCCCCTCGGGGAAGTGGATGCCGTGTCCGCGCAGGAAGTCGGTGCGGTAGAGCTTGTTGACGCTGAGCGTGTCGCGCACCAGGCGCACCCGCCGGGCGGGGTGGTCGACCAGCGCGGGCCGGGTGTACAGCTCGTGCTGCCACGGTGTCTCGCGCCCGGAGGGCAGCTCCTTGCGCAGGCACAGCCCGGCCGCGACCGGCGCGTCGTGCCGCACGGCCGCGGCCAGCAGCGCGTCGACGGCGCCCGGCGGCAGCACGTCGTCGCTGTCCAGGAACATCACATAGGGCGAGGACACGGCGTTCAGCCCGTCGTTGCGCGGGGTGCCGCAGCCGCCGCTGTTGGTCGGGCGCCGGATCACCTTCAGGCGGGGTTCGCCGGCGGCCATCCGCCCCAGCAGCTCCGCGCTGCCGTCCGACGAGCAGTCGTCGACCGCGATCACCTCACGGACGGCCGGCCCCTGCGCGAGCGCCGACCGCACCGCGTCCGCCACATGGGCGACGTCGTCGTATCCGATGACGACGATGGCGACCTGTGCGTGCTGGACAGCCATGAATGCCCCGACCCGTAGCGTTTTGTACCTGATGCCAGGTACGAGAGCTTCGCACCTCGGAGGGGAAGATGACGTCTACGGGGCCGGGGTTCCGTTCAGAGGTTTTTGATTGCGATTCGATTACCGCGGGTGGACGCCGCCGTTCCAGCGACCGTCCGGGGTCAGTCCCAGCAGCTCGATCGCGTTGCCGCGCACGATCCGCTCGACGACCTCGGGGTCCAGATGGCCCATCTGCGCCTCGCCGACCTCGCGGGACTTCGGCCAGGTGGAGTCGGAGTGGGGGTAGTCGGTCTCGTAGAGGACGTTCCCGACTCCGATCGAGTCCAGGTTCCGCAGTCCGAAGGCGTCGTCGAAGAAGCAGCCGTATACGTGATCGGCGAACAGCTCGGACGGCGGCCGGTGCACCTTGTCGGCGACCCCGCCCCAGCCCCGGTTCTCCTCCCACACCACGTCGGCGCGCTCGAGGATGTAGGGGATCCATCCGATCTGGCCTTCGGCGTACATGACCTTGAGGTTGGGGAAGCGCTCGAACTTGCCGCTCATCAGCCAGTCGACCATCGAGAAGCAGCAGTTGGCGAAGGTGATGGTGGAGCCGACGGCGGGCGGGGCGTCGGCGCTGGTGGACGGCATCCGGCTGCTGGAGCCGATGTGCATGGCGACCACCGTGCCGGTCTCGTCGCAGGCGGCGAGGAAGGGGTCCCAGTCGTCGGTGTGGACGGAGGGGAGCCCGAGGTGCGGGGGTATCTCGGAGAAGGCGACGGCGCGCACGCCGCGGGCGGCGTTGCGGCGGACCTCGGCGGCCGCGAGCTCGGCGTCCCAGAGGGGGATGAGGGTGAGCGGTATGAGCCGCCCTTCGGCGGCCGGCCCGCACCACTCCTCCACCATCCAGTCGTTGTAGGCCCGCACGCCCAGCAGGCCCAGCTCGTGGTCCTTCGCCTCGGTGAAGGTCTGGCCGCAGAAGCGCGGGAAGGTCGGGAAGCAGAGCGCGGACTGGACGTGGTTGACGTCCATGTCGGCGAGGCGGGCGGGCACGTCGTACGACCCCGGGCGCATCTGCTCGTACGTGATGACCTCGAGCTTGATCTCGTCCCTGCTGTATCCGACGGCGGTGTCGAGCCGGGTCAGGGGGCGGTGCAGGTCCTCGTACACCCACCAGTCGCCGAGCGGTCCCTCGTCGCCGGGGCGGCCCATGACGGGCTTGAACCGGCCGCCGAGGAAGGTCATTTCCTTCAGCGGGGCGCGGACTATGCGCGGACCGGTGTCGAGGTACTTCTTCGGAAGCCGGTCCTGCCACACCGTCGGCGGCTCCACCGTGTGGTCGTCGACGGAGATGATCAGCGGAAACGTCGTCTCGGTGTCCATGTCCGCCACGGTAGCGCCGATCTGACGGTCCGTCAGCTATGCGGACGCGCGCACCCGCTTGCGAAGAGCGCGTGAGGGCCTTGTGATATCCCGCGCGTCCGCATGTGATCACCCCCTCCACGGCTGACGCATCTGCCGTGAACAAGGCAAACTGGCGGAGATGTAAACGGGTCCTAGGGGGACGGCGATGGACGGGGTACCGCGAGTGCCGGAGCAGAGGCGGCCCGGCTCCTCGACAGATGCGGCGGAGCCGACGGCACTGCGCTTCGGCGTACTCGGTCCGGTACGCGCGTGGCGCGGCGAGGAGCAGCTCCCGACGGGCTCCCCTCAGCAGCGCGCCCTGCTCGCCGCCCTGCTGCTGCGCGAGGGCCGTACGGCGACCGCGGCGGAGCTGATCGACGCCCTGTGGGGCGAGGAGCCGCCCTCGCAGGCGCTGGCGGCGCTGCGGACGTACGCCTCCCGGCTGCGCAAGGTCCTGGACCCCGGGGTCCTGGTGAGCGAGTCCGGCGGCTACGCGGTGCGGGGCCTGGCCGAGGGCGCGCTGGACCTGGCGGCGGCGCAGGAGCTCGCGGCGGAGGCGGAGAAGGCGAGGAACGCCGGGGATCTGCGCCAGGCGCGGGACGTGCTGGGGCGGGCGCTGGCGCTGTGGGACGGCGAGGTGCTGGCGGGCGTTCCGGGCCCGTACGCGGAGGCACAGCGGGTCCGCCTGGAGGAGTGGAGGTTGCAGCTCCTGGAATCCCGCCTGGACATGGACCTGGAGCAGGGCTGCCACGCGGAGGCGGTCTCGGAGCTGACGGCGCTGACGGCGGAGCACCCGCTGCGCGAGAAGCTGCGGGAGCTGCTGATGCTGGCGCTGTACCGCAGCGGCCGGCAGGCGGAGGCGCTGGCGGTCTACGCGGACACCCGGCGCCTGCTGGCGGACGAGCTGGGCGTGGACCCGCGTCCGGGCCTGAGCGAGCTCCAGCAGCGCATCCTCAGGGCGGACCCGGCCCTCGCGGAGCCGTCGGCACCGGCGGGCGAACCGGCGGCGGTCCCGGTGCGCCCGGCCCAGCTCCCCGCCACCGTCCCGGACTTCACCGGCCGCGCCTCCTTCGTCGCCGAGCTGAGCGATGTCCTCGCCTCGGCCGAGGGCCGGGTGATGGCGGTGTCGGCGCTGGCCGGCATCGGCGGCGTGGGCAAGACGACGCTCGCGGTGCACGTGGCGCACCAGGCGCGCTCGGCGTTCCCCGACGGTCAGCTCTACGTCGACCTCCAGGGCGCGGGCCCGCGCGCTGCGGAGCCGGAAACGGTCCTGGGCTCCTTCCTGCGGGCCCTCGGCACACCGGACGCGGCGATCCCCGACTCCCTGGAGGAGCGCTCGGCCCTGTACCGCTCGGTGCTGGACGGCCGACGGGTCCTGGTCCTGCTGGACAACGCCAAGGACGCCGCCCAGGTGAGGCCCCTCCTGCCCGGCACGGACGGCTGCGCGGCGCTGGTGACCTCCAGGGTCCGCATGGTGGACCTGGCGGGCGCCCACCTGGTCGACCTGGACGTGATGTCGCCGGACGAGGCGCTGCAGTTGTTCACGAAGATCGTGGGCGAGGAACGGGTGGCGTCGGAGCGCGAGGCCGCGCTGGACGTGGTGGCGGCATGCGGCTTCCTGCCGCTGGCCATCCGCATCGCCGCGGCCCGCCTCGCGGCCCGCCGCACGTGGACGGTCTCGGTGCTCGCGGCCAAGCTGGCGGACGAGCGCCGGCGCCTGGACGAGCTGCAGGCCGGCGACCTCGCGGTGAAGGCGACCTTCGAGCTGGGGTACGGGGCCCTGGAGCCGGCCCAGGCGCGCGCCTTCCGCCTGCTGGGGCTGGCGGACGGGCCGGACATCTCGCTGGCGGCGGCCGCGGCGGCGCTGGATCTGCCCGTGGCGGACACGGAGGACCTGCTGGAGTCCCTCGTCGACACCTCGCTGCTGGAATCGGCGGCGCCCGGCCGGTACCGCTACCACGATCTGGTGCGACTCTACGCGCGTGCGTGCGCGGAACGGGACGAGTGGCCGCCTAGTGAGCGGGATGCGGCGCTGTCGCGGTTGCTGGACTTCTATCTGGCCACGACCGCGCAGGTGTACGCGATCGAGCACCCCGGCGACCGCCTGACCGACGACCTGGAGCCGACCCGCTATCCGGGGCTGAGCTTCACCGAGGGGACTCAGGCCCTCGACTGGCTGTACACGGAGGCCGGTCAACTGCTGGCCTGCGTACGGCAGGCGGCCGGGACGGAGCGGCTGGGGCGGGCCGTCGATCTGCTCTGGGCGGCGAAGGACCTCACCGAGTCCGGGGCCAACTCGCATCAGTACGAGATGACCGCGAGGGCCACCTGCGAGGCCACCCGGGCCGTCGGCCACGAGCGGCTGGAGGGCAGGGCGCGTACGGTGCTCAGCGATGTGCTGCTGGTCTCCGGGCGTATTCAGCCCGCCGAGCAGGAGGCCCGCGTCGCGATCGAGCTGGCGCGCAGCGCGCGGGACGCGACCGCCGTGAGCTGGGTGGCCAACAACCGGGGACTGATCTGCCTGCACGAGAGCCGGTTCGCCGAGGGCAAGGTCTTCTTCGACCAGGCCCTCGAAGGCCTGCGGGCGGCGGGGAACCGGCCCTTCGAGGCCACCGTCCTCGGCAATCTGTCACGCGCCCATCTGGGCATGGGCAACATCGCCAAGGCCGTGGAGATGGCGCAGCACGGGGTCGCCGTGCACACCGGGATCGGGCGGACGGTGCGCCTCGCGAACGGCCACTTCGCACTCGGCGTCGCCCTGACCCGGGCGGGCCGCTACGCCGAGGCGCTGAGCCGGTTCTCCGACGCCCTCGGCATCTTCAACGATCACCGGCAGCGGCTGTGGGAGGGCGTCACCCACTTCCGCATCGCCGAGGTGCACTCGGCCGACCGCCGCCCGGCCCAGGCCGCGCAGCACGCCGAGCAGGCTCTCGCGCTGGGCTGTATCGGGGGTGACCGGATGCAGGGCAACGTCCTGACGCTCCTGGGGCGTTCGCTGGCCGCGCTCGGCCAGGCGGACCGGGCCCGGGCGTGCTGGCGCGAGGCCCTGAACCTCTACGAGCAGAACGACGCCGTGGCGGCCGCGGAGGTGCGCGCACTCCTCGGCTCGGCCACGGCCGCCTAGGGCTCGGGCCTCTGACCTGGGGATTGCGGGCGTTCAGCGTTCGTTTATCTCCGCCCGGCAGTCTCATACCCGTCGGACCGTCGCGTCGGGGGGCAGGCGGTCGGACCCGGAGCCCGACCGATTACTGTGCGGCTCCGAACGCCCGTCCGGCAATCCTCGGGGGAGTTTCCGGGCGGGCGTTCCTCACTCACCGACGAAAAAAGGGAGCACGAGCCCATGAGCGACGAGAAGAAGGACACGACCGTCTCTCCGGACAACAACGCGATGCCGAGCGAGCCTGCCACGACGGACGAGCAGGTCACCACGCTCAACAACGCCATGCCGAGCGGTCCGGCCACCGCGGACGAGAAGATCACCACGCTCAACAACGCGATGCCGGCGGGCCCCGCGCACCTGGACCTGAACGACAAGTAAGCCTCACCCCACGGGGATCGGCCGCGGCAGCACGGAGGGGAGCTGCCGCGGCCGATGCGTGTCAAGTGCGGGGCGATCGGCCACTTTGCGCCAGCCCGCACCCGCAAAGCCTCCTCGGCAGGCGTTTCCCTCTGGCCCAAAAGCTCCGATTCCCACCACACCCCCTCAGCGCGAGCCCGGTTATCCACAGGGTCTGCGGGAGGGTGGGCGGGTTTGCGATCTTGGGTGGGTGGAGCGGGCGGCGTTGCGAGAGCTGGCGGAGGGGGGTGTCCTCCTCACCTCGCGTGCCGTTCAGGCCGGTTGGCCCCGGCGGAGCCTTGCGCGGGCTTTGCGGTCCGAGGGCTGGACGCAGCTCCGGAACGGCACCTGGGTCGAGCCCGGGCGAACCCCGGATTTCGTCACCCGGCTCTTCGCCGTACAGCTCCTCAACCCGCGGCTCGTCGTGAGTCACCGCTCGGCGGCCGCCCTCTTCCGTATCGAGACCCTCGGCCCGCTCGCCGGTGCGCCACTCGAGTTGACCGACCCCGAGCTCACCACTCGCCCGAAGGACAAGGGCGTCCGCGTACACCGCGTCCCGCTCTCCGCGAAGGACGTGGCGGAGCGGCAGGGGCTGCGGGTCACCGGGGCGGTGCGCACCGTCGCCGATCTGCTGCGGGCCGGCCCGAGAGACGACGCGCTCGTCGCGGTCGAATCATCCCTCACCCGTCGAAGGGTCGGCGGCGTCCGCCGCGCCCCGCTCACCGACCTCGGCTCGATCCGCGCCGCCCTGGCCGACGGCGAGGCGCCCTCCCACGGGGCGGTCAGGGCGCGCACGTGGCTGACGCTCTGCGACCCCCTCGCCGGATCACCGGCCGAAACCATCGCCCGCCTGCGCTTCCACGACGCCGGCCTCCACCCGGAGACCCAGGTCGAGGTGCGGTGCCCTGACGGTCGCCGCCGCTACCTCGACTTCCTCTTCCGGGCCGAGGGGCTGGCGGTCGAGGTCGAGGGATACGCCTACCACGGCACCCGCGACTCCCACCGGCGGGACGTCCTTCGCTTCAACCAGGTACTCCAATGCCCCGAGGTCCGAAGCCTCCTTCGCTACACCGCCGAGGACGTCTTCCACCGGCCGGGGTCGCTGATCCAGGAGGTGCGGGCTGCGCTCGGTGCCGCGGGCGGGGTGGGGATCACCTCCCGTGCGGCGAAGTGAATTGCCGACCCCAGCAACCTTCCTGGCGCGAGCGGCGACCCAGTGATGTACGACCGCACAGATTCCCCCCACAGCCAACCAAGAGCGAAGGATGTCATACGCATGACCAGCATGATCAGCACGAACAGCACGAACAGCACGACCAACACTCCCCCCACGACCCGGCACGCCCGTCGCAGCCGCAAGCCCTTGGCCATCGCCTGCGCCGTCACCGCGGGTGCCGCCCTCGCCGCCCTCGGCACCGCCTACGCCACCTCGGACCCGGCCCCGGGCGACGCGGACGCCGCCCCGCGCGCCGCCGCCGGGCCCGTCGGCTTCGGTGCCGGGACCACCGGTGGCGAGGGCGGCGAGAGTGTGACCGTCTCGGACGCGGCGGCGTTCACCGAGGCCGTGCAGAGCGACGGGCCCCGGGTGGTCAAGGTCGACGGCACGATCGAGCTGAGCGAGATGACGAAGGTCGCCGGCGACAAGACCGTCGTGGGCGTGGGCACCGCCGGCAAGATCACCGGCAGCGGGCTCAACGTCAGCGGCGTCCAGAACGTGATCATCCAGAACCTCACGTTCAGCGGCTCCGACGACGACGGCATCAACGTCCAGGAGTCGTCGAAGGTCTGGCTCGACCACAACGACATCTCCGGCGCCAAGGACGGCGGCCTCGACATCAAGCGCGGCTCGACCGACATCACCGTGTCCTGGAACCGCGCGCACGACCAGGACAAGAACATGCTGCTCGGGCACTCGGACGACAACGGCGGCGAGGACGCGGGCAAGCTGAAGGTGACGTACGACCACAACTGGTTCGACGGTACGAATCAGCGCAACCCGCGCGTGCGCTTCGGGAACCCGGTACACGTCCTGAACAACTACTTCAGCGACATCGGCTCGTACGGCGTCGCGTCGACCCAGGACGCGGGCGTGCTCGTCGAGGGCAACTACTTCGAGAACACGGAAGACCCCTTCCACCTCGGCGAGGGCGACTCCGGGCCGGGCGCGCTCGCCGCCAGGGACAACCACTTCGAGAACTCCGGCGAGGGCCAGACCGGCGGCGACGTCGCGGCGATCCCGTACGACTACACGGCGGAGTCGGCCGCGACCGTCAAGGACTCCGTCACCAAGGGCGCGGGCGTCGGCAAGCTCTGAGCCACCACGCCTGACCGTGCCGGGACACGGGACATTGACGTCTCTCGATCACATGGCCCGCCTTGTGTCGAGAGACGTCAACCCCGCTTCCGCAGCTCCCCCTTGACCACCTTCCCGCTCGCGTTCCGCGGCAGTTCCCCCACGAACTCCACCGCCCGCGGCACCTTGTAGTTCGCCATCTCCCGCCGCGCCCAGGCGATCAGGTCGTCCCCGGTGAGCACCGACCCCGGACGGCGCACCACGAATGCCTTGCCGGCCTCCCCGAGCCGTGGGTCGGGTACGCCGATCACCGCGACGTCCGCGACATCGGGGTGCAGGCCCAGCATCTGCTCTATCTCCGCCGGGTAGGCGTTGAAGCCGCCGACGATGAACATGTCCTTGATGCGGTCCGTGATGCGCAGGTTGCCCGCATCGTCCAGCACGCCCACATCCCCGGTGCGCAGCCAGCCGTCCGGCGTCAGCACCTCGGCCGTGGCCGCCTCGTCCTCGTAGTAGCCGCGCATGACGTTGAAGCCGCGCACCAGGACCTCGCCGGGTTCGCCGGGCGGGGCCTCGACGCGGATCTCCGTGCCGGGGATGGCGCGGCCCGACGTCGAGGCGATGACGGACGGGTCGTCGCCGCGCCGGCACATCGTGACGATGCCGCTGGCCTCCGACAGGCCGTACGCCGTCAGGACCGTCTCCACGCCGAGTTCCCCGCGCAGGCGCTCCACCAGTCGCAAGGGCACGACCGCGGCGCCGGTGACCACCAGTCGGAGCGCCGAGAGGTCGTAGGCGTCCCTCGCCGGGTGGTCCAGGAGGGACTGGTGCAGGGTCGGGGGGCCGGGCAGGACCGAGACGCGTTCCGCCGCGATGTTCGCCAGGGCCGTGTTCACGTTGAAGACGGGTTGGGGGATCATCGTCGCGCCGCGCATCAGGCAGGCGATCACCCCGGCCTTGTAGCCGAAGGTGTGGAAGAAGGGGTTCACGATGAGGTAGCGGTCGCCCTGGCGGAGCCCGGCGAGTTCGCTCCACACCTCGTACGCCCTGAGCGTCTGCGTGTGCGTGATCACCGCGCCCTTCGGGCGGCCCGTCGTCCCGGACGTGAAGACGATGTCGGACGGCCAGGAGCCGGATACGGCCTCGGCGCGCGCCCGCACCTGCGCCGTGCTCACCGCGTCGCCGCTCGCCAGGAAGTCCTTCCAGGTGCGGAATTCCGCGGGGGCGGCGTCGTCCGACAGCACGACCACCTGCTCCAGGTCCGGCAGTCCCGGGCCCTGAGCGACCGCCCGCCGCAGCGACGCCACGTACGACGTGCCGAGGAAGGTGCCGGTGACGAACAGCAGCCGGGTCCCGCTGCGGCGCAGCACGTCCGCCGCCTCCGTGCCCTTGAAGCGGGTGTTGAGCGGGACGAGCACCGCGCCCGCCGACACCGCGCCGAGTGCCGCCACGATCCAGTCCAGGGTGTTCGGCGCCCAGATGGCGACCCGGTCGCCCGGCGCGATGCCGTTCGCCAGGCAGGCCGCCGTCGAGCGTTCGACACGGGCGCCCAGTTCGGCGTACGAGACCCGGCTCCGGCCCTCGACCACCGCCTCGGCGTCCGCGTACCGCTCGGCCGCGGTTCGCACGAGTTCCGGAATGCTGCCCCACTCCAAGTCACCGCGCACGGCACACCTCCCGACCCCGTAGCTGACTACCCGTCAGATTAGCTGTACTCTGACGCCCTGTCAGCAGTCCTTCAGCAGCGTGGAGGTGTGCACATGGCCGGACTCAAGGACGCCACCGCGATCGTCGGCATCGGACAGACCCCCTTCGCCAAGCGCCTCGCGGAGGACGAGCGGACCCTCGCCTGCCGTGCCGTGCTCGCCGCCCTCGACGACGCCGGGATAGCCCCGGGCGAGGTCGACGCGCTGGCCAGCTACACCATGGAGGAGACCGATGAGGTCGAGCTGGCGAAGGCCGTCGGGTTCGGGGATCTCACCTTCTTCAGCAAGGTGGGGTACGGGGGTGGCGGATCGTGTGCCACCGTCGCGCATCTCGCCGGCGCCATCGCCACCGGGCAGGCCTCGGTCGGCGTCGCCTGGCGGTCCCGGAAGCGGGGCAGCGGGCCCCGGCCCTGGCGGAACACCAACGTCCAGCTCCCCACGCCGGCCCAGTGGACCCGGCCGTACGGCCTGCTGCGGCCGGTCGACGAGATCGCCATGCTCGCCCGCCGGTACATGCACGAGTTCGGCGCGACGCGGGATCACCTCTTCAACGTCGCGCTCGCCTGCCGGAACCGGGCCAACCAGAACCCGGCGGCCGTCATGTACGACCGTCCCCTGACCCGCGAGATGTACATGACGTCCCGGTGGATCAGCGAGCCGCTGTGCCTGTTCGACAACTGCCTGGAGACGGACGGGGCGTTGGCGTGCGTCGTCGTCAGCCGGGAGCGCGCCCGGGACTGCCGGCGCACGCCCGTGTACGTCCACTCCGCCGCCCAGGGGCTGCCCGCCCAGCACCACGGCATGGTCAACTACTGGAACGACGACCCGCTCACGGGACCGGCCTGGACCGCCGCCCGGCATCTGTGGAAGCACGCCGACTTCACTCCACAGGATGTGGACGTCGCCCAGATCTACGACGCGTTCACGGCGCTGATACCGCTCTCGCTGGAGGGGTACGGCTTCTGCGGGCGGGGCGAGGGCGGAGTGTTCACCGAGCAGGGGGCGCTGGAGATCGGCGGGCGGCTGCCGCTCAACACCAGTGGCGGCGGGCTGAGCGAGGCCTATGTCCATGGGTTCAACCTCATCAACGAGGGCGTCAAGCAGCTCCGCGGCACCAGCACCGCCCAGGTCCCCGGCGCCGCCACCTGCCTCGTCACCGCCGGCGAGGGCGTCCCCACCTCCGCGCTGCTTCTGAGGAGCTGATCGGACGATGCTGTCCCCCGTCACCGACGCCGACGGCGCCCCGTTCTGGCGGTACGCCGCCCAGGGCGAGCTGCGCGTCCAGGCCTGCGCCGACTGCGGCGAGCGCCGCTTCCCGCCCCGCCCCTGCTGCCCGCACTGCCAGTCCTTCGTGAGCGACTGGCGGCGCGTCGGCGGGCACGGGCGGATCTGGTCCTACGTCGTCCCGCATCCGCCCCTGCTGCCCGAGTACGCCGAGCAGGCGCCGTACAACGTCGTGGTCGTCGAGCTCGCCGACGCGCCCCGCATCCGCCTGGTCGGGAACCTCGTCACCGGCCCGGACGCGCCCCTCAACTCCCTGCCCCCCGATCGGATCCGCATCGGCGCCAAGGTCCAGGCCGTCTTCAGCGGCAGCGGTCTGCCGCAGTGGGTCCTGGAGCGGCCATGAGCCTCGACAGCCTCGACGTCACGACCGACAAGGACACCGGCGTCGCCGTCGTCACCCTCGACCGGCCCGAGCGGCTCAATGCCATCGACCTCGCGATGCGGGACGAACTCGTGGCGGTCTGGCGAGGGTTGCGGTTCGACGACACCGTACGGGCCGTCGTGCTCACCGGCGCCGGGGGGCGGGCCTTCTGTACGGGCCTTGACCGGGAGGCCGTCGTCCCGCAGCCGAACTCGCCGTACATGACGGACGATCCGCTGCTGCGGGTCGGGCCGAAGTCCAACGACCTGTGGAAACCGGTCGTCGCCGCGGTGACCGGCATGGCCTGCGGGGGCGCCTTCTATCTGCTCGGCGAGGCCGACTTCCTGGTCGCCGACCCGGACGCCACCTTCTTCGACCCGCACACCGCCTACGGCATGGTCAGCGCCTACGAGTCGATGCTGATGGCGCTGCGGATGCCGCACGGGGAGGCCGCGCGGATGGCGCTGATGGGGAGCGCGGAGCGGCTGTCGGCGCGGCGGGCGCACGAGATCGGGCTGGTGTCCGAAGTGGCCGAGCCGGGCGGGGCGTTGGCCGCCGCGGTGGAGTGCGCCGCGGTCATCGCCGGGTATCCGGCGCAGGGGGTGCAGGGGACCGTACGGGCGCTGTGGGCGGCCAAGGAGGCCGCCCTGGCCCAGGCGTTCGCGCAGGCGCCGCACCTGATCGCGCTCGGGAACCTGCCGGGCGAGCGGCAGGCGGAGCTGTTCCGGGCGCGGCGCCGCGATCACCGGGTGCGGTGAGGCGCTGAGCTACTGCGCCTCACGTGTCACATCGTCCAGGGCGCAGGTGACGCCGCTCGTGTTCGCGCCGGAGTCGGGGACGTACGCGGCGGCCACGTCCAGGGTCTCCGTGGTGTCGGGCGAGACGTACGGGATGGCGGACGAGCTGGTGCGCACGGGGGCGCCGTCGGGGTCCTTGAAGACCACGCCGAACTCGTAGGTGTACGTGGTGACGCTGCTGGTGTTGGCGGCCTCGACGCGGGCCACGATGCCCCGGCTCGGGTCGTACACACAACTGGTGATCTTCACGTCGGTGGTGGGCCGCGCACTGGCGGTCGCGGAGGATCCGCCGCTCGCCGAGCCTCCGGAGGACGAGTAGTCGTCGTCATCGTCGTCGTAGTGGTGCGTGCTGCCGCCCGAACCACTCGACGAGCTGCTGGAGTTCGAGCTGTCGTCGCACCCGCCGCCGTGCGAGCGCCGGGCTCCCGTCAGGGCGACCACCACGCAGGCGATCACGGCCACTGCGCGGACATGGCGAAGCTTCACGGTGTTTCAACCCCCGTTGTCGCGATCGTGAGCACGTCACGTTAGCAGCGGCCGCGTGGCGGTGAGCGCTCACCCGGCGTAGCGTCTCGTGTAAGAGCGGTGAAGACGCCCGCTCCCCTGGGACGGCCGCCGTCCGGACCCCTTCCGTGCACCGGCACGACGGCCGTCACACAGCCCCGGCTACGCCGTCCGTGCCGTGCCCGTGCCCTTCTCCGCGTCCAGCGCGTACACACAGCGGTCCTTGCTGCACGCGTACACCACCCCGTCCTTGACCACGGGTGAGCCGGTGATCTCGCCGCCGGTGGCGAGTTTCCATCTCAGGCGGCCGTCGTCGGCCTTCAGGGTGTACAGCAGGTGGTCGGTGGAGCCGAAGTGGATCCGGCCCTCGGCCACGGACGGGGCGCCCACGACATCGCCGCCCGCCTGGAACCGCCACTTCGGCGTCCCGGTGACCGCGTCCAGCGTGTACAGGCCCTTGCCGCTGCCGACGTGCACATGGCCCGCGGCCACCAGCACCGGCTCGATGGAGGAGCGGGACTCGGTGGCGATGCGCCAGCGGTCGCGGCCGTCGGTGGCGTCCAGGGCGTAGACGGTGCCGAGGTAGTCGGCGAGGTACACGCCGCCGCCGGTCACCGCGGGGCCCGGCACGAAGGTCGGCGGGCACAGGAAGACCGCCGGGGCCTCGAAGTGCCAGCGCACGAGGCCGCTGCGCACGTCGAGCGCGAGCACGCGCGTCCCGGCGGAGACGTACACATGGCCGTCGTGCGCCTGCGCCACCCGCACCGGCACCCCGCCGCAGGAGGCGGCGTCGCCGATCGGGTACGCCCAGCGCTCGTCGCCGGTGCGGGCGTCCAGCGCCTTCAGCCGGGCGTCCTGCCAGACGTACACCGTGCCGTCGTACAGCGCCGGGCCGGCCTCCGGGGACTCGAAGTCGGTCTGCGCCCCGGTGATCTCCCACAGTTTCTGGCCGTTCGAGGCCTCCCAGGCCTGGACGCCGCCGCCGCGGGTGCCGGTGACGACGGTGCCGCGCTCGGCCTTGAGGGAGTACACCCAGGCGTCCGTCTGGAGGCGCCAGAGGTCCGCGCCCTCGCGGCTCTCCAGGGCGAACAGGGTCGGGCCGTCGGAGGCGTGGATACGGCCGTCCGCGACCGCCATCGACCAGGCCACGTCGCGCGTCTTGAAGCGGCGGCGGCCGGTGGCCACGTCGAGGGCGTGGACCTCGAAGGAGGTGACGTAGACGAGGTCGTCGGCGACGGCCGGGGTGCCCCAGACGTCGTTCGACATGCGAAAACGCCAGGGCCGCCAGCCGGCCGCGCTCTCCGGGGGCACGGGCGGCACGGCCGGTACGGCGGGGCCGGCGGCAGGATCCGCGCCGTTGACGCCGGGGCGGGGCTTGGACCAGGAGGCGACCAGGCCGGCCTCCGGAGGGGGCGCCTGCATGGCGGCGGCGCGGGCGTCGGCGACGCGGGGGCCGGGGCCGATCGGGACGGCGGCGCCCGCGAGGCGGACCGGGCCGGTGTCGGGGGCGCCGGCCGGGACGGGCGCGGGCTGCGGGACCACCGGGTCGTGCGGGGGCGGGGGCGGCACGGGCGCGGGGGCGGGGGCGGGGACGAAACGGTCGCCACCGCTGCGGCCGGACGAAGAAGGCTTGGTCGCCGGGCGGCCGCCGCGCCGCGCCTCGATCAGGCTCACCGCGCGCTCGGGCAGCCACGCGGACGCCGTACCGCTGTCGTCGGAGCCGGAGCCGAAGAGGTGGGGTGCGAGCTGGGCCTGGAGGTCGGCCGGGTTGGGGCGGCTCGTGGCCTCCATCTGCATGAGGGACTCGATCAGCGGGCGCAGCTCGTCCGGCAGGCCCTCGAGGTCGGGGCCCTCGCGCAGCAGCATGAAGACCGTCTCGACCGGGTTGGCGCCGTGGAACGGGGGGTGTCCGGTGGCGGCGAACACCAGCATCGAGCCCAGCGAGAAGACATCGCTCGCGCCGGTGACGCTGCGCGAGTCCTTGGCCTGCTCGGGGGACATGTAGGCGGGGGTGCCGACGGCGACGTTGGTCATTGTCAAACGCGTATTCGATACGCCGGACGCGATACCGAAGTCGATGACGCGGGGGCCGTCCTCGACCACGAGCACGTTGGACGGCTTCAGGTCGCGGTGGACGAGACCGGCGCCGTGGATGGACTGCAGGGCCTCCGCGACGCCCGCCGCCAGCCAGCGCACCGCCTGAGCCGGGAGCGGCCCGCACTCGTTCACTATCTCCTCGAGCGAGGGCGCCGGGACGTACGCGGTGGCCAGCCACGGCACGGCCGCGCGCGGGTCGGCGTCGACCACGGCCGCCGTGTAGAAGCCGGAGACCGCCCGGGCCGCCTCCACCTCACGCGTGAAGCGGACGCGGAAGAGCTGGTCCTCGGCCAGCTCCGTGCGGACCGTCTTGATCGCCACGCGCCGGCCCGAAGCCGAGCGCGCGAGATAGACCAGCCCCATACCGCCGGCGCCCAGCCGTCCGAGCACCTCGAACGGCCCGATCCTGCGCGGATCGTGCTGCGTAAGCTGATCCACCACTCTGCCTGCCACCTCCCCGTACGGGCCCCGTCACCCACATATGTACGCGACCCCGTGCAGCGTCTCACCACCGCACCGCCTTGGCGGCACGCACCCCGATTCTTCCTGTCCGAGGGCGTGGTTGCGAACCCGGGGGCGGAACGGGGTGTCTTGGGACAAAACCACACTCCGGCGGCCGCGGAAAGCGCCGGTTCGCATAGTGGGACGCACGAGGTGAGAGCGCGGTCAGCGTTCCAGGACCGCGAACGACGCCCCCTGGTCGTCGGTGACGACGGCGACCGTGCCGTACGACGTTTCGAAGGGCGGCACCTGCACCCGCCCGCCGAGCCGGTTCACCGCGGCGAGGGTCTCCTCGCAGGACGCCACCCGGAAGTGGACGAGGAAATGGGGCGGCATCATCTCCGGGAAGACCTCGGAGACGGCCGCGCGGCCGAAGTCGGGCTTGGCGTCCGGCCCGAACAGGGCGTCGGCGAAGAGCTCGCCGTAGAAGGTGTTGGCGACGTCGGTGTCCCGGGCGTAGAGCTGCACCCAGGCGAAGCTGCCGGGCTCGTGCCGCCGGCCGAAGCCCCGGTGGCTGCCCGCCTCCCAGAGCGCGAAGACGGCGCCCTCGGGGTCGGTGACCAGCGCGGCGGCGCCGAGGTCCGCCCCCATCCGCACGGGCGGGACGACCACCTGCCCGCCTGCCGCGCGGATCCGCTCCCCCAGCGCCCGGGCGTCCGGGGTGGCGAAGTACACCGTCCACACGGTGGGCAGCCGCCCGTCCGCCTTACGGGCGAGCGCGGCGACCCGCTCACCGTCGAGGAGGGCCCACACGGTGGAGTCGTACGCCTCCTCGAAGTCCCATCCGAAGAGCTCACCGTAGAAGCGCTTGCCCGCCGCCACGTCGGGAAGCTGGGCGTCGACCCAGCACGGGACGCCCTCCGTGTATCCCGTTCCGTTCGCGGATGCCCTGTTTTCGGCCATGCGGCAAAAGTAACGGCCTCCCGCGCACCGCGCAGACCAGGCACACCAGCCTCGTGATCCTCGTGCACCCCATTTGCAGTCGGCCGAATCGCGCCCCGATCACGCCTCGGTAAGCTGACGGCATGACAGGACAAGTGCGTACCGTCGACGGCCGTGTGGCCGGCCGGCGTGGGCAGGCGACCCGGCAGAAGCTGCTCGACTGCCTCAGCGAGATGCTCAGCTCTTCCCCGTACCGGGACGTCAAAGTCATCGATGTCGCCCGGAAGGCGGGCACTTCGCCCGCGACCTTCTACCAGTACTTCCCGGACGTCGAGGGCGCCGTCCTGGAGATCGCCGAGCAAATGGCCGCCGAGGGCGCCTCCTTGACCGAACTCGTCGAGGGCCGCAGCTGGGTCGGCAAGGCCGGCTGGCAGACGGCTCAGGAACTCGTCGACGGATTCCTGGAGTTCTGGCGCAAGAACGACGCGATCCTCAGGGTCGTCGATCTCGGCGCGTCCGAGGGCGACAAACGGTTCTACAAGCTTCGTATGAAGATCCTGAACTCCGTGAACAACTCCCTGGCGGACGCGGTCAGTCAACTGCAGGCCAAGGGCAGGGTCGACAAGGACGTCAACCCGGCCGCGGTCGCGGGTTCGATCGTCGCGATGCTCGCGGCGGTGGCCTCGCACCAGAAGGGCTTCCAGACGTGGGGCGTCAAACAGGCCGAACTCAAGCCGAATCTGGCGCTGTTGGTGCACCTGGGCGTGACCGGCAAGAAGCCGACGAAGTAGGCCCCTGATTCATCAAGTCCTGTCTGGCAGGCGGCGGCTCACCCGACGTGGGCCGCCGCCTGCCGTGTTGTGCGGGCAGCGGTCGGTCCTGTACGACGTGCAGATGGTCCGGCTCCCCGAACAGCCGCTGTGCCTCCAGCACATGCGGGATGCCGGCCAGCGCGCTCTCGAACTCGGCGACCGTCTCCCGGTCCTCCTGCCGCATGGAGGCGAAGGCCAACGCGAGCGGCTCCGCCGACCAAGCAGTCCGGGGCAGGCTCACCGTATGTTCCCTGTCACCCGATGGGAGCAACCGGAGTGCCGGCCGGCGCTGCGCAGCCACACAGCGCGCTGGGGACCGTCCCCCATCGCCTCCGCCCACCGAACCCACGCCACCGGCCGCACCGCCGGAGGCGCGCGCCGGGCTGCGCGACCGCACCCCGGTGACGGCGGTGGCGGGCCTGGTCACCGGGTACGCGCTGCACACGGTGCTCGCGGTGGCCGGCCTCGCGGTGCCGGCGGCGGGCGAGCCGGGGCTGCTGACCGCGCGGACGGCCGCCGGCGCCGGGTACCTGGCCTGGCTGGGCTGGAGCGTGCTGCGCCGCCCGGGCACGCCGGGGGCGGCCGAGGAGACGGTGGCCACGAGCCCGGCCCGCGCCGTCCTCCGGGTCGCCACGATCAGCGGCCTGAACCCCAAGGGCCTGCTGCTCTGCCTGTCGGTGCTGCCGCAGTTCCTGGTGACGCTTCGTCGTCACGTCGTAGGCGGTCCGGTACGTACTCGCGAGTAACCGCCAGTTGCGGTCTGCCGGATCCGTATGCGCCGTCGTCGTGGCCTCATGGATCAGGCCAGGGAGATCGGCGGCGACCTGCTTGATGTTCGTCGCGCGGACCATGGCGCACAGCTACATCTGGGTCGGGGCCGAGGTCGTAGATGTTCAGAGCCTCGCGAATCGGTTGATCAGGCCGTCCAGTTGGTCCTGCCGCAGCTCTTCAAGGTAGGGCTGTCCGGTCAGTTCGGTGACCGGCACGGAGAGGACGCGGGCAAGTGCACCGATCACCGAAGGGCTGGCGGGCAGGACGCCCCGCTCCACCTTCGTCAGCATGCTGCAGGAACGTGCGAGAGGTCGGCCAACTCACGTTGCGTCAACCGGCGGACCTTGCGCACGTGCGCCTGTGTGCTCGGCAGCGTGCGGGGGCATACCGGTCTCCGTTCTGCATCGACACCAGAACGGTACCCCTGGCCCGTTGCCGGGGAACTGCGATCGGCCCTCGTCGCTCCCTGACGGGGCCGATGGGTCAGTCGTAAGTACGAGTCGCCCACCGACCCCATGGTGCCTCACGCGGACGGCGATGGCGAACTGCGACTGGAGTATTGAGAAGGGGGCTCCCGCATCCACTTCGCCAGCCGGTCCGTATCGCCCGACGACGACCTGCACCGCCCGAACAGGATCGTGCAGGCCGTCGTCACGCAGCCTCATCCACCGACGGCGTCAGAATTCATCTGAAGAGGCCTCACCTCACGCACTCACGGAAGTGACGGAAGTACTTCTTCCCACTCTCTCAAGCGCTCAGCGAATTCTTCTTCCGACATCAGCCTGGCGAGACTGAGCGCGGGCGTCACCAGATTCTTGGCGACTCGCAAACGCCGGATCTGCGAGACATGGAGAGATCGCCAACCAGAGGACAGTTGCCGAGCTTCTTCGGCCGACATCGGAAGTTCCCGAAACAGAAGCTCAATCAGATGCTCCGGATTCAGAATGTCGACCTCAGGACTCGACGGAATCTGCGGAAGCAGGGCGACGGAGAGGTTCAGGCGACGGATCACGCCTTCGCGACGATCGATCGCCCCTGAACTCACCGCGGTTTCGAGAGCGTAGTCCAGCGCCGCCGAACACATGGCCCAGCGCTCCGTCGGCACGTCGCCACAACCCTCGGCCAGGCGCATCGTCAGCAGCTCAACGACCGCCAGCCACTGACCAGGGTCCAACTCAGAGCGCATGGGCGTGCCTGTAGCCAGCATCTCGGAGAGAGAGAGCAGGTCGAGCGCCGCCAAATCATTGAGCTGGTTCATCAGAAGTGAACCCCTGCCGCCACAAAGGCATCCCTACCAATTTCGAGACTCTCACTCGACGGCAGGAAGTGGCCACTGTGGTTGTTGATATCCAGCCCGAAGTATCCATCTCGCGAAGAGCCTGCGATATCAGCCTCACCGGCCGCGCGAACGGGAGCCCCTCGAGTGAGAACCGAGTGTGAGATCTCCTGGCCATTGACAAACTTCGGCACGATCACGAGACTCCCGTCCTCCCGAACTGCCCACTTAACGGTCCCGGAACTGATTGCAGCATCAAATCCAGCAGATCCTGCGCCGACCGGTGTGACGCCCAACCTGTCCGCCAGGGCGAGTTCCCTGTCAAGAGCTCCTGGCATTGTATTGGGGAACAGGTCACAACCAGGACCGGAGTTGTGCACGAGTACCGGTGTGTTCCCGGCCACCACGTAGTACGTGTGCACTTTACTGACGGTGAGGTTGTAGACCGTGGCAGCGAGAGTCGTCCAGCGTTGGACCTTGGTGATCCGGACGTCGTTCCCGTCCGTGGTGCGCAGCCGCTCGCCCGGGGCCAGGTCGGTAGCGTCGATCCACTGTCCCAGCTCAGGAACCCAGAACGGATGCCCGTCCGTCGCCGTGACCGATGCGGTCTTGCCGCCCTCGATGTCGATGGTGACCTTGACCAGGTGCTTGAGCCCGGTCCCCCTGATCTCGGCCGTGACCGTCTCAGCCTTTGTTTCTCCCGTCCCAGGGTCCGTGGCCAGAACCTTGTCGCCGATACCGACGTCCTTGATCTTCCTCGTGGAGCCGTCGGCCATCAGCACCTCGGTGGTGCCGAGGAAGCTGTTGACCTTGCAGGACCTCGCCAGGTCCTCGTAGGCGTTGACCGTGCCCTCGAGCCTCGCGAGGGTCGCGGCGTCCAGGTCCAGCTTCTTCAGCGCCTTGAACGCCTCGCCGACTCCGATCCCGGTGCGCATCGCGGCGTCCAGCGCGCGGATCGCCCCGACAGCCTTCCCGATCGCTTTACCGGGGACGAAGTTGGAGGCTGCCCAGGCGCAGCCGCTGACGCTGCCGTGCCAGCAGTCCACGAAGTCCTGGACCAGCAGCTCCTTTCCGATCTTGAGATAGGTGTCAATGAGGCCCTTGAGGATGTCGGCTTGGGTGAAGGTACGAGTGAGCTTCTTCGTCAGCCCTTTGAACGTCTGCGTTCCGAGGAAGACCACGTCGTTCCGCGGGCAACCTGCCTCCGTCGCGGGAACGTCGGGGTCGAGGCACGCGTAGAAACTGACAGTGGCATTGAACGTGAACGTGTAGGTGACGGTGCAACTAGTGCCGAGTCCGGGTGGCAGTTCGCAGGGGTTGTCCTGCTTGGCATCGGTCACTTCTACGTCGTCGACGACGTAGAAGGTGCCGCCGACGCCCGTACCAGCCCCGGTGGCGACCTGCTTGTTCGCCTCCTTGCGTGCCGCCGACTCTGCCGCTTTCTGTGCCTCCCTGGCGTACTTCTGGGCGTCCTTGGCCGCTTCCTCGGCCGCGGTGGCGGCGGCGTCGGCGCGCTGCGCTGCGGCGCGGGCATCCTTCGCGGCCAGCTCGGCCTGTGCTGCCGCCGCACGGGCGGCGGACGCATCGAGGGCCGCCTGGTCGGCGGAGTCGCGGGCCTGCTCGGCGTGGCCCTCGGCCCGCCCGGCTGCCTTGTCCGCCGCGGCGGCGTCCTGGGTGGCCTTGCGGTCGTATTCGATCGTGCGGGCCAGGGATGCCGATGCCCGTGAGGCCGCCTTGGCGGCGTCGGCCGCGTAGCCGAGGGCCTGCTTGGCGTAGGTACGGGCGCTGGCCGCATGCCTGGCGGCTCCCGCCGCGTGCTGGTAGGCGGCCTTGGCGTCGCCCTTGGCCCGGTCTGCGAGGGCCTTGGCGGCGGCGGCCTCCTGCTGGGCGTTCTTGGCGTGGGCGTCGGCGACGGCCTTCTGCTGCTCAGCGATCGTCTTCGATGCCTGGCCGGTCAGGACCACCAGGCCGGCGGCCGAGTCGGTGGTGACGTAGGGGGAGCCGAGCTGGATGGCGTCGTTGGCCGG